>NZ_MTBE01000027.1:0-60000 GCF_002916785.1 Diaphorobacter sp. LR2014-1 | reverse complement strand
TGGCAAATAAGCTTTGATCCGGAGATTTCTGAATGGGGAAACCTACCCGCAAGGGTATCGCTGACTGAATACATAGGTCAGCGAGGCGAACCGGGTGAACTGAAACATCTCAGTAGCTCGAGGAAAAGACATCAACCGAGATTCCGAAAGTAGTGGCGAGCGAAATCGGAGGAGCCTTCTAGTGATAGCGCGACTGTTAGCAAAGCGGCATGGAAAGGCCGGCCATAGTGGGTGATAGCCCCGTATGCGAAAACAGACGTGTGGTACTGGGCTAGAGAAAAGTAGGGCGGGGCACGAGAAACCCTGTCTGAACATGGGGGGACCATCCTCCAAGGCTAAATACTCATCATCGACCGATAGTGAACCAGTACCGTGAGGGAAAGGCGAAAAGAACCCCGGGAGGGGAGTGAAATAGATCCTGAAACCGCATGCTTACAAAAAGTCGGAGCCCTTAGGGGTGACGGCGTACCTTTTGTATAATGGGTCAGCGACTTACATTCAGTGGCGAGCTTAACCGAATAGGGGAGGCGTAGAGAAATCGAGTCCGAACAGGGCGTTCAGTCGCTGGGTGTAGACCCGAAACCAAGTGATCTATCCATGGCCAGGATGAAGGTGCCGTAACAGGTACTGGAGGTCCGAACCGACTAGTGTTGCAAAACTAGCGGATGAGCTGTGGATAGGGGTGAAAGGCTAAACAAACTTGGAAATAGCTGGTTCTCTCCGAAAACTATTTAGGTAGTGCCTCAAGTATTACCTGCGGGGGTAGAGCACTGTTTTGGCTAGGGGGTCATGGCGACTTACCAAACCAAGGCAAACTCCGAATACTGCAGAGTACAGCTTGGGAGACAGAGCACCGGGTGCTAACGTCCGGACTCAAGAGGGAAACAACCCAGACCGCCAGCTAAGGTCCCTAAAATTGGCTAAGTGGGAAACGAAGTGGGAAGGCTAAAACAGTCAGGATGTTGGCTTAGAAGCAGCCATCATTTAAAGAAAGCGTAATAGCTCACTGATCGAGTCGTCCTGCGCGGAAGATGTAACGGGGCTAAGCCAGTTACCGAAGCTGCGGATGTGCAATTTATTGCACGTGGTAGGAGAGCGTTCTGTAAGCCTGTGAAGGTGTCTGGTAACGGATGCTGGAGGTATCAGAAGTGCGAATGCTGACATGAGTAGCGTTAAAGCGGGTGAAAAGCCCGCTCGCCGTAAGCGCAAGGTTTCCTACGCAACGTTCATCGGCGTAGGGTGAGTCGGCCCCTAAGGCGAGGCAGAGATGCGTAGCTGATGGGAAACAGGTCAATATTCCTGTACCGATCAATAGTGCGATGTGGGGACGGAGAAGGTTAGCTCAGCCAACTGTTGGATATGTTGGTTCAAGCCTGTAGTCGTGCCTGGTAGGCAAATCCGCCGGGCTTAGATGAGGGGTGATAACGAGTCTGCTTGCAGACGAAGTGAGTGATACCCTGCTTCCAGGAAAAGCCACTAAGCTTCAGCTATTGACGACCGTACCGCAAACCGACACTGGTGCGCGAGATGAGTATTCTAAGGCGCTTGAGAGAACTCAGGAGAAGGAACTCGGCAAATTGATACCGTAACTTCGGGAGAAGGTATGCCGCAAGTAGGTGAACTTGTACAAAGGGAGCCCAAAGCGGTTGCAAAAAATCGGTGGCTGCGACTGTTTAATAAAAACACAGCACTCTGCAAACACGAAAGTGGACGTATAGGGTGTGACGCCTGCCCGGTGCTGGAAGATTAAATGATGGGGTGCAAGCTCTTGATTGAAGTCCCAGTAAACGGCGGCCGTAACTATAACGGTCCTAAGGTAGCGAAATTCCTTGTCGGGTAAGTTCCGACCTGCACGAATGGCGTAACGATGGCCACACTGTCTCCTCCTGAGACTCAGCGAAGTTGAAATGTTTGTGATGATGCAATCTCCCCGCGGAAAGACGGAAAGACCCCATGAACCTTTACTGTAGCTTTGTATTGGACTTTGAACGGATCTGTGTAGGATAGGTGGGAGGCTTTGAAGTGAGGTCGCTAGATCTCATGGAGCCAACGTTGAAATACCACCCTGGTGCGTTTGAGGTTCTAACCTAGGTCCATTAGCTGGATCGGGGACAGTGCATGGTAGGCAGTTTGACTGGGGCGGTCTCCTCCCAAAGCGTAACGGAGGAGTTCGAAGGTACGCTAGTTACGGTCGGACATCGTGACGATAGTGCAATGGCATAAGCGTGCTTAACTGCGAGACTGACAAGTCGAGCAGATGCGAAAGCAGGACATAGTGATCCGGTGGTTCTGTATGGAAGGGCCATCGCTCAACGGATAAAAGGTACTCTGGGGATAACAGGCTGATACCGCCCAAGAGTTCATATCGACGGCGGTGTTTGGCACCTCGATGTCGGCTCATCTCATCCTGGGGCTGTAGTCGGTCCCAAGGGTATGGCTGTTCGCCATTTAAAGAGGTACGTGAGCTGGGTTTAAAACGTCGTGAGACAGTTTGGTCCCTATCTTCCGTGGGCGCTGCAGATTTGAGGAAGCCTGCTCCTAGTACGAGAGGACCGGAGTGGACACACCTCTGGTGTATCGGTTGTCACGCCAGTGGCATTGCCGAGTAGCTAAGTGTGGAAGAGATAACCGCTGAAAGCATCTAAGCGGGAAACTCGTTTCAAGATGAGATCTGCCGGGGCCTTGAGCCCCCTGAAGGGTCGTTGTAGACCACGACGTTGATAGGCTGGGTGTGGAAGTGCAGCAATGCATTAAGTTAACCAGTACTAATTGCCCGTGCGGCTTGACCCTATAACTTTGACTGCCAATCGCAGTTCAAGACTGTTATGCCAAGTACGCAATCAAATCCACGCTGATTCACAGACTCTATGAATTCGCTGTGCAGTCCTCACTGCTCAGCAACCCTTTATGCCTGATGACCATAGCAAGTTGGTACCACTCCTTCCCATCCCGAACAGGACAGTGAAACGACTTCGCGCCGATGATAGTGCGGGTTCCCGTGTGAAAGTAGGTCATCGTCAGGCTCTTACAGCCCAAACCGCCCTCCCACTAAAACAGTGGGAGGGCGTTTTGCTTTTGGGCTTGAGCGGTCAACATCAGCTGGCGCACAGCATTCAACAACTCCCCTGTAGATCTGCAGCCGCTTGATGTGTTGACGGGGATGTATCTGCTGTAGCATTGACGTTCACGTCAACTAACACGCTACATTGGAGCAGCCTCCCGGTCTGCAATGCATGGCTACCTACACCATCAGTGATCTTGCCAAAGAATTCGATCTCACCACTCGCGCTATGCGGTTCTACGAGGACATGGGCTTGCTGCGTCCGGAACGGGCAGGTCCAGGGGGGCGGAATCGGATTTACAGCGCACGCGATCGCACACGGCTCAAATTGACACTGCGGGCAAAGCGCCTGGGTCTATCGCTCACTGAAGCCAAAGAAATCATCGACCTCTACGACAGCCCTCGTGACACGGGGGTGCAACTGCGCAAGTTCCTAGAGGTTCTTGCGGTTCATCGTAGGCAGTTGGAGTCCCAGATGACGGACTTGCAAGCCAATCTGGACGAGGTGCGGGAGCATGAGCGTGAGGCTCAGGAACTGCTTCAAAAAATTGAAGCCCCAACGCCCAAAGTCGTGGATAATTGACGTTTACGTAAACGTCATATTTGCGCGCCCTGGCTTTGTCCGGCCTGTAGCGTCGTCGTCTTGGGCGTATCGCAGTGGGGACATATCGAGCCAACGACCCGTGAGAGATCATCTTCCGAGGAGACACCCATGAGCACCGCCACCCAGTTGCCAGGCCTGAACTTTCAGTTGGGCGAAGACATTGACGCCCTGCGCGACGCGGTGCGCGAATTCGCGCAAGCCGAGATTGCGCCTCGCGCTGCCGAGATCGATCGCAACGACCAGTTTCCCATGGACCTGTGGCGCAAGTTCGGTGATCTGGGCGTGTTGGGTATCACCGTGCCGGAGCAATACGGTGGTGCCGACATGGGCTACCTCGCGCACATGGTGGCCATGGAGGAGATTTCTCGCGCCAGCGCATCGGTGGGT
This sequence comes from Diaphorobacter sp. LR2014-1, assembly GCF_002916785.1. Classification (NCBI taxonomy): domain Bacteria; kingdom Pseudomonadati; phylum Pseudomonadota; class Betaproteobacteria; order Burkholderiales; family Comamonadaceae; genus Diaphorobacter; species Diaphorobacter sp. LR2014-1. The sequence goes on along the minus strand of NZ_MTBE01000027.1, from coordinate 55,948 downwards.
TTGAGCTACGGCGCGCACAGCAACCTGTGCGTGAACCAGATCAACCGCAATGGCAACGAAGCACAGCGTAAGAAATACCTGCCCAAGCTGATCAGCGGGGAGCACGTTGGCGCCCTCGCCATGAGCGAGCCCGGTGCCGGCTCCGACGTGATCAGCATGAAGCTGCGTGCGGAGGACAAGGGCGGCTACTACCTGCTCAACGGTTCCAAGATGTGGATCACCAATGGTCCGGATGCCGACACGCTGGTGGTGTACGCCAAGACCGAGCCTGAACTGGGTGCGCGCGGCGTGACCGCCTTCCTTATCGAAAAAGGCATGCAAGGCTTCAGCGTTGCGCAGAAGCTCGACAAGCTCGGCATGCGCGGCAGTCATACGGGGGAACTGGTGTTCCAGAACGTCGAGGTACCGGCTGAGAACGTGCTGGGCGGCGTGAACAACGGTGCCAAGGTGCTGATGAGCGGCCTGGACTACGAGCGCGCCGTACTGACGGGTGGGCCGCTGGGCATCATGCAGAGCGTGATGGACAACGTGGTGCCCTACATCCACGACCGCAAGCAGTTCGGCCAGAGCATTGGCGAGTTCCAGCTCATCCAGGGCAAGGTGGCCGACATGTACACCGTGCTCCAGGCGGGCCGCTCGTTCGCCTACACGGTGGCCAAGAACCTGGACATGCTGGGTTCCGACCACGTGCGCCAGGTGCGCAAGGATTGCGCCAGCGTCATCCTCTGGTGCGCCGAGAAAGCCACTTGGATGGCCGGCGAAGGTGTGCAGATCTACGGTGGCAACGGCTATATCAACGAATACCCGCTAGGTCGCCTGTGGCGGGATGCGAAACTCTACGAAATCGGCGCCGGTACCAGCGAGATCCGCCGCATGCTGATCGGCCGGGAGCTGTTTGCCGAAACCTGCTGATGGCCTGCGCCGACGCCGCTCATTCATTCACAGCAAGAAGAAAAGGATTGCCTTTATGACCACCGCCTCCATCGACGAGCTGTTTGCCCACAACCGCGAGTGGGCGGAACGGATGGAGCGTGACCGGCCAGGTTTCTTCACCGGCTTGCTGGCGCAGCAGAAACCGCGCTACATGTGGATCGGTTGCTCCGACAGCCGCGTACCGGCCAACCAGATCACGGGGCTGGAGCCGGGCGAGGTGTTCGTCCACCGCAACATCGCCAACGTGGTCGTGCCCACCGACCTCAACTGCCTGTCGACCATCCAGTACGCGGTCGATCAGCTCAAGGTCGAGCACCTGATGGTCGTGGGCCACTACGGCTGCGGTGGCGTATTGGCGGCGCTGCAGGACGCACGCATTGGTTTGGCGGACAACTGGATCCGCCATGTGAAGGACGTGCGCGACAAGCACGCCGCCCTGCTTGAAGGCATGGACGTGCAATGGCGCCACGACGCGCTGTGCGAACTCAACGCGATCGAGCAGGTGATGAACATCGCCCACTCCACGGTGATGCAGGATGCCTGGGCGCGTGGCCAGAAGGTGCAGTTGCACGGATGGTGCTACAGCCTGAACAACGGCTTGATCACCAATCTGCAGATGTCTGTACCTGACGTGGCGGGGCTCGGCGAGGCGCACCGCCAAGCGGTGGCCCTGGTGGCCAGCCGCGTGCGCCAATAGGGCGCACCGCACTGCGCGCGGTTCTGCAGGCACGGTCATGTTTCCCGAGCGACTTGATGCCCCGCAGGCCTACGACATCGCCAAGGCGATGATGGATGGCTTCAACCGCCACTACCGCCTGTTTCGCGCCGAGTCTGCGCGCGCCAAGCACCGCTTCGAGACGGCCGACTGGCATGGGCAGCAGCGCGCGCAGCGCGAGCGCATCGAGTTCTACGACCTGCGCGTGCGCGAATGCGTGCGCCGGCTCGACAAGGAGTTCAACGCCGGCGCCCTGCCCATGGACGTGTGGCACCAGGTCAAGCTGCACTACATCGGGCTCATGGTGAACCACCTGCAGCCCGAGCTGGCCGAGACCTTCTTCAATTCGGTCACCACCAAGATCCTGCACCGCACGCACTTCCACAACGACTTCATCTTCGTGCGACCCGCGGTGAGCACGGAGTACATCGAAAGCGACGACCCAGGGGCGCGGCCCACCTATCGCGCCTACTACCCGTCGCGCGACAACCTGCACGAAACCGTCGTGCGCATCGTCGAGCACTGCGCGCTGCAGCGGGACTTCGAGGACCTGCCGCGCGATGCGGGCTACGTGGTGCAGGCCCTGCAGCAGCGCCTGGGCGCGGTCAAGCTGCGCACCAACTTTCAGGTCCAGGTGCTGTCCAGCCTGTTCTTTCGCAACAAGGGTGCGTACCTGGTCGGCAAGGTCATCAACGGCTACAACGAACTGCCGTTTGCGTTGCCCATCCTGCATGGTGAGGATGGTCGCCTGCTGATCGACGCGGTGCTGTTCGGCGAGAACGACCTGCAGATGCTGTTCTCCTTTGCGCGGGCCTACTTCATGGTGGACATGGAGATCCCCAGTGCCTACGTGCAGTTCTTGCGCAGCCTCATGCCGCGCAAGCCCCGTGCCGAGCTCTACACCGCGCTGGGCTTGGCCAAGCAAGGTAAAACGCTGTTCTACCGCGATTTCCTGCACCACCTGCGTTATTCCACCGACAAATTCCGCATCGCCCCCGGCATCAAGGGCATGGTGATGCTGGTGTTCGACCTGCCGAGCTTTCCCTACGTCTTCAAGCTCATCAAGGATCAGTTCCCAGCACCGAAGGACACCACGCGTGAACAGGTGCAGGGCAAGTACCTGCTGGTTAAGCAGCACGACCGCGTGGGGCGGATGGCCGACACGCTGGAGTACAGCCTGGTTGCCTTCCCGCGTGAGCGTTTCTCCGACGAGCTCATCGAGGAGATCCGAAGGCATGCGCCGAGCCAGATGGAGATCAGCGACCGCGACGGCGATGGCCGCCAGGAGGTCATCATTGCGCATCTGTACATCGAGCGGCGCATGATCCCGCTGAACATCCACCTGCAGGAATGCTTCGATACCGGGCTGGACAAGCCCGAGGCACGCAGCGCGCTGGAGCATGCCGTCACCGAATACGGCAACGCCATCAAGGACATGGTCGCGGCCAACATCTTCCCCGGGGACATGCTCTGGAAGAACTTCGGCATCACCCGCAATGGCAAGGTCGTGTTCTACGACTATGACGAGATTGAGTACCTCACCGACTGCAACTTCCGCCGCGTGCCGCCGCCGCGTTGTGAGGAGGACGAAGTGTCTGGCGAGGTCTGGTGGCCCGTGGGGCCGCACGATGTGTTCCCCGAGACCTTCGGCCCGTTCCTGCTGGGTAACGACGCCGTGCGCGAGGCGTTCATGCGCCACCACGCCGACCTGCTGGACGTGGAGTTCTGGCAGTCGCACAAGGAACGCATCCAGGCCGGCCACGTGTACGACGTGTTTCCCTATGACAGCGCGCGGCGCTTTCGCTGCGCAAGCCCTTCTTCATTTCAAACCCAAGGAGATTCCACATGAGCCAACACCACGACCCCGTCGTCATCGTCAGCGCCGCGCGCACGCCCATGGGCGCTTTCATGAGCGACTTTGCCGACCTCGCGGCGCATGACTTGGGCGGCGCCGCCATCAAGGCCGCCGTCGAGCGTGCCGGCATTGCCCCCGAGAAGGTGGACGAAGTGCTGTTCGGCAACTGTTTGATGGCCGGCCAGGGCCAGGCGCCTGCGCGCCAGGCGGGCTTCAAGGGTGGGTTGCCGCAGAGCACCGGCGCGGTGACGCTGTCCAAGATGTGCGGCGCGGGCATGGAGGCCACCATCCTGGCCCATGACCAGCTGATCGCCGGCAGCCGTGACGTGATGGTCTCCGGCGGCATGGAGAGCATGACCAACGCCCCCTACCTGCTCAAGAAGGGGCGCGGCGGCTACCGCATGGGCCATGACAAGGTGTACGACCACATGATGCTCGACGGCCTGGAAGACGCCTACGAGGCTGGCCGCTCCATGGGCACCTTCGGTGAGGACTGCGCCGCCAAGTACAGCTTCACGCGCGAGCAGCAGGACGCCTTTGCCATCGAAAGCGTCAAGCGCGCGCAGCAGGCGACGCAAAGCGGCGCCTTCGCGACCGAGATCACACCCGTCACGGTCAAGACCCGCAAGGGCGATGTGACGGTGAGCATCGACGAAGGCCCGGCCAAGGCCAAGCTGGACAAGATCGCCGGCCTCAAGCCCGCGTTCAAGAAGGACGGCACCATCACCGCCGCCTCCAGCTCCAGCATCAACGACGGCGCCGCCGCCCTGGTGCTGATGCGCCAGTCCACCGCCCAGCAACTGGGCTGCAAGCCCCTGGCCAAGATCGTGGCGCACGCCACCCATTCGCAGGCGCCCGAGTGGTTCACCACCGCCCCCGTGGGTGCAACCCAGAAGGCCCTGAAGAAGGCCGGCTGGACGGTGCAGGACGTGGACCTGTGGGAGGTGAACGAGGCCTTCGCCGTCGTGCCCATGGCGCTGATGGCCGAGCTGAACGTGCCGCACGACAAGGTCAACGTGCATGGCGGCGCTTGCGCTCTGGGCCACCCCATCGGCGCCAGCGGCGCGCGCATCATCGTCACATTGATCCACGCGCTGCAGCGCCATGGCAAGAAGAAGGGCCTGGCCACGCTGTGCATCGGCGGCGGCGAAGGCACGGCCATGGCCATCGAACTGGTCTGACCCGCCAGCCATGGGCGCCCCTGCACACGCAGTGGCGCTCTTTTTTTTTATAGCTGCTAGCGCTTGCTGAATAAGCGCTTGCGGCCTATTTGGCTTATCACTTATGTCCACAGTCCTAGTGATTGGAGCGTCGCGCGGCATCGGTCTGGAGCTGGTGCGCCAGTACGCGGCCGACGGCTGGCGCGTGCTGGCCACGGTGCGTGACGAAGCCGGCCGCGCGCGCGTGCAGGCGCTGGGCGCGCAGGCCCTCACCGTGGACGTGGCCCAGCCCGCCAGCGTAAGCGGACTGGCCTGGATGCTGGACGGCGAAAAGCCCGACCTGGCGTTGTATGTCGCAGGCGTGATGCGCCGCCCCGGTGCGCGCACCCCGCCCACGCGCGAGGACTTCGACGCCGTCATGCACACCAACGTGCTGGGCGCCATGCAGGTCATTCCGCAGGTGGCGCCGCTGGTGGAGGCCGCGGGCGGCGTGTTTGCCTTCGTGTCCTCGTCCATGTCGCTGATCGGCGGCGTGCCGGACAGCAACGCCTGGCTGTACCGCACCAGCAAGGCGGCGCTGAACATGGCCGTGGCAGCGGCGCAGCACGATTACCCGGCCGCGACGCTCGTCACCATCGACCCCGGCTGGGTGCAGACCGACATGGGCGGCGAGGCCGCTCCGCTCACCGTGGCCGACAGCGTGCGCGGCATGCGCGCGGTGCTGGCGCAGGTCACACCCGCGGACCGCGCACGCCTGCTGCACCACGACGGCCGGCGCGCCACGCACTGGTAAGCCCCGCGCAACGCGCCACTTCAAGAACCACTGAACCCTACGGAGACACGATGCTGCTGACCCAAGACCAGGAAATGATCCGCGACGCCGTGCGCGACTTCGCCCAGCAGGAGCTGTGGCCGAATGCCGCGCGCTGGGACAAGGAACACCACTTTCCACGCGAGGCGCACCAGGGCCTGGCCGCACTGGGCGCTTACGGCATCTGCGTGCCCGAGGAGCTGGGCGGTGCGGGCCTGGACTACCTGACGCTGGCCCTGGTGCTGGAGGAAATCGCCGCCGGCGACGGTGGCACGAGCACCGCGATCAGCGTGACCAACTGCCCGGTCAACGCCATCCTCATGCGCTACGGCAACGCACAGCAGCAGCGCGACTGGCTCACGCCCCTGGCGCGCGGCGAGATGCTGGGCGCGTTCTGCCTGACCGAGCCGCATGTGGGCTCCGACGCTTCGGCCTTGCGCACGACGGCCGTCAAAGAAGGCAACGAGTACGTCATCAACGGCGTCAAACAGTTCATCACCAGCGGCAAAAATGGGCATGTGGCCATCGTGATTGCCGTGACCGACAAGGGCGCGGGCAAGAAAGGCATGAGCGCGTTCCTGGTGCCCACGAATACGCCCGGCTACGTGGTCGCGCGCCTGGAGGACAAGCTGGGCCAACACAGCAGCGACACGGCGCAGATCAACTTCGACCACTGCCGCATCCCGGCCGAGAACCTCATTGGCGCGGAGGGCGAGGGCTACAAGATCGCGCTGGGCGCGCTCGAAGGTGGCCGCATCGGTATCGCCGCGCAAAGCGTGGGCATGGCGCGCAGCGCGTTTGATGCGGCGCTGGCGTACTCGAAAGAGCGCGAGAGCTTCGGCCAGCCCATCTTCAACCACCAGGCCGTGGGCTTTCGCCTGGCCGACTGCGCCACGCAGATCGAGGCCGCGCGCCAGCTCATCTGGCACGCCGCCGCGCTGCGCGATGCGGGACGCCCCTGCCTGAAGGAAGCTGCCATGGCCAAGCTCTTCGCCAGCGAGATGGCCGAGCGCGTGTGCAGTGCCGCCATCCAGACACTGGGCGGCTATGGTGTGGTGAACGACTTCCCGGTGGAGCGCATCTACCGCGACGTGCGCGTGTGCCAGATCTACGAAGGCACGAGCGACGTGCAGAAGATCATCATCCAGCGTGCGCTGGCGTGATGGTGCTATTGATTGAATAGCTTCTCGCGCCCGCCAGACGGGCGCGACAGGCCATTTTGATGTAAAAGCGTCAGCGCTTCTTGAGCACCACGGTGATGGTGCCGTTGGTCTCCAGCGTGGCGCGCTCCACCTCGTGGGTGTGCAGGCAGCCGCCCATGCGCAGCGCGGCAGCGAGGTCGCTGGGAGAGATCAGCTCGCGCCGCAACAGCGCCTCGTCCACCTGTCCGTCCTGCACGACCACCTGAGCGTGGCCGTCGATCAGGCGTTCCAGCCACCGCATGCGGAACGTGAGCTGCGCCAGCGCCACATGGCACAGGATCAATGTGGAGGCCGAGATCAGCCCGCCGATGAGCGAGTTGTCACCCGCGTTCATCGAGTTCTGCACCGCGTTCGAGAGGATCAGGAGCAACACCAGATCGAACGGTGCGTACTGCCCCGTCTGGCGCTTGCCCGTCAGGCGCAGAAACACCAGCAAAAAGACATACACCACCACGCCGCGCAGCACGAATTCCCACCACGGAACACCCATAGACCACATGCAAGGCTCCCCATCTGCAACGTGAGGGGGGCAGTCTACGTTCAATAATCGCCGCATGACCTTGCCGATCTGCCCCTGCGGCGCCACCCACCGGCGCCGGCCGCTGGCCTATGCCGACTGCTGCGGCCGCTACGTGGAGCATTTCGACGCCGAGCCCGCGCCCAGCGCCGAGGCGCTCATGCGCTCGCGCTACAGCGCCTTCGTGCGCGAGAACGCCGCCTATTTGCTGGCCACCTGGCACGCCAGCACCCGCCCGGCGCAACTCGACTTCGAACCCGGTGCCAAGTGGCTGGGCCTGGAGGTGCGCGCCGGGGCGCAGACCGGCGAGCACAGCGCCGAGGTCGAGTTCGTCGCCCGCTACCGCGTGGGCGGGCGTGCCGTGCGCCTGCATGAACGCAGCCGCTTCGTGTACGAGCAGGGGCGCTGGTATTACGTGGATGGCGACCTGAAGTGACGCCAGGGCTGCGGTCCTGGTGTTGTCGCGCCAGAGGCCTTTGCTGGTGAGCGCGAGAGGCTATTGAATTTGTAGTAATTCAGCCGTCATTCCCACCACATGGCGGCGATCTGGTGCGCAAAGATGGGGTAATTCATCCAGGTGCCGCGCAGGCCCTTGCGTACCACGGTGCCGATTTGCGGCGCAAAGATCCAGGCGTTGACGGCATCCTGCGCCAAGTGCCGCTGCATCTGGGAGAACAGCATCTGGCGCTCGCGCGCGTTGGTGGCGCTGGCGTGGCGCTCCACCAGGGCGCGAAAGGCCGGGCTGTCGTAGCCGAAGTAGTAGCCCGGATCGGTGTAGATGCGGTAGTCCAGCGGCTCCACATGATTGATGAGAGTCATGTCGAACTGGCCCTTGAACGGGCCCTGCAGCCACTGCTGCCAGCTCAGCTGCTGGATGTTGGCCTCTATGCCCACCTGGGCCAGGTCGCGGGCGATCAATGGCCCGCCCACGTGTGCGTACGGTGCGGGCGGCAGGGCCAGTTCCAGCCGCAGCGGCGTTTGCACCCCGGCCTGTTTCAGCAGGGCGCGTGCGCGGGCGGGGTCGTAGGGGTGCAGGCTGGCCAGGTGCACGTAGCCTGCGTCGGTGGGACTGAAGTGGCTGCCGATCACCACGCCGCGCCCATCCAGCGCAGTGCGGATAAAGCCCTCGCGATCGATGGCGTGGGTGATGGCGCGGCGCACGCGCACGTCGTCCAGGGGTTTGCTGCGGTGGTTCAACGCCAGCATCCCCTTGCCGCCGGAGGCCCCGATCAACACCTGGTAATGGCTGTTGTCCTGAAAGCGCCGCACCGTCTGCGTGGCGAAGTTGAACAGCACGTCGATCTCGCCCGCGCGCAGGGCGTTGTCCTGCGCCTCCAGGTCGTGCAGAAAGCGGTACACGGCACGCTCCATGCGCACCTGGGCTGCGTGGCGGTGGGACTCGGCCTTGACCAGCGTGATGCGCTGGCCGCGCTCCCAGCGCTGTACGCGGTAGGGGCCCGTGCCCACCGGGGCGCTGGCCGCCTGTGCGGCCGTGTCCGGGTGCAGGATCACGGCCGGCCCCTCGCCCAGGCGGAAGAGCAGGTGCGGATCGGGGTGGTGCAGCGTGAGCGTGACGGTGTGCGCATCGGGCGTGACCACCGTGGCGATGTTGTCGAAGAGCGCCTTGCGGGACTTGTTGGTGGAGCCGGGCGCGACGGCACGCTCGAAGCTGAAACGCACGGCCGCCGCGTTGAGCGCGCTGCCGTCGTGAAAGCGCACCCCCTGGCGCAGCCGGAAGGTGCAGGCGAGGCCGTTCGGGTCGGTGTTCCAGGACTCGGCCAGCAGTGGCTGTACCGCGCCGTTTTCCGTGATCTGCGTCAGCCCCTCCAGCACGTTGTAGTGCGTCACCTCGCCCACGGCGGCGGCGGCGGCCATGGTGGGGTCCAGGCTGTCGGGCTCCAGGGAGAGGTTGATCACCACGGAGCGTTCCGCGGCACGCGGTGAGACCTGTGCGGCGGCCGGCGCGGCGCACAGCGCGAGGGCCTGGGCCAGGCAGGCACGGCGGGTGAGGGAAGTGGGAGGCTGCGCAGGCATGGGCTACACCATCAGGGATGGGGGGCCTGTGGCCCCGGTGCTCGAATGCTACAGACTGTGACATAGTAGGGGCACATTGGCTATTCCTATCGTCCCCTGGGGGTTCAACCCGCGCCGTTTTCACCTATGACTTCGCCTGTGGCCTCGCTCCGCCTACCGGCGCCTGCCCGCGCGTGGTGGGCGCTCGGGTTGCTTGTCGCCCTGCTGTTTGCGGCGATTGGCTGGGGGGTGCATGCCATCTACCAGGCGCGTGAGCAACGCTACCGCCACCAGATCGAAGGCGGCCTGCAGGCCGTGAACCACATGCAGGTGCGGGGGGTGACGGACTGGCGGCGCCGGCGCTTGCAGGAGGCGGCGGCACTCACCGACGACCGCCTTCTGGCACAGGCGGTGGCCCGCTGGCGCGCAACGGCGGCGCCTGACGCCGAACAGGCGGTGCGTGAGCGGTTGCGCATCCTGGTCGAGCATGTGCGCTATACCGCTGCCTATTTCGTCGATCCGCAGGGCCGGCTGATCCTGGATGCCGGCGGGCCGGCCACGGGCACGCTGCAGCCACCCGAGATGCGCGCGCTGGAGGGCGCGCTGGCGCGGGCCGAGCCCGGCGTTGTCGAGCTGCGCCGCGACCCGGCCTTCGCCTTTCCGTTCTTCGGATTGCTGGCGCCGCTGTACGACGGAACCGCGTCGCTGGGGGCCATCTGGCTGGTGATGGATGCGCGCACCACGCTCTACCCATTGCTGGAGACCTGGCCCACCAGCAGCCGCACCGCCGAATCGGTGCTGGTGGAGCGGCAGGACGACACGGCCTTGTTCCTCAGCCCCTTGCGCCATCGCAGCGATGAACCACTGGCGCTGCGCCTTCCGGCGGAGCCGGGCAGCCGCGATCCCATGGTGCTGGCCGTCGCGGGCGTGCGGGGCGCCTTCTACGGCAGCGACTATCGCAACCAGCCGGTGCTGGCGGTGGCCAGCGCGGTGCCGGACTCGCCCTGGCTGCTGGTGTCCAAGGTGGACGTGGCCGACGCCTTCACCGCTGCCCAGCGGCGCGAATGGCTGGCCCTGAGCCTGTTCGTCAGCCTGGGGCTGCTGTCGCTGGGCTGCGTCGTGGTGCTGTGGCAGGGGCGGGCCTGGCGGCGCGAACGGGCGTTGAAGGCGGAGCTGGAGCGCAACCTGCGCTGGCTGGACAATGCGCAGAAGGCGGCCTCGGTGGGCTACTTCGTCTATGAGGGGCAGAGCGAGGCATTCATCATGTCGCGCATGGCCAGCGCCATCTTCGGCCTGCCATCCGACGGGCGCATGACGCTGCGCCAGTGGGTGGGGATGCTGCACCCCGACGAGCGCGCGCAGACCCTGGAGATCCACGGCCGTGCCATGAGCGAGCGCATTCCGCTGCGCACCCAGTACCGCATCCAACGCAACGGCGACGGCCAGGTGCGCTGGATCGAGGTGTGGGGCGAGTACGGCGACTCCGCCGGCAACGGCGAGCCGCTGCTCATGACCGGCACCGTGCAGGACATCACCGACCGCAAGCACACCGAGGACGAACTCGCGCGTTACCGCAACGCGCTGGAGTCGCAGGTGCGCATGGACCCGCTCACCCAGGTGGCCAACCGCTTGGCGCTGGACGAGGCCGTGGCGCGCGCCTGGAGCCAGGCGCTGCGCGAGGGTTCGTCGCTGGCGCTGCTGATGATCGACGTGGACCATTTCAAGGCCTACAACGACTATTACGGCCACGTGGCGGGCGACCGCTGCCTGCAGCGCGTAGCGTCGGCGCTGGCGTCGGCCTTGGGGCGGCCGGGTGACCTGCTGGCGCGCTATGGGGGCGAGGAATTCGCCGTGCTGCTGCCGGGCGCGGACGCCGATGCCGCCCTGGCCGTGGCGCACCGCCTGCAGGAGGTGCTGCGCGCCCTGTCGCTGGAGCACCGCGCCAACCCGGGCGGATTCACCGTCACCGCAAGCATGGGCCTGGCCCACCTGCGTCCGGCCGACGTCGTGTCCGCAGGCACCGAAACGCGCGCCGGCGTGGACGCGGCCCAGCCCCTGTTCCAGCAGGCAGACGCCGCGCTGTACCGCGCCAAACAGCTGGGCCGCGACCGCGTGGTGAGCTACGACGCGCAGTGCGCGGCCACCCTGTACGAGGCCGGGCAGCCCGCGCCTGCGATCATGCTGACCTATGACATTTGAAGCGATATTGTTCGATTGCGACGGCGTGCTGGTGGACAGCGAGCCCATTACCAACGGCGTGCTGTGCGAGATGCTCAATGAAGCCGGCTGGCTGCTGGCGCCCGAGGAGTGCATGCGCCTGTTCATCGGCAAGACCGTGCGCAGCGAGGCTGCGCGCATCGAGGCCGAGACCGGCCGCCCGCTCACCGACGCGTGGATGGCCGAGTTCTACGCGCGCCGCAACGCACGCCTGCAGGCCGAGCTGGTAGCCATCCCCAACGCGCCCCAAGCCGTGCGCGCCGTGCACGGGCTGCTGCACGGGCGCATCGCCTGTGCCTCCGGCGCCGACCGGCAGAAGGTGGAGATGCAACTGGCGCAGGTGGGCCTGGCGCCGCTGTTCGCGGGACGCGTTTTCAGCGGCCACGAGATGCCCGCCACCAAGCCTGCACCCGACGTGTACCTGGCAGCGGCCGCAGCCTTGGGCGTGCCGCCCCTGCGCTGCCTGGTGGTGGAAGACACGGTGACGGGCGTCACGGCCGGCGTGGCCGCGGGCGCCACGGTGCTGGGCTACAGCCCGTCGCCCGTGGGCCATGGCTCTGCCGAGGCGCTGCGCGCCGCTGGCGCCGTGCAGGTCATGGCCGATATGGCAGAACTGCCCGCGCTGCTGCAGGCCATGCGCGTTGCGGTTTAAGCCAAATTGGGCTCTAGCGATTGCTGGGTAAGCGCTAGCAGCTACTAATAAATGAGCGTCTATACCGCTACGGAGCGCGCGCCGCGGCGGAACTCCGCGGGCGACTGGCCTGTCCAGCCGCGAAACGCGCGGATGAAGCTCTTCTCGCTGGCAAAGCCCGTGGCCTGCGCCACCTGCTTGATGGGGCGGTCGCTGCGGTGCAGCAGCTCGATCGCGCGGCTGCGGCGCACCTCGTCTTTCAGCGACTGCAGCGACGCGCCTTCCTCCTTGAGCTGGCGGTGCAGCGTGCGCGCCGAGACGTGCAGCTGCTCGGCCAGCGTGTGTGCGCTGTGGGTCGCGTCGGGCAGGGCGGCCAGCACCTGGCGCACGCGCTGCACCAGCAGCCGGTCGCGGCGGTACTGGCGCACGGTGAGGGGCAGCGCGTGCTGCAGCATCTGGCGCATGGCCGCCTCGTCGCGCGTGATCGGCAGCGCGAGGTAGCGCGCATCGAAATGCACCGCCGCGCGCGGTGCCTGAAAGCGCGTCGGGCCGCTGAAGAGCACGCCATAGGCCTGCGCATGGGGCGGTGGCGCGAAGGGGAACTCGGCCGCCAGCACCGGCAGGCGCGAGTCGATGAACCAGCTGGCCAGCCCGAGCGCGTTGCGCAGCGTGGAAACCAGGCAGAACTCGCGCAGCGTGCCCAGGTCGCGCTGCTCGGCGATGGTGAGCGTGGCCTGCTCGCCCTCGGCGTGTAGGTGCAGCGTGATGTCGTCCGTCAGCAGCGCGTGGTGGCGGCACCAGCGCGCCAGCGCCAGGCCCAGTGTGGGTGCACTCAGCGAGGCGCGCGCCAGCAGGCCGTAGCTGCCCCAGGGCAGGCGGCGGCTGAACCAGCCCAGGGCTTCGTCGTCCAGCTCGCGCATCGCAGCGGCGGACAGCATCTCCATCTGCTGCGCCGTGATGCGGCCCGCAGAGTTGCCAACCTGCTCTGGCGGGATTTGTGCCAGCGCCAGCACCTGCGCCGCGTCCATTCCGCGCGCTGCGTAGGCCTGCACGATGGCCTGCACAAACGCCATGGGCGTGGCGGCAGTGGGTGTAGCGAGGAGTGCGGTGGGTGCGGGCGGTGGCGGCGCGGGGTCAGGGCGGTCGGGCATGCGTGGAGTCTGCAACTCCGTGGCGCAATTTGCAACCTTTCTGACCCATCCCGGTCACCGCGCGTGCGGGGGTGCGGCGTATGCTGTGCAGCCTGTTGCCGGGCCCCGCGCGGGCGCTGGCCCCCCCCGATCAGGAGACAAGCCCATGGAACCCGCATCCACCCCATCGGCCGCGTTGAGCCATGCGCGTGGCAGTGCCGCCACCCCCCTCATCGAGCAGACGCTGGGCGACTTCTTCGCCGGCATGGCGCAGCGCCAGCCCACGCGCGAGGCACTGGTCAGCCGCCACCAGGGCCTGCGCTACACCTACGCCGAGCTGCACCAGGCGGCCCGCCAACTGGCCAGCGCGCTGCTGGGCCTGGGGCTCGCCAAGGGCGACCGCATCGGCATCTGGTCGCACAACAACGCCGAATGGGTGCTGATGCAACTGGCCACGGCGCAGGTGGGCCTGATCCTGGTGAACATCAACCCGGCCTACCGCACGGCCGAGGTGGAGTACGCGCTGAACAAGGTCGGCTGCAAGGCGCTGGTGGCCATGCCGCAGTTCAAGACCAGCGACTATCTGGGCATGCTGCGCGAGCTGGCACCCGAGTTGGCCGCGTCCCAGCCCGGCGCACTGCAGGCCGCGCGCCTGCCCACGCTGCGCACGGTGGTGTGGATCGACGCGGCCGGCTCAGGCGTGGCGGGCCAAGGCGACGAACAGCCGGGCATGCTGCGGTTTTCCACGCTGATGGCGCGGGGCGACGCGCAGGACGCGCGCATCGACGCCATTGCCGCCCAGCTGCACAACACCGACCCCATCAACATCCAGTTCACCAGCGGCACCACCGGGTTCCCGAAGGGCGCCACGCTCACGCACCGCAACATCCTGAACAACGGTTTCTTCATCGGCGAGTGCATGCGCCTCACGCCCGAGGACCGGCTGTGCATTCCCGTGCCGCTGTACCACTGCTTCGGCATGGTGCTGGGCAACCTGGCCTGCCTCACGCACGGCAGCACCATCGTGTACCCCAACGACGGCTTCGACGCCCTGACCGTGCTGGAGACCGTGCAGGCCGAGCGCTGCACCGGCCTGCACGGCGTGCCCACCATGTTCATTGCCGAGCTGGACCACCCGCGCTTTGCCGAGTTCGACCTGCGCACCCTGCGTACCGGCATCATGGCTGGCAGCCCGTGCCCGATCGAGGTGATGAAGCGCGTGGTGGGCGACATGCACCTGTCGGAGATCACCATCGCCTATGGCATGACCGAGACCAGCCCCGTGAGCTGCCAGAGCGACGCCGAAACGCCGCTGGCCAAGCGCGTGTCCACCGTGGGCCGCGTGCAGCCGCACCTGGAGGTGAAGATCATCGACCCCGAGACCGGCGCCGTGGTGCCGCGCGGCGAGCGCGGCGAGCTGTGCACCCAGGGCTACTCCGTCATGCACGGCTACTGGGGCGACGATGCCAAGACCCGCGAGGCGATCGACGAAGGCGGCTGGATGCACACGGGCGACCTGGCCACCATGGACGACGAGGGCTACGTGAACATCGTCGGCCGCATCAAGGACATGGTGATCCGCGGCGGAGAGAACGTGTACCCGCGCGAGATCGAGGAATTCCTCTACCGCCACCCCATGGTGCAGGACGTGCAGGTGGTGGGCGTGCCCGACCAGCGCTTCGGCGAGGAGCTGTGCGCCTGGATCATCGCCAAGCCCGGCACGCGCCCCAGCGAGGACGACATCCGTGCCTTCTGCAAAGGCCAGATCGCGCACTACAAGGTGCCGCGCTACATCCGCTTCGTTACCAGCTTCCCGATGACGGTGACGGGCAAGATCCAGAAGTTCAAGATCCGCGACGTCATGAAAGACGAGCTGGGCCTTGCCGAAGACAAAACCGCTTGAAACGAGCCACCGCCATGATTCTTGAATCCCAACTCAACCCGCGCTCGGCCGACTTCCAGGCCAATGCCGCCGCCATGCGCGCCGTGGTGGAGGACCTGCGCGCCCAGATCGAGCGCGTGTCCCAGGGCGGCGGCGAGGCCGCCCGCGCCAAGCACGTGGCGCGCGGCAAGCTGCTGCCGCGCGAGCGCGTGGAGATGCTGCTGGACCCCGGCACGCCGTTCTTGGAGATCGCCCCCCTGGCGGCCCTCAACATGTACGGCAACGACGCGCCCGGCGCGGGCCTGATCGCGGGCATCGGCAGCGTGGCCGGCATCGCCTGCATGATCGTGTGCAACGACGCCACGGTGAAGGGCGGCACCTACTACCCCATGACGGTGAAGAAGCACCTGCGCGCGCAAGAGATCGCGCAGCAGAACTGCCTGCCGTGCATCTACCTGGTGGACTCGGGCGGCGCCAACCTGCCCAACCAGGACGAGGTCTTCCCCGACCGCGACCACTTCGGCCGCATCTTCTACAACCAGGCCAACATGAGCGCGCAGGGCCTGGCGCAGATCGCCGTGGTCATGGGTTCGTGCACGGCCGGCGGCGCCTACGTGCCGGCCATGAGCGACGAGACCATCATCGTCAAGAACCAGGGCACCATCTTCCTGGGTGGCCCGCCGCTGGTGAAGGCCGCCACGGGCGAGGTCGTCAGCAGCGAAGACCTGGGCGGCGGCGACGTGCACACGCGCCTGTCCGGCGTGGCCGACCACCTGGCACAGAATGACCTGCATGCGCTCTCGCTGGCGCGCGGGGCCGTCAGAAATTTGAATAGAAATCAGCCTGTAGCACCCGCAGATCAAGCGCCAGTAGCTCCTAAATATGCAGCAGACGAGCTGTATGGCGTGATCCCCGTGGACACGCGCAAGCCCTTCGATGTGCGCGAGATCATCGCCCGCATCGTGGACGGCAGTGCGTTCGACGAGTTCAAGGCGCGCTACGGCAACACCCTGGTGTGCGGCTTCGCGCGCATCGAGGGCATGGCCGTGGGCATCGTGGCCAACAACGGCATCCTGTTCAGCGAGAGCGCGCAGAAGGGCGCGCACTTCATCGAGCTGTGCTGCCAGCGCAAGATTCCGCTCGTCTTCCTGCAGAACATCACCGGCTTCATGGTCGGGCGCAAGTACGAGAACGAGGGCATCGCCCGCCACGGCGCCAAGATGGTCACGGCGGTGGCCACGGCCAACGTGCCCAAGTTCACGGTGATCATCGGCGGCAGCTTCGGCGCGGGCAACTACGGCATGTGCGGCCGCGCGTACTCGCCGCGCTTCCTGTGGATGTGGCCCAACGCGCGCATCAGCGTGATGGGCGGCGAGCAGGCCGCCAGCGTGCTGGCCACCGTCAAGCGCGACGGCATCGAGGGCAAGGGCGGCAGCTGGAGCATGGAGGAAGAAGAGGCCTTCAAGACGCCCATCCGCCGCCAGTACGAGGAACAGGGCCACCCCTACTACGCCACCGCCCGCCTGTGGGACGACGGCATCATCGACCCCGCCGACACGCGCCGCGTGCTGGCGCTGGCGCTGGCGGCTTCGCGCCACGCGCCGATCGGAGACATGAAGTTCGGCGTGTTCCGCATGTAAGGCGCGTCCATGGATGCCGTTACCCATTTCAGCCGGCTCGCGCGCTACAACGTGTGGGCCACGGCGCGCCTGCTGGCAGCCGTGCAGGTGCTGCCCGAGGCGGACTACCGGCGCGACATGGGCCTGTTCTTTCGCAGCATCCATGGCACGCTCAACCATCTGCTGGTGGGCGAGCACCTGCTGTGGTTCGCGCGCTTTGCCGAAGGCGCGTCGCCCCGCATGGCGCTGGATGCCGAGGTGGAGAGCGATCGCGCGCGCCTGGCCGAGCGGCTGCGGGAAGGCACCGCGCGCTGGGAGCCGCTGATCGCCGGCTTTGCGCCAGCGCGCTGGGAGGGTGCGCTGTCTTACACCACCACGCGCGGCACGCCCGCCGTGCTGCCGTTTGCCGCCACGCTGGCGCATGTGTTCAACCACGGCACGCACCACCGCGGACAGATCACGGCGGCACTCACCGCGCTGGGCCAGCCGTGCCCGTCGCTCGACCTTGTCTACTTCCTGCAGAACCCGGATACGCCATGAGCCAGAACCTTTCCATCACCCAGTTGGGCGCGGTGGCGCGCATCACGCTGACGCAGCCCGAAATCCGCAATGCTTTCAGCGACGAAGTGATCGCAGAGATCACCGCGGCCTTCACGGAAGTCGGGGGCCGCGCGGACGTGCGCGCCGTGGTGCTGGCCGCTGAGGGGCCGGCCTTCTGCGCGGGTGCCAATCTGAACTGGATGCGCCGCATGGCCGACTACACGCGGCAAGAGAACCTTGCCGACGCCGCCAAGCTGGCCGAGATGCTGCGCGTGATCTACGAATGCCCCAAGCCCACCGTGGCGCGCGTGCAGGGTGACGTGTACGCCGGCGGCATGGGGCTGGTCGCGGCCTGCGACATGGCGGTGGCGGTCGATACCGCGGGCTTTTGCCTGTCCGAGGTGAAGATCGGCCTGATCCCCGCCACCATCAGCCCCTACGTGATCCGCGCCATGGGCGCGCGCGCCGCGCACCGCTACTTCCTCACCGCGGAACGCTTCAGCGCGGCCGAGGCCTTGCGCATCGGTTTCGTGCACCAAGTGGTCGGCGCAGAGCAACTCGACGCCCAGGTGGACGAGCTGCTCAAGGCACTGACGGCCGCGAGCCCTAACGCCGTGCGCGCCTGCAAGACGCTGGTGCGCGACGTGGCCGGGCGCGAGATCGACGCCGCACTCATCGCCGCCACCGTGGAGGGCATTGCCGACATCCGCGCGAGCAGCGAGGGCCGCGAGGGCGTGCAGTCGTTCCTGCAAAAGCGCAAGCCCTCCTGGCTGGGCTGATCCGCCATGGACGCGCTCTGGCTCCAGATCGTGCAGTGGCTCCACAGCGTGGGGCTGCATGTCGATGCGGGTACCGCCCAGGCGGTGGCCGAAGGGGCTGCGCGCGCCACGCAGCAGCTGGACATGCCCGCCCTGCTGGCGCTGGCAGCCGCACTGGGCTGGGCCAGCGGCTTTCGCCTGTACGCCGTGGTATTCCTAGTGGGCGTGATGGGCGTGGCCGGCTGGCTGCCACTGCCGCCGGGGCTGGCGCTGCTGCAGCACCCGCTGGTGCTGATGGCCAGCGGCTTCATGCTGCTGGTGGAGTTCTTCGCTGACAAGGTGCCCTGGTTCGACAGCGCCTGGGATGCCATCCACGCCTTCATCCGCGTGCCCGCCGGCGCGCTGCTGGCCGCCGGCGTGTTCGGTGCCGACAACGCCACCATGGCGCTGGCCGCGGGGCTGCTGGGCGGCTCGCTCTCGGCCACGGCGCTGGCCACCAAGATGACCACGCGGGCGGCGGCCAACACCTCGCCCGAGCCGTTTTCCAACTGGGGCCTGTCGTTCTTTGAGGACGGCCTGGTCGTCGGCGTGGTCTGGCTGGCCACGCAGTATCCGCTGGCCTTCGGTATCGCGCTGGTGGTGATGCTGGCGCTGTCGGCGCTGCTGCTGGTGGTGCTGTTCAAGTTCCTGCGCGCCGTGCTGCGGCGCATTTCCTCTTTCTTTTCCGATTCCGCCAAGGTGGCCTGAATGTTCCAAAAAATCCTGATTGCAAACCGGGGTGAGATCGCCTGCCGTGTGGCCGCAACCGCCCGCCGCATGGGCGTGAAGACCGTGGCCGTGTACTCCGACGCCGATGCCCAGGCCAAGCACGTGGCCGCCTGCGACGAGGCCGTGCATATCGGCGGCAGCGCCCCCAAGGACAGCTACCTGCGCTGGGAGCGCATCATCGAGGCCGCCCAGGCCACGGGTGCCCAGGCCATCCACCCAGGCTACGGCTTCCTGAGCGAGAACGAAGACTTCGCCCAGGCCTGTGCCAATGCGGGGCTGGTGTTCATCGGCCCGCCGCCTTCGGCCATCAAGGACATGGGTTTGAAGGCCGAGTCCAAGCAGCTGATGGAGAAGGCGGGCGTGCCGCTGGTGCCTGGCTACCACGGCAAGGACCAGGACCCGCAACTGCTGCAGCGCGAGGCCGACCGTATCGGCTACCCCGTGCTCATCAAGGCCAGCGCCGGTGGCGGCGGCAAGGGCATGCGCCTGGTGGAAAAGAGCGAGGACTTTGCCGCGGCGCTGGCCAGCTGCCAGCGCGAGGCCATCAACAGCTTTGGCGATGATGCCGTGCTGGTGGAGAAGTACGTGCTGCGCCCGCGCCACATCGAGATCCAGGTGTTCGGCGACACGCAGGGCAACTGCGTCTATCTGTTCGAGCGCGATTGCTCCGTGCAGCGCCGCCACCAGAAGGTGCTGGAAGAAGCCCCCGCCCCCGGCATGACCGAGGCCCTGCGCCGCCAGATGGGCGAGGCTGCCGTGGCAGCCGCCAAGGCCGTGGGCTACGTGGGCGCGGGCACGGTGGAGTTCATCGTGGAACAGCCCGGCGGCTACGACGCGCCGGAGCAGATGAAGTTTTACTTCATGGAGATGAACACCCGCCTGCAGGTGGAGCACCCCGTGACCGAGGCCATCACCGGCGAAGACCTGGTGGAGTGGCAGCTGTGCGTGGCCAGCGGGCAGCCTTTGCCCAAGCGCCAGGACGAGCTGAAGATCATCGGCCACGCCATCGAGGCGCGCATCTGCGCCGAGAACCCTGACAACAACTTCCTGCCCGCCACCGGCCAGCTGCACGTGTACCGCAAGCCGGCATGCACCAGCTTCGAACGGGGCAGCGTGCGCGTGGATGACGGCGTGCGCGAGGGCGACGCCATCAGCCCCTTCTACGACAGCATGATCGCCAAGCTCATCGTGCACGGCGACACGCGCGCGCAGGCCCTGGCGCGGCTGGACGATGCGCTGGCGCAGACCCACATCGTGGGCCTGGCGACCAACGTGCAGTTCCTGCGCCATGTGGTGAAGAGCGATTCGTTCGCCCAGGCGCGGCTGGACACCGCGCTGATCCCGCGCGAAGAGGCCGTGTTGTTCGGCCAGGAGCGCGTAGGCCTGCCTTTGGCCGCGGCAGCCGCCGTGGCCAGCCAGTTGCAGCGTGAGCAGGCGCAGGAAGGCGCCAATCCGTTCAGCCGCCGCGACGGCTGGCGTTCGCTGGTAGCGTGCCGCCGGCGTTTCGAGTTCGACTTCAATGGCACACATGCCAAGGCCTGGCTGACCTATGAACGCGATGGCGGCTACCAACTGACCGTGGGAGAAGGCGAGGGAGCCGCGCGGGGTCCGCTGGCTTTCACGCCCTTGGCGGGCGGCCTGGACCTGCAATACGCCGGCCAGCGCACCTGCGCAACGGTCTATGCCCAGGGCGAGACCGACCACATCTTCACCCCCCGTGGCGCCACGCGCATCGAGGCATTGGACCTGCTGGCCCATGCGGGCGAAGCCGCCAGCGAGGGCGGGCGTCTCACCGCGCCCATGCCGGGCAAGGTGGTGTCGTTTGCCGTGCAGGCCGGCGACAAGGTGACCAAGGGCCAGCCCCTGGCGGTGATGGAGGCCATGAAGATGGAGCACACCATCGCCGCCCCCGCCGATGGCGTGGTGCAGGAGCTGCTCTACGCGCCAGGCGACCAGGTGGCCGAAGGCGCAGAACTGCTGCGGCTTTCCGCCGAGTGACGGCGGGGGCTTGCCCAGCCGCGGTACGCTCGTTGGCCATGAAGATCACCTTTTGCTGTACCGATACCAAGGCCGAACCCTGGCTGCAGGGGCTGGCCGCCGCCCTGCCGGGAGCCGACATTACCGTCTGGCAGCCCGGAGCCCCGCAGGCCGACTACGCCGTGGTCTGGGCACCGCCCCAGCAGTTCATCGACGAACAGCCCGCTTTGCGGGCGCTGTTCAACATCGGTGCGGGGGTGGATGCGCTGCTCAAGCTGCGCCTGCCGCCGTCCGTGCGCGTCGTGCGTCTGGATGACGCCGGCATGGCCGTGCAGATGGCCGAATACGTGTGCCACGCGCTGATCCGGCATTTCCGCGAGTTCGACCAGTACGAGGCCGCCATGCAGGCGGGCCAGTGGAGCTACCGCAAGCCGCGCCTGCGCCAGGACTTCCCCGTGGGCGTGATGGGCCTGGGCGTACTGGGCGAGCGCGTGGCGCGCGCGGTGGCGCAGTTCGACTTTCCCGTGCTCGGCTGGAGCCGCAGTCCGAAGCAGATGGCGGGCGTGCGCTGTTTCAGTGGGCAGGAGGGCTTCAACGAGTTCCTGGCCGCTACCCGCGTGTTGGTCAATCTGCTCCCGCTCACGCCCGAGACGCAGGGCATCATGAACCGCGACACGCTGGCCCGCCTCCTGCCCGGCGCCTACGTGATCAATGTGGCGCGTGGCGCGCACCTGGTCGAGGAGGACCTGCTCGCGCTGATCGCCGCCGGCCATGTGGCGGGCGCCACGCTGGACGTGTTCCGCACCGAGCCGTTGCCTGCCGGGCATCCCTTCTGGGGACATCCCAAGATCACCCTCACACCCCACACTTCGGCACGCACGCTGCGCGACGAGAGCATTGCCCAGATCGCCGGCAAGATCGCGGCGCTGGCGCGCGGCGAGGCCGTGGCCGGCGTGGTGGATGCCGGACGCGGCTACTGACGAATCCCTCACTCAAGGACACCCACCGATGAACCCGAACATCCCCTCCCGCGTCAAGCTTGTGGACGTGGGCCCGCGCGACGGGCTGCAAAATGAGAAGCAGCCGGTGCCGGCGGCCGTCAAGATCGAATTGGTACACCGCCTGCAGCAGGCGGGCCTCAAGGAAGTCGAGGTCACCAGCTACGTTTCTCCGAAGTGGGTGCCGCAGATGGCCGACAACCACGAGGTCATGCAAGGCATTACACGCGTGCCCGGCGTGCGTTATTCGGTACTGACGCCCAACCTGAAAGGCTGGGAGGCGGCCGTGCTCGACAAGCCTGACGAGATCGTGGTCTTCGGCGCTGCCAGCGAGGCCTTCAGCCAGAAGAACATCAACTGCAGCATTGCCGAGAGCATCGAGCGCTTCGCCCCCGTGGTCGAGGCCGCGCGCGCCGCTGGCGTGTATGTGCGTGGCGCCATGAGCTGCACCGTGGGCTGCCCGTACGAAGGCGAGATCGCGCCGGAGCGCGTGGAATACCTGGCCGGGCTCATGAAGGGCATCGGCGTGCAGCACATCGGCGTGGCCGACACCATTGGCGTGGGTACGCCGCGCAAGGTGCAGCGCGCCATCGAGGCAACGCTCAAGCACTACGACCTGAACGACGTGTCCGGCCACTTCCACGACACCTACGGCCAGGCGCTGGCCAACACGCTGGCGGCGCTGGAGCTGGGCGTGTGGCAGTTCGACACGTCCGTGGCCGGCCTGGGCGGCTGTCCCTATGCCAAGGGCGCCACGGGTAACGTGGCCACCGAGGACGTGGTCTACATGCTGCACGGCATGGGCATCGAGACCGGCATCGATCTGGACCAGCTGATCGACGCCGGCGCCTACATCAGCGACTTCCTGGGCCGCAAGCCGCAGTCGCGCGTGGCCGTGGCGGTGCTCACCAAGCGCAAGGGCTGAGCGGCCACCCGGCGTCAGGCCAACGGCAGAGCCGGCGCTGCCGGGTGCTGCGCCGCGTCCTTGTGCGCCTGCTTGGCCTGGTACATGCGCTGGTCGGCGCAGCGCATCAGCTCCGTCAGCGTGGGGCCGTCCTGCGGGCTGTGCGCAACGCCCGTGCTGCCGCCCACGCACAGTTCCTGGTGCTGGAAGTACACCGGCTGGCAGATAGCCAGCTCCAGATGCTTGACCAGCGCCGTCAGGGCGTCGCCCGCGGGCGCGTGGGCCAGCATGACCACGAACTCGTCGCCGCCCAGCCGGGCCACGATGTCGCCGGACCGCGTGTGCGTCTGCAGCCGTGTGGCAACGGCGCGCAGCACCTCGTCGCCGGCGTCATGGCCATAGGTGTCGTTGATGGGTTTGAAGCGGTCCAGGTCGAGCAGCAGCAGGGCGTGCGTGCCCCCTTCCGACAGCAGTTGCGTTGCGCCCTGGGTCAGCCCCATGCGGTTGGTCAGGCCCGTGAGAGGGTCGGTGGTCGCGGCCTTGGCCAGATGGTCCGCGCGCAGCCGCAGGGCGATCTGGGAGGCGTTCAGGCTGTCGATGCGGGTGCTCAACGCAACGGCGAACACCACCATCTCGGCCGCCACGCCGATCTGCAGGCCGTTGGCGAGCATGAAGGGCGCGTCGATCACCTTCCAGTTGCTCAGCACCACGCCGGCCACCGTGACGAACAGCAGCGCCTGCGCGCCCAGGTACCAGCGCGCGGGCGTGAAGCCCCGGCGCAGCACCAGAATGGCCGCGAGCGACGCGGCCGCGATGCCGGCGCTGGCCAGCAGTTCGTTCTGCGTCTGGGCGATGGCAAATTGCCCGAGCCCGCCGAGCACGGCGGTGAGCGCCGCCAGCAGGCCGATTGCCACCAGCACTCCGTCCATCAAGGGCGTCTGCCGGGTGTCCAGGAAACTGCGCGTGAACAGCGCGCCGAAGAACAGCCACAGGCTGGGCAATACGAAATAGCTGCGCTCCTGCCACCACGGCGCGTCGCCCCACAGGTAATGGGCCGTGTGGCCGTTGAAGGTGGCCAGCGTCAACAGCGCGAAGATGCACTGGCCGACGTGGAAGGTGTACGTGGTGTCCCGAAAGATGCCCACGAGCGTGAGGTTGTAGACCAGCAGTGCGATCAGGATGCCGTAGCAGATGCCGTCGAACAGCCGCTTGTGCTGGCGCCATTGCAGGTATTCGGCCGTGTCCCAGACGGACAGGTCGAAGGACGGCGCCGTCTCGCTGTACAGCCGGGCGTAGACCGTGTAGGTGCCCGGGCCCGGGGGCTGCAGGCGCATGAGGTAGCGCTCGCTGCCCAGGGGCCGCGTGGCGAAGGGCTGCGCCAGGCCCGTGTGTACCGGCGGCGCAAGCGCCGTGCCCGACGCATCGAACGGGCCGTAGAACCGCACGTCCTGCAAAGACGTGGTCTGGGTGGCCAGCACCCAGTCGCCGCTGGCCGCGCGCTGCTCCAGGACCACTTTGAACCAGTGGTAGGCCGGTGTGGCCCCGCGCAGCGGCATGCGGGGGGGGCGGGCCGAAGCGCGCATCGGTAGCCGCTGCGCGCACATCGTCGATGGTGAGGGTGCCCAGGTCGTCCACGAGCCACAAAAGCTGGCCGGTGCTTCCCAGCGATAGGCCCTTGCGGTGATCGTCCAGCACCGCAGGGGCGCCACCGGCCCAGGCCAGTTTGCCGACGAGAAGCCACAAGAGCAGGCAGGCGCGAAGCAGGTTCATGGACAATGGATGGCAGCCATCACACTGTAACCCCGCCTGGGGCTTGTGGTTGCGCCGAGGCACTCCGCATCCGTGCGTGCGCTTCGCCGTCCCAGGCCCCGGATTGCCCTGTTATGCACGCATTACCTGAAAGCACCCAGCGGGTGGCTGCCGAGTTGCAGCGCCTGCGCCACCCCCACGCGCCGCGCATGCTTGACGACGCCGCGCGCACCGCGCAGCAGGCGGCTGACGGGCTGGGCGTGGCGCTGGGGCAGATCGCCAAGAGCATCATCTTCCGGCGCAAGAGCGATGACGCAGCCGTGCTGGTGGTTACCTCCGGTGACCGGCGCGTGGACGAGAAGAAGGTCGACGCCCTCGTGGGCAAGACGGGCCGCGCCGACGCGGAATTCGTCAAGGCCAAGACCGGCTTCGCCATCGGCGGCGTCTCGCCCGTAGCCCATTCCACCGCCCCTGTCACCCTCATCGACCGCGAGCTGTTCCGCTTCGATGTGATCTGGGCTGCCGCCGGCCATCCCCACGGCGTGTTCCAGTTGAGCCCGCACGATCTGCAGCGGCTCACCGGTGCCCCGGTGGCCGACGTGGTGCAGGAGATCAGCGCATGAGCGACGCCGCAGTGAATGCTTCTGAATTGATAGCTGCTCGCGCTGGTGAAATAAGCGCTAGAGGCCAATTTGGCTTTAATTCCCAGGAGCCGGTTCCGTCGCCCTGCGTGTCGGTCTGCCGCATGACGGCCGACCGCAGCCACTGCGAGGGGTGCTTCCGTACGATCGACGAGATCCGCGCCTGGTCGCAAGCCGATGGCGCCGCGCGCCGCGCGATCTGGACCGCCGCATTGCAACGCGCGGGGGTGGACCTTCCCGAAGAGTTGGAGCCACTGGCATGAAGCACATCACGTTCTACCTGGATTTCGTCTCGCCGTACGCGTGGCTGGCCTTCGAGCGGCTGCCGCAGGTACTGGAGGGGCTGAACTACCACCTGCACTACAAGCCGGTGTTGTTGGGCGCGCTGCTGCAGCAGCATGCCAACCCCGGGCCGGCCGGCGTGCCGCCCAAGCGCGACTGGACGTACCGGCACGCCACCTGGCTGGGCCATACGCTGGGCTGCGGTCTGGACATGCCGGCGCGCCACCCCTTCAATCCGCTGCCGTTGCTGCGCCAGGCGCTGGCGTGCAGCGACGATGGCACGGTCAACCGCTATGTCGCCGGCACCGTGCTGCGGCATGTCTGGCTGGGCGGGCAGGATGCGCTGGACCCCGCGCGCCTGGACGTGCTGGCGCAGGCCCTGGCAGAGCAGTTGCGGCCCGACGCCGAAGGCGCGGGCGCCCTGCCCAAGGCCCTGCTGCGCGCCAACACGGACGAGGCGTCGGCCCGTGGCGTGTTTGGCGTGCCGGCCTTTGAGGTGGATGGGCGCCTGTTCTGGGGGCTCGACAGCCTGCCTATGTTGCGCGCCTACCTGGACGGCGACGCGTGGTTTGACGGGCCGGCATGGGATGCGGCGCCCGCGGTGCCATCGGGCCTGCCTTCCGTGCGCTGAAGCGCATTCCTCGGCAGCGGCCGACGGGGCCGCGGCAGGCGTTCCAAGGCGCCGCAGAACGCTGTCTGCGGCGCCTTTTTGCATGGGGCCGTGCCCAGCACTGTGCGGCGGGTGTGGGTTTGTCATGCGTCAAGGGTTTGTCCTAGGGAGGGCAAACCCTGGCGAAAAACTGCGGGGTTACCCGTGTCTGGTGCTGTGCGCGGGACTCACCGCAGCCTCGCGCAGTCCAATTTTTCGCATCAAGAAAAACGATCTGCGGGTTGCCACGGAGTTTGTCAGATGGCCGTAAGACTGGGGTGGCGGCAGCGTTTGGCGCATGTCAGCTTTCGGTCAGATGGCGGCCCGATATTGCGTCGCAAGCACCGCAGAGTGCTTCAGATCGTCGGTTTTTCGCGCTTTCTTACGCGCATTTTCGATTCCATCCCAATAAGCAGGAGACAGCATTCATGGCTACCAGCACTGCATACGCCGGCCGCCCCGGCGCTGCCGCCCGACCGATGTCGGCGGAAGAAAAGAAGGTGATCTTCGCCTCGTCCCTCGGCACCGTGTTCGAGTGGTACGACTTCTACCTCTACGGCTCGCTCGCGGCCATCATTGCCAAGCAGTTCTTCAGCGGGCTGGATGCTGGCGCGGCGTTCATCTTCGCGCTGCTGGCCTTCGCGGCCGGCTTCCTGGTGCGCCCGTTCGGCGCGCTGGTGTTCGGCCGCCTGGGCGACATGATCGGGCGCAAGTACACCTTCCTGGTGACCATCCTGATCATGGGCATCTCCACCTTCATCGTCGGCATCCTGCCCACCTACGCCAGCATCGGCATCGCGGCACCGGTCATCCTGATCGCGCTGCGCATGCTGCAAGGCCTGGCGCTGGGCGGTGAATACGGCGGTGCGGCCACCTACGTGGCCGAGCACGCCCCGCACGGCCGCCGTGGTGCCTACACCTCGTGGATCCAGACCACGGCCACGCTGGGCCTGTTCCTGTCGCTGCTGGTCATCCTGGGCACGCGCACCGCCATGGGCGAGGCGGCGTTCAACGACTGGGGCTGGCGCATTCCGTTCCTGGTGTCGATCCTGCTGCTGGGCATCTCGGTGTGGATCCGCTTGTCGCTGTCCGAGTCGCCCGCCTTCCAGAAGATGAAGGCCGAGGGCAAGACCTCCAAGGCGCCCCTGTCCGAATCGTTCGGCCAGTGGAAGAACCTGAAGATCGTGATCCTGGCGCTGGTGGGCCTGACCGCCGGCCAGGCCGTGGTGTGGTACACGGGCCAGTTCTACGCGCTGTTCTTCCTGACGCAGCAACTCAAGGTGGACGCCGTCACGGCCAACCTGATGATCGCTGCCGCGCTGCTGATCGGCACCCCGTTCTTCGTGGTGTTCGGCTCGCTGTCCGACAAGATCGGCCGCAAGCCCATCATCATGCTGGGTTGCGTGCTGGCCGTGCTGACCTACTTCCCGGCCTTCAAGATGCTGACGGAAGCCGCCAACCCCGACCTGGCCAAGGCCCAGGCGACAGCGGGTGTCGTGGTGATCGCCGATCCCGCCACCTGCTCGTTCCAGGGCAACCCCGTGGCACGCGAGATCGACTTCAAGAGCTCCTGCGACATCGCCAAGCGCTACCTGGTGCAGAACTCGGTGAGCTATGAGAACGTGGCCGGCCCCGCGGGCTCGCCCGCGGTCGTGAAGATCGGCGAAAAGACCATCACCGCGCCCACCGGCAACGTGGTCAACCACAAGTTCGACGAGGCAAGCGTGAAGGCCATCGCCGCCTTCAAGAAGGAGATGGCCGAATACCTGAAGCTCGCCGGCTACCCCTCCAAGGCCGATCCCGCCAAGATGAACAAGGTGATGATGATCGTCATCCTGACGTATCTGGTGATCCTGGTGACCATGGTGTACGGCCCCATCGCGGCCATGCTGGTGGAACTGTTCCCCACGCGCATCCGCTATACCTCCATGAGCCTGCCGTACCACATTGGCAATGGCTGGTTCGGCGGCCTGCTGCCCACGACATCGTTCGCCATCGTGGCGTCCACCGGCAATATGTATAACGGCTTGTGGTACCCCATCATCATCGCCGGCATGACGGCAGTGATCGGCACGCTGTTCATCCGCGAAACCAAGGACGTGGACATCTACGCCAACGACTGACCTCGTTCCGCTCTTTTGTCAGGGTTTTCCCTGGCTGAGCCCTGCCGCCACACCTTTGCCTGTGCGAAAGTGTGGCGGCAATACGTCAGGGGTATTACAGGCGGGACTTTCCTCTGTGTTGGCCCAGATGGTTACACCTAGAATTTGCGCCGTAGCTGCACATTGTGCTAATCGGCTCCCTGCGGGCGGCGAGCTGTGCCTACCACAACTGATGGACACAAGCATTCAAGGAACTCAAATGCAAAAACCAAGTCGTTTGCTGCTCGCTACCCTGGCTCTGCTGGGTACTTCCGCTGTTTTCGCGCAAAGCAGCGTGACCCTGTACGGCCGCGTGAACACGTCGGTGGAACGCCAGAAGGTCGGCGGTACCAGCAACACCGTCATGCAGAACAACTCCTCGCGCTTCGGCTTCAAGGGCACTGAGGACCTGGGCGGCGGCCTGAAGGCCGGCTTCCAGCTGGAAAGCGGCTTCAACTCCGATACCGGCACGGGCTCGGGCTGGACCCACCCCACCACCGGCATGACCTTCGCCCGCCAGAGCGAAGTGAACCTGTCCGGCGGCTTCGGCATGATCCGCCTGGGCAACTTCACGCCCGAGTCGTACTACGCTACGGCCGACTACGTGAGCATGCACAACCATGACACGGGCACGTCTTCGGACGCTCTGTACTACGATCCCGTGTGGTTCGGCGGCTTGAGCACCACCAACAAGATCGGCTATCGCACGCCCAGCTTCGGTGGGCTGACGGTCGACGCTTCCGTCTCGTTGCATGAGAAAAACGCTGCCATTCCGCAAAAGAATGGCTATGACCTGGCTGCCAACTACAACATCGGCGCGCTGAACCTGGGCGCCGGCTACAGCCAAGTGGACAGCAATCGCCAGCTGGGCCTGCGCGCGTTGTACACCTTCGGCCAGTTCGTCGTGGGTGGCTACTACCAGCGTAACAAGGACGACAACCAGCTCCTCGCCACGGGCGCAGGCAACCGCAACAACTTCCGCCTGGCGGGCGCCTACATGATGGGTGCTTCCGAGTTCCACGTGAACGTGGGCCGCGCTGGCAAGTGGAGCGACATTGCCGACAGCTCCGCTACGCAGTGGACCCTGGGCTACAACTACAACTTCAGCAAGCGCACCAAGGTGTACGCTTTCTACACGAAGGTGGACAACAAGGCAGGTGCTACCTACATGACGGGCGCCGCTGGCCAGGACTTCAGCTCGCTGGCGCTGGGCGTTCGCCACAACTTCTGATGCACCGGCAGCGTAAGCTGCCTGCAATGCAAGCCTGATTCAATGGAGTCGGGCTTGCGATCAGACAGGCCTCACACGATGGTGTGAGGCTTTTTTATTGGTGCCGCCCTTTTCCGTCGACAACAATTTTCAGGAGATGAGCATGTGGAAGATCGTGGTGGGTTTCGTGGTGTTCGCAGTGATCATGCTGTTCGTGATCATGAAGGCAGGAGACCAGGTGGATATGAGCGGTGAAAAGCATGGGGTGGAAGCGACGCATGTGCCCGAGTCCGCAGCTGCTCCCGCGTCCGGCGCCAGCGCAGCGCAGTGAACCGGCCCCACCCATCCAAAACGCGGAGCCAGGCTCCGCGTTTTGGATGGGGCGGTGGACTCCGCCGCCGTGGTGTTACGGCCCGCTCAGCGCTGGAATCGGCCGTCCGCTCCGATGATGGACAGGTCGGCGAAGTCCAGCCCCGAGTGTTCCTTTGCGCTGTAGGAAAGCTCCAGGCCCCCTAGGTCGAATTTGCTCAGGCTTTCCAGGGCCGCGTGCAGCCGTGCACGGTCCGGCTTGGGGCCGGCGCGGCGCAGGCCCTCGGCCAGCACCTTGGCGTTCACGAAGCCCTCGACCATGGCCGGAGTGAGTTCCTTCAGCCCTTGCGCCTTCGCCAATTCCAGGGCTTCTTTGATCACCGGGTAGTTCAGCGACCGCTCGGACGGAAAGACCTGCGTGACGATGACGCCGCGGGCCTGGTCGCCCAGCGCCTTGGTGAAGCCCCCCGACGCATTGTTTGACAGCGTGACGATCTGCCCGCCCACGCCGGCCGCGCGCAGTGCCTTGATGCCGTCCACGACCGCCGCGCCGGTGCCGATGAAGATGACGGCCTGGGGATCCTGCGCACGCACGCGCGGGGCGATGGCTGAGAAATCTGGCTTCGCCCGGTCGAACTTCTCCACGAACAAGGCGGGCAGCTTGTTGTTCTGCAGGCCCTTTTGCGCACCGGCCAGGCCGTCCTGGCCGAAGGCGTCGTCCACATGCACGATGCCGATGCGCTGAACTCCCAGCAGCGCAAGGTGGGCGATGGCTTTCTCCACCTCGCGCTGGTAGGGCGCGCGGACGTTGAAGATATTGCGGGAAACGGGCTGGTGCAGCGCCATGGCGCCCGTGGAGGGCCCCACCA
The DNA here is from genome assembly GCF_002916785.1 of Diaphorobacter sp. LR2014-1. Classification (NCBI taxonomy): domain Bacteria; kingdom Pseudomonadati; phylum Pseudomonadota; class Betaproteobacteria; order Burkholderiales; family Comamonadaceae; genus Diaphorobacter; species Diaphorobacter sp. LR2014-1. Next base: position 25,468 of record NZ_MTBE01000027.1, on the reverse strand, counting down.
GCGGCACGCCGTACTTGTCCAGCAGCGCAACGATGCCCTGGGTGTGGGGCGTGCCGCGCGTCATGAACAGTGCCAGCACACCCTTGTCCTCGATGAGCGTGCGGGCGTTGTCCTGCGTCAGCTTGGGGTCGAACTTGTCGTCGAGCGCGACGAGTTCGATCTTCTGCCCGTTCACGCCGCCGCGGGCGTTGACGTGGTCCAGGTACAGCGACGCGCCCAGCATCGATTCCTTGACGGTTGCCGCCGCGGACCCGGTGATGCCGACGGTCTGACCCACGAGCAACTGCGCGTGGGCCAATGATGAGGCCGCACTGACCACCGCCAGGGCGCACGCTGCGCCCCACGTCTTCCAATGTGTCTTCATGAGGTGTCTCTTCCCTGTGTATTTGCGCGCGAGTGCGAGCAGGGGCGAGTGTATCGGCGGCAGCCTACGCTGGAATGACGTGCCGCAGACGCCGCGCAATCACCCGGGCGGCGTCTGACCTCACGAAAAGGGCTTCAGCGGCGGAACTTGCCGTCCGTGCCGATGATGGAAAGATCTGCGAAGTCCAGACCCGTGTGATCATCGGGGCCGTAGGAGATGTCCAGCCCGCCCAGATCGAACTTCTGGATGGATTCCAGGGCCGTCTGAATCTTCTCGCGCGACGGCTTCGGGCCGGCGCGGCGCAGGCCTTCGACCAGCACCTTGGCGGCGGCAAAACCTTCAAGCATGGCCGGGCTGACCTCGGTCATTCCCTTGGCCTTGGCCAGGTCGATGGCTTCCTTGACCAGCGGGAAGGTCAGGCTGCGCTCGTTCGGGTAGACCTGCGTGACGATCACGCCGCGGGCATTTTCGCCCAGGCTCTTGATGAAGCCGCCCGAGGCATTGTTGGACAGCGTGACCACCTGTGCCGTGGAGCCCGCCTGGCGCAGCGCGTTGTAGCCATCCACCACCGACGTGCCCGAGGCGACCATCAGGACGGCCTGGGCCTGCGCCTGGGAGATCTTGGCCACCAGCGGGGTGAAGTCCGGCTTGGCGCGATTGAACTTCTCCAGCACCACGGGCTGCAGCTTGGCCTGGGCCAGGCCTTTTTGCGCGCCCGTCACGCCATCGGCGCCGAAGCTGTCGTCCGCATACAGCACGGCGATGCGCGTGATGCCCATCGAGGCCAGGTGGGTCATGGCCTTCTCGGCCTCGCGCTGGTAGGTGGCGCGCACGTTGAAGATGTGCTTGCGCACCGGCTGGTGCAGCACCATGGCGCCCGTGGACGGGCCCACCAGGGCCACGCCATGCTTGTCCAGGTGCGGGATCATGGATTCGGTGTGGGGCGTGCCGCGCGTGAGGAACATGACATGCACGTTCTTGTCCTCGATCAGCGTGCGCGCGTTCTCGCCGGCGGTCTTGGGGTCGAACTTGTCGTCCATCGAGATCAGTTCGATCTTCTGCCCGTGCACGCCGCCCTTGCCATTGACCGCGTCCAGGAACAGCTTGGCGCCCTGCGTGGTCTCCTGCACCCCTGCGGCCACCTGGCCGGAGAACCCGGCCGTTTGCCCCACCAGGATCTGTGCATGGCTTGCGCCCAGCGTTGCGCCCAGGACCAGGGCGGCCCCCCATTTATGCCATGGCTGCATGGCGTCTCCTCTCTTTGGTTGTTGGTGCGGCGCAGTCTAACGGATAGGGCCGGATGCGCCATCACCTGCGTGACCGGCTGTGGTGTGGTGTCCACCCGGTCGATGCGGAATCCGGCTCGTCCCTAGAATGTTCCGCCTCATTGCAGAAAGACCCGCTCATGACCCAGGGACTGATCCGTATCCACGGCGCGCGCCAGCACAACCTCAAGAACATCGACCTGGACATCCGCACGGGCGAGCTCACCGTGGTCACCGGCCCCAGCGGCTCCGGCAAGTCCAGCCTGGTGTTCGACACGCTGTATGCCGAGGGCCAGCGCCGCTATGTGGAGACCTTCAGCGCCTACGCGCGCCAGTTCCTGGACCGCATGGACAAGCCCGCCGTGGACAAGGTGGAGGGCGTGCCCCCGGCCATCGCCATCGACCAGACCAACCCCGTGCGCTCGTCGCGCTCCACCGTGGGCACGATGACCGAGCTGAACGACCACCTCAAGCTGCTGTTCGCGCGCGCTGGCCAACTCTTCGACCGCGAGACGGCGCTGCCCGTGCGCCACGATTCGCCGGACACCATCCATGCCGAGTTGCAGCGGCGCTGCGCCGCCGAGGGCGACCCGCGCATCGTGCTCACTTTTCCCGTGGAACTGCCCGCGGGCACCACCGCGGAACAGCTGGAGCAATGGCTGTCGGCCAGTGGCTTCACCAAGGTGCAGGCCGAGCGCGAGGTGGCCACGCCCACCGGCCCGCGCAAGCTGCTGGACGTGGTGGCCGACCGCTTTCGCATGGGCAACGTGGAGCGCGCGCGCGCGGTCGAGGCGATCGAGGTCGCGCTCAAGCGCGGCGGGGGGCGGCTCAATGTCTATCGCCTGCGGGACGATGGCGAAGCAGACCTGTGGCGCTTCTCCACCGGCCTGCATTGCCCCGAGAGCGACCTGCGCTACGCCGAGCCCATCGCGTCCATGTTCTCGTTCAACTCCGCCGTGGGCGCCTGCGACACCTGCCGGGGCTTCGGCCGCGTGATCGGCGTGGACTACGGCCTGGTCATTCCCAACGACAAGCTCACGCTGCGCGCCGGTGCGATCAAGACCATCCAGACCCCCGCCTGGAAAGAAGCGCAGGACGACCTCATGCGCCACGCCGAGGCCGCCGGTATCCCGCGCGACACGCCCTGGTACAAGCTCACCGCGGAGCAAAAGCACTGGGTGATCGAAGGCACACCCGGCTTCAAGAACGGCAACTGGAACAAACAGTGGTACGGCATCCGCCGCTTCTTCGAGTACCTGGAGAGCAAGGCCTACAAGATGCACATCCGCGTGCTGCTGTCCAAGTACCGCAGCTACACGCCATGCCCGGTGTGCGCCGGCGCGCGCCTGAAGACCGAGAGCCTGCTGTGGCGGCTGGGCAGCAAGGAGGATGCCGATGCCGTGCTCGACCCCGCGCAGCGCTTCCTGCCGCAGGGCGTGGCCTGGACGCGCGCGCAGCTGGAGGCGCTGCCCGGCCTGTGCCTGCACGACCTGATGTTGCTGCCCATCGACCGCCTGCGGCGCTTCTTCGCGCGCATGGCGGGTGTGCAGAATGCTCCTGTTTCAATAGCTGGTGGCGCTCTCCAGGTAAGCGCTACAGGCCAAAACGACTCTCAGGCTGGCGATCGCCAGGCACTGCAGCTGCTGCATGACGAGATCGCCACGCGCCTCAAGTACCTGTGCGACGTGGGCATCGGCTACCTCACGCTGGACCGGCAAAGCCGCACGCTGTCGGGCGGCGAGGTGCAGCGCATCAACCTGACCACGGCGTTGGGCACCTCGCTGGTGAACACGCTGTTCGTGCTGGACGAGCCCAGCATCGGCCTGCACCCGCGCGACATGCACCGCATCACCGAGGCCATGCTGCGCCTGCGCGACGCGGGCAACACGCTGGTGGTGGTGGAGCACGACCCCGCGGTGATGCTCGCGGCCGACCGCGTCCTCGACTTCGGCCCCGGGCCCGGCGAGCGCGGCGGACGGATCGTGTTCGACGGCACGGTGGGCGAGTTGCGCCGCGCGCCCACGCTGACCGGCCAGTACCTCGGCGGGCACAAACAGATCGGCACCGGGCTCAAGCGCCTGGTGACGGATGCCACGCCGCGCCTGGTGCTGGAGGGTGCGCGCGAGCACAACCTGCGCGATGTGAACGTGGAGTTCCCGCTGCAGCGCCTGGTCACCATCACCGGCGTGTCGGGCTCGGGCAAGTCCACGCTGATCCAGGACGTGCTGGCGCCCGCGCTCATGCGCCACTTCGGCAAGGCCACGGAGACGCCCGGCGCGCATGAGCGCCTGCTGGGCGCCGACCACTTGAGCGACGTGGTGTTCGTGGACCAGTCGCCCATTGGCAAGACGGCGCGCTCCAACCCCGTGAGCTATGTGGGTGCGTGGGATGCCATCCGCGAGCTGTTCGCTGTGGCGCCGCTGGCCCGGGAGCGCGGCTACACCGCGGCCAAGTTCAGCTTCAATTCGGGCGACGGGCGCTGCCCCACCTGCGGCGGCTCGGGTTTCGAGCATGTGGAGATGCAGTTCCTGTCGGATGTGTACCTGCGCTGCCCCGACTGCGACGGCAAGCGCTACCGGCCCGAGATCCTGGAGGTGCGCATCGAACGCGGTGGCAGGCTGCTCAACGTGGCGGACGCGCTGGACCTCACCGTGCACGAGGCAGCAGAGCTGTTTGCGAAAGACCGCGAGGTGATCCGCGCGCTGCAGCCCATCGTGGACGTGGGGCTGGAGTACGTGAAGCTGGGCCAGCCTGTGCCCACGCTGAGCGGTGGCGAGGCGCAGCGCCTGAAGCTGGCGGGCTTCCTGGCCGAGGCGGCCCGGAGCCAGGCCAAGTCGCGCCAGCCGCTGGCCCGCAAGGGCACGCTGTTCCTGTTCGACGAGCCCACCACCGGCCTGCACTTCGACGACATCGCCAAGCTCATGCGCGCACTGCGCAAGCTGCTGGACGCGGGGCACTCGCTCATCGTCATCGAGCACAACCTGGACGTGATCCGCGCCAGCGACTGGCTCATCGACCTGGGGCCCGAAGGCGGCGACGCCGGCGGCCAGGTGGTGGCCGAGGGCGCACCCGAGGAGGTGCGCCAGCACCCCACGTCGCACACCGCGCAAGCGCTGCGCGAGTACGAACTGGCGCTGGGCGAGGGCGGCCATTCGGTGCACGAGCAGCAGGCGGTGCTACGAAAAGAGAAGCTGCTCGCGCTGGATGGAAAAGCGCCAGAGGCCAAAAACGCCATAGAGATCGTGAACGCGCGTGAGCACAACCTGCGGCACCTCACGCTGGACATTCCTCGCGGCCGGTTCAACGTGATCACGGGCGTGAGCGGCTCGGGCAAGTCCACGCTGGCGTTCGACATCCTGTTCAACGAGGGCCAGCGCCGCTACCTGGAGAGCCTGAACGCCTACGCCCGCAGCATCGTGCAGCCGGCCGGGCGGCCCGAGGTGGACGCGGTGTACGGCATACCGCCCACCGTGGCCATCGAGCAGCGCCTGTCGCGCGGCGGGCGCAAGAGCACCGTGGGCACGACCACCGAGGTGTGGCATTTCCTGCGCCTGCTGTATGTGAAGCTGGGCGTGCAGCACTGCGTGCACGACGGCGCGGCGGTGCAGCCACAGACCAGCGAGAGCATCGCCGCGCAACTGCTGCGCGACTACCGCGGCCAGCACATCGGCCTGCTCGCGCCCCTGGTCGTGAACCGCAAGGGCGTCTATACCGAACTGGCCGACTGGGCGCGCCCGCGTGGCTACACCCACCTGCGCGTGGACGGCCACTTCCTGCCGACCGCGGGTTTTCCGCGCATCGACCGCTTCAAGGAGCACACCATTGAGCTGCCCGTGGCCAGCGTGGACGTGTCGCCGGAGCATGAAGACACGCTGCGCACGCAACTGTCCAAGGCGCTGGAGCTGGGCAAGGGCGTGGTGCATGTGCTGAGCGGCCTGGACGGCCTGCAGCAGGCGCTGCAGGACGGAGCGCCCACGGCGCACATCGGGCGGCTGCAGGTGTTTTCCACCAAGCGCGCCTGCCCCGTGTGCGCCACCAGCTATGCCGAGCTTCAGCCTTCCCTGTTCTCCTACAACAGCAAGCATGGCTGGTGCCCCGACTGCGTGGGCACGGGCGTCAAGCTCACATCGGCGCAGCGCAAGGTGTTGGACGACTCCGTGCAGTCGGAGGACAACCGCGGCCGCGAGCAAACCTTTTCCGAGCCCGAAGTGGAGGACGTGGCCGACGCCGCCTGTCCCACCTGCCAGGGCACGCGCCTGAACCCGGTGGCGCGCGCCGTGCGGTTCGCCGGCACGCCGATCACCGAGGTGGCGCGTCTGTCGGTGGCCGAGGTGCGGCAGTGGATCGCCGGGCTGCAGCTGTCGGGGCGCGAGGCGGAGATTGCGCGCGATCTGGTGCCTGAGATCCAGAGCCGGCTGGAATTCCTGGAGGAGGTCGGGCTGTCCTACCTCACGCTGGACCGCGGCGCGCCCACGCTCAGCGGCGGCGAGGCGCAGCGCATCCGCCTGGCGGCGCAGCTGGGCAGCAACCTGCAGGGCGTGTGCTATGTGCTGGACGAGCCGACCATCGGCCTGCACGCGCGCGACAACCAGATCCTGCTGAACGCCCTGCACAAGCTCGGCGACAAGGGCAACACCCTGGTGGTGGTGGAGCACGACGAGGACACCATCCGCCGCGCCGACCACATCATCGACATCGGCCCCAGCGCGGGCAAGCGCGGCGGGCGCCTGGTGGCCCAGGGCACGGTGGCCGACGTGCAGGCGGCTGCGGACTCGCAGACCGGCCGCTACCTGCTGCATGCCATGCGCCACCCGCTGCAGGCGCGGCGCCCGGTGGATGCTATTGAAAAAGTAGCTGATGGCGCCCATCCGGCGGGCGCTGGAGGCCAAAACGATGCGGAACCCCTGCGCTGGCTCACCGTGCACGGCGCGCACCTTCACAACCTGCAGCAGGTCACTGCACGCGTGCCGCTGCAGCGGCTGGTGGCCGTCACGGGCGTGAGCGGCTCGGGCAAGTCCACGCTGGCGCGCGACGTGTTGCTGGCCAACGTGGCCGCCTGGGTGGGCCAGCGCGCCACCAAGGCCGGGCGCGACGCCATGGATGCGGGCAAGGCGCCGCCGCTGGCTGGCTGCACCGGCCTGTCGGGCTTCGAGACCATCGACCGCGTGCTGGAGGTGGACCAGACGCCCATCGGCAAGACGCCGCGCAGTTGCCCCGCCACCTACATCGGCTTCTGGGACACCATCCGCAAGTTGTTCGCCGAGACGCTGGAGGCCAAGGCGCGGGGCTATGCGCCCGGGCGCTTCAGCTTCAACACCGGCGAGGGGCGCTGCCCGGCCTGCGAAGGGCAGGGCGTGCGCACCATCGAGATGAGCTTCCTGCCCGATGTGAAGGTGCCCTGCGAGGTCTGCCACGGCGCGCGCTTCAACCCCGAGACGCTGGCCGTCACCTGGCGCGGCAAGAGCATCGGCGATGTGCTGCAGCTGGAGGTGGACGAGGCCGTGGAGTTCTTCGCCAGCATGCCCGGCATTGCCCACCCACTGCAGCTCTTGAAGGACGTGGGCCTGGGCTACCTCACACTGGGCCAGCCCAGCCCCACGCTCAGCGGCGGCGAGGCACAGCGCATCAAGCTGGTGACCGAGCTCACCAAGGTGCGCGACGACGTAGGCCGGCGCGGGCAGAAAAGCCCGCACACGCTCTACGTGCTGGATGAGCCCACCGTGGGCCTGCACATGGCCGACGTGCACAAGCTCATCCAGGTGCTGCACCGCCTGGTGAACGGCGGCCACAGCGTGGTCGTGATCGAGCACGATCTGGACGTGATTGCCGAGGCCGACTGGATCATTGACCTGGGCCCCGAAGGCGGCAAGGACGGCGGGCGCATCGTGGCGGCAGCCACGCCCGAGGACGTGGTGCGCCAGGGCACGCACACCGGCAAGGCGCTGGCACCGGTGTTGGCGCGCTGACCGGGCCGCGGGGGCTTTTCCTACAGGGGGCGGCGTGCGTGGCTCATACGCCGCCCCCGGGCGCGCTTTCTAGGATCGAACCCATGTTGCCAGCACGCGTTGCTGGCGGTGTTCAACCCCCAACAGCACACAGCGCCATGAATACCTTTGTCAGAACCTCCTGCGCCGCGGCGGTGGCCGCCACTGCCCTTCTTCTCAGCGCCTGCGGCGGAGGCAATGACGACGATCCCACGCCCAGCGACCAACTGGGCGTGCTGACCGTCACCGGCTCTACCGTGGACGGCCTCAACGGGGTGTATGGCGACGGCAACATCAACCTCACCGATGTGGACAAGAAGAACCCCATCGGCTCCTATCCCGAGGTGTGCACCTTCCGCTTCGATGGTGCCAACCGCGTGGGCGGCAGCGGCCAGGCGTTTGGCGACATCCGCTACCAGCCCGATGCCACGTCGGTGTACGAGGCCTTCTTCACCTTCATGGACCGCGAGTTCCGCGCCGACGACGGCTGGAGCGACGTGGCCGTGGTGCGCGACACCGATCGCATCCGCCTGTTCAACAAGACGCTGACGGCCACCGACGGGTCGGGCGCCCGGGTGACGGTATCAGGCGTGATCCCCATGCGGCCCAACCGCCCGGCGGGCTGCTGAGCACCGGTTCCTTCCGCTCTTTTACGGCTCTCTTTTGCTTACCCCTCGCCCCTACTACGGGGTTTGCCCCGGCCCGCTACGGCGCCGGGGCTCTTTTTTGCGCGTGTTGCGCACGTAGTGGATGGGACAATGCGGTCCATGACCGCCACCACCGACACCCTCACGATCACCCGCCCCGACGACTGGCACCTGCACGTGCGCGACGGGGAGCCGCTGCGCACCGTGGTGCCGCACACGGCCGCGCAGTTCGGCCGCGCCATCATCATGCCCAACCTGCGACCGCCGGTGACCACGGCGCAGCAGGCCGCTGAGTACAAGCAGCGCATCCTCGCCGCCGTTCCGGAGGGGGTGGCCTTCGAGCCGTTGATGACGCTCTACCTCACCGACAACCTGCCGCCCGACGAGATCGCGCGCGCCAGGGATGCGGGCGTGGTCGCCGCCAAGCTCTACCCCGCAGGCGCCACCACCAACAGCGACGCAGGCGTGACCGATCTGCGCAAGACCTACAAGACGCTGGAGGCCATGCAGAAGGCCGGTCTGCTGCTGCTGGTGCATGGCGAGGTGACCAGCAGCGACATCGACCTGTTCGACCGCGAGGCGGTGTTCATCGAGCAGCAACTCATTCCGCTGCGCCGCGACTTCCCCGAACTGAAGATCGTCTTCGAGCACATCACCACGAAAGAGGCGGCGCAGTACGTGCAGGAGGGTGGCCGCTTCACGGCCGCCACCATCACCGCGCACCACCTGCTGTACAACCGCAACGCCATCTTCACCGGCGGCATCCGCCCGCACTACTACTGCCTGCCCGTGCTCAAGCGCGAGGTGCACCGCCAGGCGCTGGTGCAAGCGGCCACCAGCGGCAGCGACAAGTTCTTCCTGGGCACCGACAGCGCGCCGCACCCCGCGCACCTGAAGGAGCATGCCACCGGCTGCGCGGGCTGCTATACCGCGCACGCCGCCATCGAGATGTACGCCGAGGCCTTCGACAACGCGGGCGCGCTGGACAAGTTGGAAGGCTTTGCCAGCGTCCACGGACCGGCGTTCTACGGTCTGCCGCGCAACACGGGCACGGTCACGCTGCGCCGCGAGAGCTGGACGCCGCCCGACAGCTTCGCCTTCGGCGAAGCCGCGCTCAAGCCGCTGCGCGCGGGCGAGGCGCTGCCCTGGCGCCTGGTGGCATAAAAAGCGTCACAACCCACACAGGGGGAGGTCACCCATGGCGGAACGCCAATTGCGCATTGCGCTGCTGATCGACGCCGACAACGCGCCGGCCGACAAGATCGACGAGATCCTCACCGAACTGTCCACGCTGGGCGAGATCAACGTGCGCCGCGCCTACGGCAACTGGACCAAGTCCGGCCTGGGCGGCTGGCAGCAGCGGCTGCTGGAGTTCGCCATCCGACCGATCCAGCAGTTCGACTACTCCAAGCGCAAGAACGCCACCGACATGGCGATGACGGTGGACGCGATGGAACTGCTCTATTCAGAGCGGCCCGACGCGTTCGGCCTCGTGTCGTCCGACGCTGACTTCACCCCCTTGGTCATGCACCTGCGGGCCAAGGGCTCGGCGGTGTACGGCTTTGGCGCCGCGCAGACGCCCAAGCCTTTCGTGAACGCCTGCTCGCGTTTCCTGTACCTGGAGTCGCTGGTCAGCGAGGAAGACGCCGAGGGCGCACCCCTGCCGGCGCAGCCCGAGGCCACGGCCGCGCCCGCGCAACCCGCCCCCGCCCCCGCCCCCGCCCCCGCCCCCGCCAAGACCGAGGATGTGCCCGCCCCCGGCGTGCCGCTGTGCCCCGCAACGCTGCGCGTGCCCACGGCCCAACTGCGCCAGGACACGCGCCTCATGAACCTGCTGCGTGATGCCGTGCAGGCGTGCGCGGACGAAACCGGCTGGGCCCGCGTGGGCGCGGTGGGCACACAGATTGGCAACAAGACCTCGTTCGATGCCCGCAACTACGGCTATGCCTCGCTGTCCAAGCTGCTGGCGGCCACGCAGGCCTTCGAGTTCCGCGACGAGGGCACCTCGCGCGTGGCCGTGCGCGACAAGCGCGCGGCGCGTGCTCCGGCCCCGCCCGCCGGTGGGCCGGCCAGCACGTGAGCGAACTCTCCGCCGCGCAGGCGTTGGCGGCCATCGACTGGCAACGCCCCTGGCTTGCGCCGCTGGCGGTGCTGGGGCCACAGGTGGCGGCGCGCGTGCAGGCCGGCGCCTGCGTGGCCGACGCGCTCAACGCTGCCATGGACGGCGCAGGGCTGGCGCCGGGTATTCGCTTTGCGCCGCAGCAGGCACTCCCAGTGGGCGAGGCCTATGAACAGTTCGTCCATGGCCAGCGCCGCGTGCCCACGCGCGACAACCTGCATGACTTCTTCAACGGCCTGATCTGGCTGCACTACCCGGCTACCAAGCGGCGTCTCAACGACTTGCAGGCCCGCGCCATCGCTGCGCAGGGCGTGGGCGCGGTGCGCGGGCCGCTGCGTGACGCGGTCACGGTGTTCGACGAGAACGGCGCCGTGCTGCTGGCGCCGCAACCTCTGTACGAAGCCCTGGCCGCGCGCCAGTGGCGCCGGCTGTGCGTGGAACTGCGCCCGCTGTGGCGGCAGGCGCGGCTGCTGGTCCTGGGCCATGCCCTGCTGGAAAAACTGGTTTCACCCCGAAAATCGATCACAGCGCACGTCTATCAAGCGCAGGCAGCTATCAAAAACGAAGCAATGGTGGACCAGGCGCTGGCGCGAGACCTCAGCGCGCCATGGCTCGCGGCCAAGCCGTTCAATCCCCTGCCGATTCTGGGGGTGCCGGGCTGGTGGCCCGAGAACGAGAACTTTTGCTTCTATGATGACTCCCTCGTTTTCCGCAGCGCGCGCGTCGCATAACGCAACCACAACAGGCGCACCCTTCGCTGCCCGCGCGGCTTGAAGCGCCGCGCTCCATCCCCAACTTGTTTTCTGCCCGCCGCACCTGTCCGCGGCCTTACCGTCGCTTTCCACGGAGAAGCCATCGATGAAACGCATTGCGCTCTTTTTGCTGACCAACGTCGCCGTCGTGGTGGTGCTGGGCATCGTTGCCAGCCTGCTGGGGGTGAACCGCTACCTGACGGCCAACGGCCTGAACCTGGGTGCCCTGTTGGGCTTTGCCTTCATCATGGGTTTTGGCGGCGCCATCATCTCGCTCCTGATGAGCAAGCCGATCGCCAAGATGAGCATGGGCGTCACGATCATCAACACGCCGCGCAACGGGGAGGAGGCCTGGATCGTGGAGACCGTGCGTGCCTTCTCCGAAAAGGCCGGCATCCAGATGCCCGAGGTCGGCATCTACGAGGGCGAGCCCAATGCCTTCGCCACGGGCGCGTTCAAGAACTCGGCCCTGGTCGCCGTCTCCACGGGTCTCTTGCAGGGCATGACGCGCGAGGAGGTCGAGGCCGTGATCGGCCACGAGGTCGCGCACGTGGCCAATGGCGACATGGTCACCATGGCGCTGATCCAGGGCGTGATGAACACCTTCGTGGTGTTCCTGTCGCGCGTGATCGGCTACGCGGTGGACAGCTTCCTGCGCAGGAACGACGAGAACAGCTCGGGCCCCGGCATCGGCTACATGATCACCACCATCGTGCTGGACATCGTGCTGGGCTTCCTGGCTGCCATCATCGTGGCCTGGTTCTCGCGCCAGCGCGAGTTCCGCGCCGACGCCGGCGCCGCCCAGCTCATGGGGCGCAAGCAGCCCATGATCAACGCGCTGCGCCGTCTGGGCGGCATGCGCCCGGGCGCCATGCCCCCGAGCCTGCAGGCCATGGGCATCACGGGCAACATCGGCAAGCTGTTCAGCTCGCACCCGCCCATCGAGGAGCGCGTGGCCGCACTGCAAAACAGCCCGAGCGCCTGATCCAGCGCACGGTCTTTACTTTCGCTTCACAAGCCCCTGTCAACAACCGGCAGGGGCTTTTGCGTTTTAAAAGCATGACTGTCAGGAATGCGCCATGACGATGAACTTCCCTGTTTCTCTGGGCATGCGCCGCGTGCTGCCAGCCGTGGCGCTGGCCAGCGCCATCGCGGCACTGACCGGCTGCGTGGTGGCGCCGGCGTACCCCGTCGTGCCGCAGGGCGAGGTGGTGTATGCGCCGGCGCCCCCGCCGCCGCTGCGCACCGAGGTGATTCCTGTCGCGCCCTCGCCGGTGCATGTGTGGATCAACGGTTACTGGGGCTGGGGTGGCGGGCGCTATGTATGGACGCCGGGCTACTGGGCCGTGCCGCCGCACCGCGGCCACGTGTGGCACCCCTACCGCTGGCAACAGGGCCCGCAGGGCTGGTACCGCGGCGGCGGGCGCTGGGGGCCGCGCTGAACCCGACCGGCGATCAACCGCCGGTCGCTGCTGTCTCTGGCGCCGCCTGCGGGGCGGGCGGCAGCGCACTGCGGCCGGCCTTGGCCAACAGGAAGTCGATGCAGGTGCGCACCGCGCGCGTCTGGTGCCGGTTGGGCATGTACAGCAGGTACATGTGGGTGCCGAAGATGCTCAGCCGGTAGTCCTGCAGCGTGGTCAGCACCTCGCCGCTGGCGATCTTGTCCTGCACCACATAGTCCGGCACCACGCCCACGCCCAAGCCCGCCAACACACCCTGGCGCAGGAAGGGAAAGTGCTCTGAGATCAGCGTGGGCTCCAGCATCACCTCTTGCCGCTCCAGCCCCTGGTAGGCCGCCAGGCGCAACTGGCGCCCCATCACGCCGGCCGTGATCACCGGGGCATTGCGCAGCTCCAGCAGCGTGCGCGGCAGGCCGTGGCGGGCGGCGTAGTCCAGCGATGCGCAGGCCACATAGCGCACGTCGCCCAGGCTGCGCGCCACCACCGACAGCGGCGGCTCCTGGATCACGCGGATGGCGATGTCCACCTCGTCGCGCAGGTTGTCGGCGCGGTTCTCGAACAGCACGTCCAGCACGATGCCCGGGTACAGCTGCTTGAACTCGATCAGCCAGTCGCTCATCACCATCTGGCCGTAGCCGCTGGGCACGCTGATGCCCACGCGCCCGCGCAGCTCCTGGCCCAGGCTGGTGATGGTCTCCTGTGCGGCGGCCAACTCGTTGCGCACATTGCGGCCATGTTCATACAGGCGCAGCCCCACCTCGGTGGGCTCCACGCGGCGCGTGGTGCGCTTGACGAGCTGCACGCCCAGCGACTTCTCCAGCTGCGCCAGGTGGTAGCTGACGTTGGCGCGGGTCATCTTCAGCTTGCGCGCGGCCTGGCTCAGGTTGCCGCTGTCCACGATCTCCACCAGCAGGGTCAGGGCATTCAGGTCCATGTCAGGGTCCGGTGGAAGGTAGGTATTTGTTCAAAAAGATTTGACGCTCTGTCAATTTGACTGTGGATTGTAAAGAACCATTATCAGAACAAGAATGCGACTTTTCCGTTACGAGACACCGGAGACGTACGCATGAGCCCTGCCGCCCAGGCCCCTGAAGTCCAGACCCGCCGCGAAGGTGCGGTGCTGGTGGTCAGCATCAACAACCCGCCCGTCAATGCCCTGGGGCAGGCGGTGCGCGCCGGCCTGCTGGCCGCGGTGGAGCAGGCCGAGGGCGATGCCGCCGTGCGCGCCCTGCTGATCGTGGGCGAGGGCAAGGCCTTCATCGCCGGTGCCGACATCCGCGAGTTCGGCAAGCCCCCGGTGCCGCCGTCGCTGCCCGAGGTGTGCAACCGCCTGGAGTCCTGCGGCAAGCTGGTGGTCGCCGCCATCCACGGCGCCGCGCTGGGCGGCGGGCTGGAAGTGGCGCTGTCTGCGCACTACCGCCTGGCCTTGCCCGCGGCCAGCCTGGGCCTGCCCGAGGTGAACCTGGGCCTGCTGCCCGGCGCCGGCGGCACCCAGCGCGCGCCGCGCCTGATGGGCGTGAAGGCGGCAGCCGAGCTGATGCTCAGCGGCAAGCATTTGAGCGCCAAGGCCGCCGCCGCGGCGGGCCTGGTGGACCGACTGGTCGAAGGCACCGACCCCGTGGCCGCCGGCCTGGCCTACGCCAACGAGCTGCTGGCCCAGGGCGCGCAGCCGCGCCGCACGCGGGACCTGAAGATTGCCGACCAGGCCGCCGCGCTGGCCGAGCTGGACGCGCTGGCGCTTGAGACCGCCAAGAAGACCCGCGGCCTGTTCTCGCCCGGCAAGATCGTGGAATGCGTGCGCGCCGCTGTGGAGCTGCCGTTCGACGAGGGCATCGCCAAGGAGCGCGCGCTGTTCGTCGAATGCCTGAACAGCCCGCAGCGCCAGGGCCTGGTGCACGCGTTCTTCGCCGAGCGCGAGACCGCCAAGATCCCCGAGGCGCAGGCCGCCGCGCCGCGCCACTTTGCCAAGATCGCCATCATCGGCGGCGGCACCATGGGCGCAGGCATCACCGTGGCCGCGCTGGACGCCGGCCTCACCGTGACCATGATCGAACGCGACGCCGAGTCCATCGCGCGCGGCCAGAAGAACGTCGAGAAGGTCTACGACGGCCTGATCGCCAAGGGCCGCATGACCGCGGAAGGCAAGGCCGCCATCCTGGCGCGCTACACGCCCAGCACCCGCTACGACGACATCGCCGATGTGGACCTGGTGATCGAGGCCGTGTTCGAGGACCTGGAGGTCAAGAAGGCCGTGTTCAAGGAGCTGGACCGCGTCTGCAAGCCGGGCGCGGTGCTGGCCACCAACACCTCGTACCTGGACATCGACGCGATTGCCGCCGTCACCTCGCGCCCGCAGGACGTGATCGGCCTGCATTTCTTCAGCCCGGCGAACATCATGAAGCTGCTGGAGATCGTGGTGCCCGCCAAGGTGGCGCCCGACGTGGTGACCACCGCCTTCGCGCTGGCCAAGAAGATGAAGAAGGTGCCCGTGCGCGCCGGCGTGTGCGACGGCTTCATCGGCAACCGCATCCTGGCCGTGTACAAGCAGGCGGCTGACTACCTGATGGAAGACGGCGCCAGCCCCTACGAGATCGACGAGGCCGTGCGCGGCTTCGGCTTTGCGATGGGCCCGTTCCAGGTGACCGACCTGGCCGGCGGTGACATCGGCTGGGCCACGCGCAAGCGGCGCGCCGCCACGCGCGACCCTCAGGCCCGCTACGTCGAGGTGGCCGACCGCGTTTGCGAGCGCGGCTGGTTCGGTCAGAAGACCGGCCGGGGCTTTTACCTCTACCCGCAGGGCGCCCGCGTGGGCCAGCCCGACCCCGAGGTGCTGGCCATCGTGGACGCCGAGCGCGCCAGGAAGGGCATCACGCCGCGCCCATTCACGGCCGACGAGATCATGCGCCGCTACATGGCCGCCATGGTCAACGAAGGCGCCAAGGTGGTGCAAGAGGGCATTGCCCTGCGCCCGCTGGATGTGGACGTGACCTTCCTGTCCGGCTACGGTTTTCCGCGCTGGCGCGGCGGCCCGATGAAGTGGGCCGACATGACCGGCCTGGACAAGGTGCTGGCCGACATTCGCGCCTTCGCTAAGGAAGACCCGCTGTTCTGGAAGCCCGCGCCGCTGCTGGAACAGCTGGTGGCCGAGGGCCGCAACTTCGACAGCCTGAACAAGGCAGCTTGATTCTCTGGCCGATTATCAAAAACAGGAGCTGCCAGCGCTTGTCATTCAAAGGTTTCAATGGGTTTTCATGCTTGAAGGCCCGTTGAACAAGCGCTAGCAGCTATCAAAAACACAGCATCCCGAGACACCCAGGAGACCCGCCATGCGCGAAGCCGTCATCGTTTCCACCGCCCGCACGCCGCTCACCAAGTCGCACCGCGGCGAATTCAACCAAACCCCGGGTGCCCAGCTGGGGGCCTTCTCGGTGCAGGCCGCCGTGCAGCGCGCCGGCATCGACCCCGGCCTGATCGAAGACCTGGTCTGGGGCTGTGGCTACCCCGAGGGCACCACCGGCCGCAACATCGGCCGCCAGACTGCGCTGCGCGCCGGCCTGCCGGTGACGGTGGGCGGCACGGTGATCAACCGCTTCTGCTCCTCGGGCCTGCAGGCGATCGCCGTGGCGGCCGGCCGCATCGTGCTGGAGGGCGTGCCCGCCATGGTGGCCGGCGGCGTGGAGAGCATCTCGCTCATGAACCCCGCCGGCCGCAGCGGCGCCTCGCACCTGGACCCCTGGCTGGTGGAGCACAAGCCCGCGCTGTTCATGGAGATGATCGACACCGCCGACGTGGTGGCCCAGCGCTATGGCATCACGCGCGAGGACCAGGACGCGTTTTCGCTGCAAAGCCAGCAGCGCACGGCGGCCGCGCAGGCCAGTGGCGTGTTCGACAACGAGATCGTGCCCTGCGCCACCACCATGGCCGAGAAGAACAAGGAAACCGGCGAGGTGACCTACCGCGAGGTGGTCGCCACCATGGACAACTGCAACCGCCCCGGCACCACGCTCGAAGGCCTGGCCAAGCTGGAGCCCGTGAAGGGCGCGGGAAAGTTCGTCACGGCGGGCAATGCCTCGCAGCTGTCCGACGGCTCGGCCGCCTGCGTGATGATGGAAGGCAAAGAGGCCGAGCGCCGCGGCCTGCAGGCCCTGGGCGCTTTCCGCGGCTTTGCCGTGGCGGGCTGCGAGCCCGACGAGATGGGCATCGGCCCCGTGTTCGCGGTGCCGCGTCTGCTGGAGCGCGCGGGCCTGAAGGTCGAAGACATCGCCCTGTGGGAGCTGAACGAGGCCTTTGCCTCGCAGGCCCTGTACTGCCAGCGGCAGCTCGGCATTCCCATGGAGCGGCTGAACGTCAACGGCGGCGCGATTTCCATCGGCCACCCGTTCGGTATGACGGGCGCGCGGCTGGCCGGCCACGTCTTGCTGGAAGGCCAGCGCCGCAAGGCCAAGGACCCGTCCGTGAAATGGGCCGTGGTGACCATGTGCATCGGCGGCGGCCAGGGCGCGGCCGGGCTGTTTGAAATTTTCTGAAGAGACTTCCATGGATCTGCAATTCACCCCCGAGGAGCAGGCATTTCGCGACGAAGTGCGTGCGTTCCTGAAAGACAAGCTGCCCGCGCGCATCGCCGCCAAGGTCAAGGCCGGCCAGCGCCTGACCAAGGAAGACCAGGAGGAATGGCACGCCATCCTCAACGAGCGCGGCTGGCTGGCCAACCACTGGCCCCAGGAGCACGGCGGCCCCGGCTGGGGCGCGGTGCAGAAGTTCATCTTCGACACCGAATGCGCGCTGGCCGGCGGCCCGCGCATCGTGCCGTTTGGCGTGAACATGCTCGGCCCGGTGCTGATCAAGTACGGCAACGAGCAGCAAAAGAAGTACTGGCTGCCCCGCATCCTGAACGGCGATGACTGGTGGTGCCAGGGCTATTCGGAGCCTGGCGCGGGCTCGGATCTGGCCTCGGTCAAGACCACGGCAGTGCGAGTCACTGACGAAACAGGCGACCACTACATCGTCAACGGGCAAAAGACCTGGACCACCCAGGGCCAACACGCCAACATGATCTTTTGCCTGGTGCGCACCAACAAGGAAGCCAAGGCGCAGGCCGGTATCAGCTTCCTGCTGGTGGACATGACGGCGCCCGGCGTGGAGCTGCGCCCCATCCGCACGCTGGACGGCGACAAGGAAGTCAACGAAGTCTTCTTCACCGATGTGAAGGTGCCCGTGGAAAACCTGGTCGGCGAAGAGAACAAGGGCTGGACCTATGCCAAGTACCTGCTGACCTATGAGCGCACCGGCATCGCCGGCGTGGGCTTTTGCATCTCGGCGCTGGCCAAGCTCAAGGTCATCGCCGCCAAGGTGCACAAGAACGGCAAGCCGCTGAACCAGGACCCGCTGTTCGCCGCCCGCATGGCCCGCGTGGAGATCGACCTGGAGAACATGAAGACCACCAACCTGCGCGTGATCGCCGCCGTGGCCGGCGGCGGCGTGCCCGGTGCGGAAAGCTCCATGCTGAAGATCCGCGGCACCGAGATCCGACAGGAAATCCTGTCGCTGATCCGCCGCGCCATGGGGCCGTATGCCGTGCCCTACATCGACGAGGCCCAGTACGAGGGCTGGAACGAGGCGCCCGTGGGCGGCATCGACGAGGCCGCCACCGCCGCTGCCAGCTACTTCAACTACCGCAAGCTGTCGATCTTCGGCGGCTCCAACGAAATCCAGAAGAACATCATCTCCAAGATGATCCTGGGCCTGTGACCTGATCGCGCGGGAAGAAAAGCACATGAACTTCGCACACACCGAAGACCGCCGCATGCTGGCGGACACGCTCGGCCGCTTCGTCTCCGAGCAGTACGCCATCGAGGCGCGCAACCGCATCGCCTATGGCGACGAGGGCCACAGCCCGCAGCTGTATGCGCAGCTGGCCGAACTGGGCGCCATCGGCGCGTTGTTCCCCGAGTCCGAAGGCGGCTTTGGCGGCGCGGGCTTTGACATCAGCGTGGTGTTCGAGAGCCTGGGCCGCGGCCTGGTGGCCGAACCCCTGCTGGGCGCGCTGGTGGTGGGCCAGGCGCTGATCGCCGCGGGCAGCGACGCACAGAAGGCGCGGCTGGAAGACCTTGTGGCCGGCACCGCCATCGCCGCGCTGGCGCATGACGAGCCCGGCGGCCACTACGAGCTGAACCGCGTGACCACCACTGCCGCACGCACGGCCAGCGGCTGGGAGCTGAACGGCGCCAAGGGCGTGGTGGCCTTTGGCGAAAAGGCCGACCTGCTGCTGGTCTCGGCACGCACGGCCTGCGGGCCGCTGGACGAGGCGGGCATCAGCCTGTTCCTGGTCGATGGCAACGCGGCCGGCATCGCCAAGCGCGCCTACAACCGCTTCGAGGGCGGCCGTGCGGCCGAACTCACCTTCAACAATGTGCAACTGCCGGCCGACGCGCTGCTGGGCGCCGAGGGCGAGGGCCACGCCGTGCTGCAGCACATCGCGGGCTATGCGCTGCTGGCGCTGTCCGCCGAGTCGCTGGGCGCGATGGACGTGGCCAAGGACCAGACGCTGGAATACCTGCGCACGCGCAAGCAGTTCGGCGTGGCCATCGGCACCTTCCAGGCCCTGCAGCACCGCATGGCGGACCTGCTGCTGGAAGTCGAGCAGGCGCGCTCGGCCGTGATCAACGCCGCCGACGCCATCGACAACGCCCAGGGGGCCGCGCGCGACCGGGCGCTGTCCGCCGCCAAGTACACCGTGGGCTACGTGGGCACGCTGGTGGCCGAGGAGAGCATCCAGCTGCACGGCGGCATCGGCATGACCTGGGAACTGCCGCTGGCGCACTACGCCAAGCGTCTGGTGATGATCGACCACCAGTTTGGCGACGAGGACCACCACCTGCAGCGCTTCATGGCCCTGGCGGCCTGAGGCGGTTCTCTGGAGCCCCTTCTTCGTTGGAAGAGGGGGTTAAGCATAAAAATAGCCACGAGCCATTGCGCATCAAGCGCGGATAGCTACAAAATAAATAGCATAGGAGATGCCCGTGACCGACAAAGCCCTGGATGGCGCGCCAGACGGCGTCCTGCGCACCCGCCGCGAAGGCGCCGTGCTCGTGTTGTCCCACAACAATGTGGCGGCGCGCAATGCGTTGTCGCCCGCGTTCTATGCCGCCGCCACCCAGGCCCTGGTGGACGCCGTGGCAGACCCCACCATCGGCGCCGTGGTGCTGACCGGTGAGGGCGGGCACTTCTGCGCAGGGGGCGACCTGCGCCAGCTGGCCAAGCGCCGCGAGCTGCCCATCGCGGAGCGCCGCGCCAAGCTGGAAGGCCTGCACGACCTGATCCGCGCAGTGCGCGACTGCCCCAAGCCCGTGATCGCCGCGGTGGAGGGCGCGGCCGCGGGCGCCGGCCTGTCGCTGGCGCTGGCCTGCGACATGCTGGTGGCGGCAAAGAACGCGGTGTTCTCCGTGGCCTACGTCAAGGTGGGCCTCACGCCCGACGGCGGCGCCACGGCTTTCCTGGCCGAGTTCGTCTCGCGCCAGGTGCTCACCGAGCTGTGCCTGACGGGTGAGCGCATCAGCGGCGAGCGCATGCACCAGCTCGGCCCGGTGAACCGGCTGTCCGAGCCCGGCCAGGCACTGGCCGATGCGGTGGCGCTGGCCGCGCAGGTGGCCAGCGGCCCCGCGTGGACCATGGCCCGCATCAAGGAGCTGTGCCGCGCCGCGCCGCGCACCACGCTGGAGCAGCAGCTGGAGCTGGAGGCGCAGTGCATGGTGCGCGCGCAGGAGACCGCCGAATCGCGCGAGGGCATCGGGGCCTTTCTGGAAAAGCGCGCACCCGACTACACGAAACTGCGCGGCGCGCACTGATTTTCGTATTGGCCGATATCCAAGGAGACAAGCACATGGCATCCAACGCACCGACCCACGACATCGACTTTCCGCTCGACGGCGTGAGGGTGCTTGATCTTTCCCGCGTGTTCGCCGGGCCGCTGTGCGGCCAGGTACTGGCGGACCTGGGGGCCGAGGTCATCAAGGTGGAACACCCGGGCCGCGGCGACGATACCCGCGACTGGGGCATGCGCATCGGCAAGACCGAGACCACCTACTACAACAGCATGAACCGCAACAAGCGGTCCATCACCCTCGACCTGCAAAGCCCCGAGGGGCTGAAGATCGTCCACGAGCTGCTGCCGCAGTGCGACGTGGTGATCCACAACTTCAAGACCGGTGGCGCCGAGAAGCTGGGCCTGGGCTACGAGCAGCTCAAGGCGATCAAGCCAGATCTGATTTACTGCGCCGTGGCCGGCTACGACACCAGCGGCCCCGAGGCCAAGCGCCCCGGCTACGACCTGGTGATCCAGGGCGAGACCGGCCTCATGGCGCTCAACGGCGAGGCGGGCACGCCGCCGCTGAAGTTCGGTGTCGCCGTGGTGGACCTGATGACCGGCATGTACGCCGGCCAGGCCGTGCTGGCGGCGCTGTTCCAGCGCAGCAGAACGGGGCGCGGGCGCCTGATCGAGATGGCGCTGTACGACTGCGGCCTCACCATCACCGGCTACTACGGCCTGGACGCGCTCAAGCTCGGCCACGACCCCGAGCGCTACGGCAACGCCCACCCCTCCATCGTGCCGTACGGCATGTACGAGGCCGCCGACGGCCCGCTGATCATCGCCGTGGGCAACAACGCGCAGTTCGACAAGTTCTGCCGTCAGGTGATCGAGCGCCCCGACATCGTCGAAGACCCGCGCTTTGCCACCAACGTCAACCGCTCCAAGCATCGCCTGGAGCTGGGCCCGATGCTCAAGGAGCTGATCCGCGCCCAGCCGCGCGACCAACTGCTGCAGCGCCTGACAGCGGCGGGCATTCCCTGCGGCAAGGTGGCCGGTCTGCACGAGGCGCTGACCAGCGAGCGCACGCAGCGCGGGCGCCTGGTGCAGGACATGCCCCACCCCGTGGTGGGCACCACGCCGGTGTTTGCGCCGCCCTACCGCCTGGATGGCCAGCGCCTGCCGATCCGCAGCGCCCCGCCCACGCTGGGCGAGGGCACGCGCGAGGTGCTGCACCGCCTGCTGGCGCTGAGCGACGAGCAACTGCAGGCGCTGCAGGCGCAGGGCGTGCTCACGCTGCCGGCGCAATGATTTATCAAAAAAGATAGCTGCCAGCGCTTGATGGTCAAGGGCTGGGCTCGTTTTTCGTTCAAGGAGGCACCATGAAGTTTTCTGCAATCACCCGCCGCACCGCCCTGGCCCTGGCCACGGCGCCGCTGCTTGCCGGCATGGCCGGCGGTGCCCTGGCGCAGGCCGCCTGGCCCGACAAGATGGTCAAGCTGATCGTCCCCTTCCCGGCGGGCGGCCCCACCGACACGGCCTCGCGCATCGTGGGCCAAAAGCTGGCCGAGCGGCTCAAGCAGTCCGTGGTGGTGGAAAACCGCGCGGGCGCCTCGGGCTCTATCGCGGCCGCGCAGGTCGCCAAGAGCCCGGCCGACGGCTACACGCTGATGATGCTGGCCACGCCCACGCTGCTGGCGCCGCACCTGTACAAGAAGGCGGGCTACGACACGGTCAAGGACTTCACGCCCGTGGCCATGGTGTATGACCTGCCCATCGTGGTGGTGGTCAACCCCCTGCAGCTGCCCAAGGTGACCAACCTCCAGGGCCTGATCGATCATGCCAAGGCGCAGAAGGTGCCGATGAACTACACCAGCTCGGGCACCGGCAGCTTCGGCCACCTGAGCATGGAACTGCTCAAGCAGATGGGCAGCTTCGACATGCAGCACGTTCCCTACAAGGGCAGCGCGCCCGCCATTACCGACACCATCGGCGGCCAGGTGCCGGTGATGTATTCAGACCTCATCGCCGCGCTGCCGCACATCCAGGCGGGCAAGCTGCGCGCCATTGCCGTGGGCTCGCCCCAGCGCGTGACCATGCTGCCCGAGGTGAAGACCATCGCCGAGCAGGGCTTCAAGGGCTACGAGGCCGTGTCCTGGGGTGGCCTGGTGGCGCCGCCGGGCACGCCCAAGGCCGTGGTGGACCGCGTGGCCCATGAGGTGCGCCAGATCCTGGCCGAGAAGGAAGTGCAGGACCGCCTGCTGGGCGCCGGGGCCATTGCCCATTTCATGGACCCCGCACAGATGGGCCAGCGCGTGCAGCAGGACTACACCCGCTGGGGCCAGGTGATCCGCGACAAGGGCATCGCCAACGACTGAGCGAGCGCGCCATGAAGACCCGCATCACCGAGCTCTTCGGCATAGAGCACCCGATCCTCCAGGGCGGCATGCACCACGTGGGGTATGCCGAGCTGGCCGCAGCCGTCTCCAATGCCGGAGGGCTGGGCATCATCACCGGCCTGACGCAGAAGACGCCCGAGTTGCTGGCGCAGGAGATCGCACGCTGCCGCACGATGACCGACAAGCCGTTCGGCGTGAACCTCACGTTCCTGCCGTCGGTGAATCCGCCCGACTACCCGGGCTATGTGAAGGCGATCATCGAGGGCGGCGTGAAGATCGTCGAGACGGCAGGCAACAACCCGCAGAAGTGGATGCCCGCGCTGAAGGAGGCCGGCATCAAGGTCATCCACAAGTGCACCTCGGTGCGCCACGCGCTCAAGGCCGAGTCCATCGGCTGCGACGCGATCAGCGTGGACGGCTTCGAATGCGGCGGCCACCCGGGCGAGGACGACATTCCCAACTTCATCCTGCTGCCGCGCGCTGCCGAAGAACTCAAGATCCCCTTCGTCGCCTCGGGCGGCATGGCCGATGGGCGCAGCCTGGTGGCTGCGCTGGCGCTTGGCGCTGACGGCATCAACATGGGCACGCGCTTCATCGCCACCCAGGAAGCGCCGGTGCACGAGAACGTCAAGCAGGCGATCGTTGCGGCCTCCGAACTGGATACGCGGCTCATCATGCGCCCGCTGCGCAACACCGAGCGCGTGCTGACCAACAGCGCCACCGAGCGGGTGCTGGACAAGGAGCGCGCGCTGGGCGCCGCCATCACCTTCGCGGACATTGCGCCCGAGGTGGCCGGCGTCTACCCGCGCATCATGCAGCAGGGCGACATGCAGGCCGGCGTGTGGTCCTGCGGCATGGTGGCCGGGCTGATCCATGACGTGCCCACCGTGCAGCAGCTCATCGATTCCATCATGGCCCAGGCCGAGGCACTGATCACCCAGCGCCTGGCGGGCATGCTCCGATAACTCCCCAACAGAAAGAGACTACCCATGAAAATCCTCGTCCCCGTCAAACGCGTGGTGGACTACAACGTCAAAGTCCGCGTCAAGTCGGACGGCAGCGGAGTGGACATTGCCAACGTCAAGATGAGCATGAACCCCTTTGACGAAATCGCCGTGGAAGAGGCGGTGCGGCTCAAAGAAAAAGGCGTGGCCACGGAAGTGATCGCGGTGAGCTGCGGCGTGGCGCAATGCCAGGAAACGCTGCGCACGGCGATGGCCATTGGCGCCGACCGCGGCATCCTGGTGGAAACCGATGCCGAGCTGCAACCCCTGGCCGTGGCCAAGCTGCTCAAGGCCCTGGTGGACAAAGAGCAACCGGGCCTGATCATCCTGGGCAAGCAAGCCATCGACGACGACGCCAACCAGACCGGCCAGATGCTGGCGGCCCTGGCCGACCTGCCCCAGGCCACCTTCGCCAGCAAAGTCGAAGTCGCCGGCGACAAAGTGAGCGTCACACGCGAAGTCGACGGCGGCCTGGAAACCCTGCAACTGACCACCCCGGCCGTCATCACCACCGACCTGCGCCTGAACGAGCCGCGCTACGTCACGCTGCCCAACATCATGAAGGCCAAGAAAAAGCCGCTGGACACCATCAAGCCCGAAGACCTCGGCGTGGACGTGGCCCCGCGCCTCAAGACCCTCAAGGTGGCCGAACCCCCGAAGCGCGGCGCCGGCGTGAAAGTGCCCGACGTCGCCACGCTGGTGGACAAGCTCAAGAACGAAGCCAAGGTCATCTAAAGGCAGGACAGGAGAAACAACATGACCGTACTCGTCATTGCAGAACACGACAACGCCAGCCTCAAGGCCGCCACCCTGAACACCGTCACCGCCGCACTCGCCTGCGGGGGCGACGTGCACGTGCTCGTAGCCGGTGAAGGCGCGCAGGCCGCCGCCCAGGCCGCCTCCCAAATCGCAGGCGTCGCCAAAGTCCTGCACGCCGACGGCGCCAGCCTGAAGGACGGCCTGGCCGAGAACCTGGCCGCCCAGGTGCTGCAGATTGCCGGCAACTACAGCCACATCCTGTTCCCGGCCACCGCCAGCGGCAAGAACGTCGCCCCGCGCGTGGCCGCCAAGCTGGACGTGGCGCAGATCAGCGACATCACCAAAGTGATCTCCGCCGACACCTTCGAGCGCCCCATCTACGCGGGCAACGCCATCGCCACCGTGCAAAGCGCGGACAGCGTCAAGGTCATCACCGTGCGCGGCACCGGCTTTGACGCGGCGCCCGCCACGGGTGGCAGCGCCGCGGTGGAAACCACCGCCGCCGTGGCCGACGCCGGCAAGAGCAGCTTTGCAGGACGCGAAGTCACCAAGAGCGACCGCCCCGAGCTCACCGCCGCCAAGATCATCGTCTCGGGCGGCCGGGCGCTGGGCAGCAGCGAGAAGTTCAACGAAGTCATGACCCCGCTGGCGGACAAGCTGGGCGCGGCCATTGGCGCCAGCCGCGCAGCGGTGGACGCGGGCTACGCCCCGAACGACCTGCAGGTGGGGCAAACGGGCAAGATCGTTGCGCCGCAGCTGTACATCGCGGCGGGGATCTCGGGGGCCATCCAGCACCTGGCAGGGATGAAGGACAGCAAGGTGATCGTGGCGATCAACAAAGACCCGGAGGCGCCGATCTTTGCGGTGGCCGACTACGGGCTG
The DNA here is from genome assembly GCF_002916785.1 of Diaphorobacter sp. LR2014-1. NCBI lineage: Bacteria > Pseudomonadati > Pseudomonadota > Betaproteobacteria > Burkholderiales > Comamonadaceae > Diaphorobacter > Diaphorobacter sp. LR2014-1. The sequence continues at coordinate 29 of NZ_MTBE01000027.1, read as the reverse complement.
GAGGCCGATCTGTTCCAGGCCGTGCCGGA
>NZ_MTBE01000026.1:0-66122 GCF_002916785.1 Diaphorobacter sp. LR2014-1 | reverse complement strand
GGGAGTGTCAGGATTTCTGTGTGTGAGGCTGTTGAATCCGTCACTCAATCGTGAGGCGGCTTGGTGATCTTACTGGCCCGATCTGGTAAATCGGTCCTCGTAGAGGATCGCAAATTGGTTCATCGCTGATTTCCAGTGGTTGGCCGCCCGCCCCCAGTCCGCGGTGATGTTGCGCAGCGCCAGCCAGATCAGCTTGGTGGCCGCCTCGTCGCTGGGGAAGTGGCCGCGCGTTTTGATGATCTTGCGCAGCCGTGCGTTCACGCTCTCGATGGCGTTGGTGGTGTAGATCACGCGCCGCACCTCGGGCGGGAAGGCGAAGAACGGGATGACCTTGTCCCAGGCCCGGCGCCAGGCGCTGACCACGGTCGGGAACCGCTGCCCCCAGGGGCCGGCCGCAAACGCATCCAACTCGGCCTCGGCCGCCTCGGCGCTCACCGCGGTGTAGATGGGTTTGATGGCTGCGGCCAGCGCCTTGCGGTCTTTCCATGACGCAAAGTCCAGGCCACCCCGGATCAGGTGCACGATGCAGGTCTGCAGCGTCGTCGCCGGGAACACTGCGCCCAGCGCCTCTGGCATGCCCTTGAGGCCGTCGGTGACGGCAATCAGGATGTCCTGCACCCCGCGCGTCTTCAGATCGTTGAAGACCTTCATCCAGAACTTCGCCCCCTCGGTGTTCTCGATCCAGATTCCCAGGATGTCGCGCGAGCCGTCAGGCAGTACGCCCAGCGCCAGGTAGACGGCCTTGGAGCGCACCACCGCATCCTCGCGAATCTTGACCCGCAGCGCATCGAAGAACACCACCGGGTACATCGCCTCCAGCGGCCGTGTCTGCCAGGCCGTGACCTCGCCCATCACCTCATCGGTGACACGGCTGATGAGCTCGGGCGAGACGTCCACCGAGTACATCTCAGCCAGGAAACCCTGGATCTCGCGCACCGTCATGCCGCGTGCGTACATGGCGATGATCTTGTCGTCGAAACCCGTAAAGCGCCGCTCGTGCTTGCCAATGAGCTGCGGCTCGAAGCTGCCTTCGCGATCGCGTGGGACATCGATGCGCAGCGCCCCCACATCGGTCAGTACGGTCTTGGTGCTCTTGCCGTTGCGGTGGTTGGCTGATCCGCCTGTGGGCTTGGCTTGGCCGGGCGCATAGCCTAGGTGATGACTCATCTCGGCGCCCAGCGCCCGCTCAAGAATTGACTTCTTGAACTGATCGAACAGCCCTTGGACTTGGCCCGGCGTCATGGGCCCGGTCACCAACTGGTCAAGCAGCTCGGCCGGGATGTGAAATTGCGGCTGTGCCGCCTGGTCCGCCAAAGCGGTGGGTTTGGTCTTGCGTGGCATTCATGCTCCTTGTCGACATGCTATGCCTCACACACAAAATTTCTGACAAGCTCTTTACGGCGGGGGCGCGCACGACGGTAGATGTGCTCAATGCCGAGCAACAGCTGACGACCACCCTGCGTGACTTGGCGCAGGCGCGTTATGTGTACCTGCTTTCGCGCATCCGTCTGCAGTCGCTGGCAGGGCAAGACCGCTGGGCCAGCATTGACCAGGTGAATGGCTGGTTGGCTTCTCGTTGAACCCCCTCGCAGTCAGCAGGGTGTCTGTGAACGAAGCGCGCGCAAGCTCCAGCGAGCCGCAGACCGGGCTCGTGGTGTCCATCGTGAGTCACGGGCATGGAGTGCTGGTGCAGAGGCTGCTCGGGCAGTTGGCAGAGTGGAGTGCGGGTAGCGTCAGCCGCGTGGTGTTGACCCACAACATCCCCGAACCGACGCCGCAAGCGCCGATCACCGGCTGGCCTTTCCGCATGGAAATAGTCTTTAATGCGGTGCCGCGTGGCTTTGGCGCCAACCATAATCGCGCCCTGCAAGATGCGACCGAGGCTTTTGTCTGCGTGCTCAACCCTGATGTAGAGCTTTTGCCCACGCAGGAGCCATTTACGGCGTTGATGCAGGCGGCTGCTACCGATGGCGTAGGCTGCGCATATCCTATGCAACTGGATGCAGACGGTGGGGAGCAGGACTACGAGCGAGAACTGCCGTCTCCGCGGGCCTTGTGGCGCCGCCGGGTGCTGCGCCAGCCGCAGCGTAAGGTGGATTGGGTAAATGCGGCCTGTATCGTTTTGCCCAAATCTGCCTGGCAGTTGATGGGTGGCTTTGATGAAGCTTATTTCATGTATTGCGAAGATGTGGACTTGTGCTTGAGGCTGCGGCTGGCCGGGCTGCGGTTGCAAAAGACACAGGCGTGCGTTTTGCATGTGGGGCACAGGGCCAGTCGAAAGCAGTGGCGTCATTTGGTGTGGCATGTACGCAGCCTGCTGCGTTTATGGCGCTCGGGCGTTTACCGCCAGACGTGCGGGATAGCAGACGCTGCGCGTCGCAAATAGGGGTTTCATGATCTGGCTCTCGGTAGTGGCATTTGTGGTGACGCTAGTGATAGGGGTTATGGTCGTGCGCTGGGCGCGCGGACGCGGCGTGGTGTACGGCACGCAAATGCCGCAGCGCATTCATGTAGGTGAAGTGCCAAGGCTGGGCGGTGTGGCTTTGCTGGCTGGTTTGTTGGCTAGCTGGGGCGCAGGCGTGGCTAGCAGCCAACTCATGGGTGATCCCTCCTTTCTGAATTTGGACGTGGGGGAGCTGTTGTGGGCAGCCGCGTTGTTGCCCGCCGTCTTGGGGGGGGTGGCCGAAGACCTGACCCAGCGCCTGGCGGTGCGCTATCGCCTCGGGTTGACGTTGCTTTCAGGTGCGCTGGCTACCGCTTTGCTAGGGTTGTCCATTCCGCGGCTGGGACTACCGCAGGTGGATGACTGGCTGGTCATGAGTCCCTGGATCGGGGTGGCGGTGGCACTGTTTGCCGTAACAGGGCTGCCCCACGCCTTCAACATCATCGATGGCTGCAATGGTCTGGCGGGCATGGTGGCCCTGATTACTTGCCTGGCGCTGGCCCATGTGGCGCTGCAGGTGGGGGATCGAGCCTTGGCAGCACTGCTGGTCACTACGGCGGCTGCAACGGCGGGTTTTATGGTCTGGAATTACCCGCGCGGCATGTTGTTTGCGGGAGATGGCGGTGCCTACCTGTGGGGTGTGGTGATCGCTTTCGGCAGCATCTCTCTGGTGCAACGCCATTCCGAGGTGTCTCCCTGGTTTCCGATGCTGCTGTTGATTTACCCGGTGTGGGAGACCGTGTTTTCGATTTACCGCAAGTGGGTGCGCGGCGTGTCGCCAGGCATGGCCGATGCGCTACATCTACACCAGTTGGTATATCGACGCATCGTTTGGGGTGTGTTTCACGATGATGAGTCGCGGCGCATGCTCATGCGCAACAACCGTACGTCGCCCTATCTGTGGGCCTTCACGATGTTGTCTGTAGTGCCAGCGCTGCTGTTTTGGCGCAATTCCTGGTTGCTGATGGTCTGTTGTCTGCTGTTCATTATTTGCTACGTAAGCGCTTATTTCGCCATCGTTCGTTTCAAGGTGCCTGGCTGGTTCCAGGGGACGCGCACTGACGAGCCGCCGAGCCAATGACATCTCAGCCGGTTACAACCCGCCGCATCGCACCTGACCGCAGAGCGATGTTGGAGCTCGGCAAGAGGGGGGAGGCCCCGCGTGATAATGGGTGTAACTAGATAAGCCAAGTTGGAAGGGAGTTGATCGGGATGTCGTTACCTTTGATTTTTCTCACGGTGCTTTGTGTCGCCGGAATTTCGTTGGGACAGTTGCTCTTCAAGAAGGCTGCAATGGCCTTGCCGGCGCAAGCGCACCTGACTGACTGGATTTTTAACGGATGGCTACTGGTGGCGCTGGCCTTGTATGGCCTCACCACCGTGCTGTGGGTCTGGATTTTGCGCAGCGCGCCTTTGCACCTGGCTTATCCATTCATGGGGCTGGCTTTTGTTTTTGTGCCGGCTATCGGTTGGTCTTTTCTGGGCGAACCCCTGCATTGGCAGACGCTGGTAGGTGGAGTCCTCATTTTGGTGGGAGTAACCTTGGCAGCGCAGGTGGCGCCATGAAGGTCATGCGTGTGGCGGTGGCCATCCCTTGCTACAAGGTCACCCGGCATGTTCTGGGTGTAATTGGTGCCATTCCGGATTCGGTCGAGCGCATCTATGCGGTGGACGATGCCTGCCCTGACGGCAGTGGGGAGTTCATCCAGGCGCACTGCACAGACCCCCGAGTGCAGGTGCTGTTTCACGAGAAGAACCAAGGTGTGGGCGGCGCCATTGCAACGGCCTATCGCCAGGCCATTGAGGATGACGTCGATATCGTCGTGAAAATCGATGGGGACGGACAGATGGATCCCCGTCTGCTGCCACTTTTTGTGCATCCGATCATGCGGGGCTTGGCTGACTACACCAAAGGCAATCGCTTTTTCCGGCCTGAATCGGTGAACGGCATGCCCTTTGTTCGTTTGTTTGGCAATGCCGCCCTGTCGTTCCTGACCAAACTCACCTGTGGTTATTGGCGGATCATGGACCCCACCAATGGCTATACCGCGATCCACATCACCGCCTTGCGTGAATTGCCGCTGGAAAAACTGGAAAAACGCTATTTCTTCGAAAGCGACATGCTTTTTCGGCTGAACACCATTCGGGCCGTGGTGCGCGATGTGCCCATGGATAGCGTGTATGCGGACGAGCAATCCGGGTTGCAAGTCAAGCAGGTGCTTCCCGAGTTCATGCGCAAGCATGCGTCGCGGCTGTGGCGCCGTTATGTGTACAACTATCTGGTGCGCGATTTCAACGTGGGAACGCTCTACAGCATTTTCGGCGTGTTTTTATTGCTTGCCGGGTTCATGTTCGGGGCTTGGCACTGGGTCGAAAGTATCTGGCGCAACCAGCCTGCCACCAGTGGCACGGTCATGCTGGGCGCTCTGCCCATCATGGTCGGTATCCAGTTTCTGATCGCTTTTATGCACTACGACGTCAGCAGTGCACCCACTGAACCCTTGAGCCGATTGCTGGGGCGGGTCGGTGAGTCGGATTTGCTGGAAGCGTTACCGGCAACAGGGGGGCCGGATGCCTGAGCAGGTGATAGCGATTTTTTCCGTTCAAAGCGGATATGGAGTTCCTGCCTGGTCAGTGATGATTGCCGCGATGGGTGCCGTTGTGTTGTTCCAGCTCATGGGCTGGACGGTTTGGCGCGCAATTTGGCAGGATGCAGGCAGGGGGCGCGGCTTGCCGCTGCTTCTGGTGTTGTTCTTCCAGCAGGTATTGGGCATGGGTAGCGCCATGCTGTTGCTTCTGGGGCTGGCGCTGGTGGGGGCCTTTCATGTGCCAGGTCTGCTGGTGGCGGGTGTACTAGTCGTTCTGGCGGTCTGGTGGGTGCAGCGCTGGCGGCCGCACCAGGCGTTGGTCCAGGATGCAGCGCCCGGTGGGACGGCTGGCGCGGTCATTGCGCTCTGGGAGTGGGGTGTCCTGCTTTTAGGTGCGATCTTCATTAGCATGGTTGCATGGCGCTTTCCCGGTCACTGGGACGATACCGCCTATCACCTTCCGCTGGCGCGCACCATCGTTGAGCACCATGGGCTGGTGGCCAATGAGTGGCTGCGCTTTCCTTACTTTCCTGCATATGCGCAGCTTTTGTTTGCGGCAGGGCTGCTGCTGGATCCCTCGTTGGCGCAATGGCTGGCCAGTTGGCCGGTGGTGGTGACCTTGCTGGGGCTGATGGGCGCTGGCCGCTGGTTCTTGGGGCATGCTGCCTGGGGCGTGTTGGCGTGGCTGGTTTATGTTTACACGCCTTTGGTGAAGACTATTCTGGGGTTTGCCTACCTGGACATGCTGCTGGCGCTGTATGCCACCGCGGCTGGGTTGGCCGCAGCCGTGTGGGTGCATGCCGATGGGCGCAAAGATCACCGATGGCTTTTGCTCGCGGGGCTGTGTGCAGGCATCGCCAGTGGCATCAAGCTGCAAGGCCTGGTGGTGGCAGCGGCAGTTGGCATGGGGGTGTTGGTTTTTTCTGGGGCTCCCCGTCAAGCCGTGCGCAACCTGGTCTGGTATGGGTTTACTTGTCTGGCCGTGTGTGTGTTCTGGTATGGGCGCAGCTATTGGGTGACGGGTGACCCTATCCATCCTGCCGGTGGCAGTGTGTTTGGTTACTACCTGTGGACGCCGCAGGATCTACAGGCTCAAGTTGCAGAGCAGGCAGTGCACGGAGTCCCCAAGCGGTGGGCGAATTTCCTTGATGGCTTGCTGAAAGTTGAGGCCATTTTCCTGTGCGCAGCTCTTGTAATCCCGGTGTTTGCATGGGGGCGCCGCCGCCCGTGGCTGCTGATTTGGCTGGTAGTCGTTTTATTGGTACTTTTTTGGTTCTGGGTCAGCCAGGTCTCCCGCTACCTGATGCCTGTCCTGCCACTGGGCGCGTTGTTGGCCTTGGCGCCTGTGCGCTACTTGCTGGTTTGGGGCGCTGCGAAACGCCCACCGGTGCGCGGCGCTGGGGCATTGCTGGCCGTCGCTGCATCGGCGCTGATGTTGGTCCATGTGGGGATCACTGGCAGCAAGCAGTGGCAGCAGCCGACGGTGCAGGCGCAACGCGCGGGGCGTAGTGACGTGATTTTGCTGGAGCGTGCGCAGGCGCTGCAGGCACAGCATGGCCACCGAGTTCTAAACTTCGGTTTTGAAAATGCCTTCTTTTTTTACAGCGGTCAGTTGGTAGGAGATTGGTTCGGGCCTGCTTCTTTTTCTCAGGCCATTGTTTGCGACGACAGTTGCCGCATTCGTTCCACTCAAGTGCTGAATTTAATGAATCGCTTCGGGATCCGGATGGTGTTGATCCATGCAGAACGGTTTCCGTTTGACAAGGGCGAGTTTTCTGAGCACCTCGATTTGATTGCTACACACGGTAGCGGATACCTGTACGCATTGAAAGAGTCCGCTCGGCCCCCTTTCTGAGCTATCGTATCAAGCGTTTATCCGGCCCTGTCGCCGCTATTTTTTGATCACACGTACTAACTACGTAATTTCATGGCTTTGCCCCCTATGACCGACCTTCTTTCGATAGCACCCCGCGACAAGGCTGAAATCCTGGCCCAGGCGCTGCCCTATATCCGCAAGTTCCATGGCAAGACCATGGTCATCAAATATGGCGGCAACGCCATGACCGACCCCGAGCTGCAGGCCGATTTTGCCGAGGACGTGGTGCTGCTCAAGCTGGTGGGCATGAACCCGGTGGTGGTGCACGGGGGCGGTCCGCAGATCGAGACGGCGCTCAACCGCCTGGGCAAGAAGGGCCATTTCATCCAGGGCATGCGCGTGACCGACGCCGAGACCATGGAAGTGGTCGAATGGGTGCTGGCCGGCGAGGTGCAGCAAGATATCGTGGGCCTGATCAACCAGGCCGGCGGCAAGGCCGTGGGCCTCACGGGGCGCGATGGCGGCATGATCCGCGCCAAGAAGCTCAAGATGGTGGACAACAAGGACCCGAGCGTCGAGCATGACGTGGGGCAGGTCGGTGACATCGTGGCGATCGACCCGAGCGTAGTCAAGGCGCTGCAGGACGATGCTTTCATTCCCGTCATCAGCCCGATCGGGTTTGGCGAGGAAAACGAAAGCTACAACATCAACGCCGACGTGGTGGCGAGTAAATTAGCTACGGTGCTGCAGGCAGAGAAACTGGTGCTGCTCACCAACACCCCTGGTGTGCTGGACAAGGAAGGCAAGCTGCTCACCGACCTGACCGCGCGCGAAATTGATGCATTGTTCGCTGATGGCACCATCTCCGGCGGCATGCTGCCCAAGATCAGCGGGGCGTTGGATGCGGCAAAGGCTGGCGTGAATGCCGTGCACATCATTGATGGCCGCGTACCGCATTCGATGTTGTTGGAAATTCTGACCGACCAGGCCTACGGCACCATGATCCGGAGTCACTAGGCTCTTTTCGGGCATGGCCCCGGGTGTATTGGAGTCAAAAATGGCTGCAGCGCTTGTTCAGCAAGCGCTAGCAGCTATTTTTTTGGAAGCGGATCCAAGGGTCGCGGCACAGCGAGCAGCCGTCACGACGCTGGAGTCGTGGTGTGCGAGAATCAATTGCACACACTTGTTGCTCTCCCTCCCCAATCCATGCCCCATGACTGAATTCACGCCTGCTACTGACGCGCCAGCCTCCACCGACGACGCGCCCACCGCACGCCGCCGGCCGCGGCCGGGCGAGCGGCGTGAGCAGATCCTGCAGACCCTGGCGGCCATGCTGGAGCAGCCCGGGGCCGAGCGCATCACCACGGCAGCGCTTGCGGCGCGCCTGCAGGTGAGCGAGGCGGCGCTGTACCGCCACTTTGCCAGCAAGGCACAGATGTTCGAGGGGCTCATCGATTTCATCGAGCAGAGCGTCTTTACCCTTGTGCACCAGATCATGGAGCGCGGTGGCGAGTCTGAGGGCGCGCAGCGCGCGGCGCGCATCACGGCCATGGTGCTGCAGTTCGGCGAGCGCAACCCCGGCATGGTGCGCGTGATGGTGGGGGATGCGCTGGTTTTCGAAAACGAGCGCCTGCAGCAGCGCATGAACCTGTTCTTCGACAAGGTGGAGGCCACGCTGCGCCAGTGCCTACGGCCCGTGGCCGACGCGGACGGCTCGGCGACACCCACGGTGCAGACACAGGTGCGGGCGGCCGCACTGTCCGACCTGATCCGCGGCCGCTTGCAGCGCTACGCACGCACAGGCTTTCGCCGCATGCCGACGGAACACCTGGACGCCACTCTGGCACTGTGGCTGTAACGCCGGCGCAGGCAAGCGTGATGGCATGACCACCCGCGAAAGGCGCGGTAACCATTTCGCCCTTGGCACGGTCCCCGCGATGGTGGGGCTCGATAAATCATCCACTTAGGGGTTTACCCCGAAGCGCGTTCTGCGCGCCTGGAAATACTGGCGTTACCTGCGTGTTTTATGCAGAATAGAACGATCGTTCGTTTTATTTTGCTTCATGTCTCTTTCTCCTTCCCCCACCAAGACGGTTCGCGCGCCACGCCGCGAGGGCCGGGCGCTGCACAAGGGGCAACACACCAAGGCCGTCATCATCGATGCCGCCCTGGGCCTGGCCACGCACATCGGCCTGGAGGGGCTGTCCATCGGTGCGCTGGCCGAAGTGACGGGCATGAGCAAGTCAGGCGTGTTCGCGCACTTCGGCTCGCGTGAGGAGCTGCAGATCTCGGTGATCCGCGAGTACCACACGCGATTCGAGCAGGAAGTGTTCTACCCCGCGATGCAGGCCCCTCGCGGCGTGCCGCGCCTGCGCGCGCTGTTTGCCAACTGGATGAAGCGCACCTCCATCGAGATCGATTCCGGCTGCATCTACATCAGCGGCGCGGTGGAGTTCGACGACCGCACGGGCCCGGTGCGCGATGCGCTGGCCAACTCGGTGATGACCTGGCAGGCCGCGATGAGGCGCGCCATCCAGCAGTGCAAGGAATGCGGCGAGATCCGCGACGACGTCAGCGAGGACCAGATGCTGTTCGAGATCCACGGCCTGATCCTGGCGCTGCACTACGAGGCGCGCTTCCTGCACACCCCCGGTTCCATCGACCGGGCCAACACGGGCTTTGACAACATCCTGGCGCGCTACAGCGCGCTGCCTGGCCACCGCGGTTGAGTCCTGCCACCGTCCGTATTTCGGTTTTTCTTCTTTTCCACCCTTCCTTCTTCCCAGGAGTCTCCACATGCCTACTTACACGCCTCCGCTGCGCGACATGCAATTCGTCCTGCATGAAGTCTTCAAGGTCACCGACGAATTCAAGGCCATGCCCGCGCATGCTGAAGTGGATGCCGACACGATCAACGCCGTGCTGGAAGAAGCCGGCAAGTTCGCCGCCGGCGTGGCGTTCCCGCTGAACATCAGCGGCGACACCGAGGGCTGCAAGCTGGACCCGCAGACGCACGAGGTCACGCCGCCGAAGGGCTTCAAGGAGGCCTACCGCCAGTACGTCGAGGGCGGCTGGCCGGCGCTGTCGTGCGACCCCGAGTACGGCGGCCAGGGCCTGCCGCACACGGTGAACCAGTGCCTGTACGAGATGCTCAACAGCGCCAACCAGGCCTGGACCATGTACCCCGGCCTGTCGCACGGCGCCTACGAGGCGCTGCTGGCGCACGGCACCGACGAGCAGAAGAAGACCTACCTGCCCAAGCTGGTCAGCGGCGAGTGGACCGGCACCATGTGCCTGACCGAGCCGCACTGCGGCACCGACCTGGGGCTGCTGCGCACCAAGGCCGAACCGGTGGGCGACGGCACGTACAAGATCACCGGCAACAAGATCTTCATCAGCGCCGGCGAGCACGACTTCACCGAGAACATCGTGCACCTGGTGCTGGCCCGCCTGCCCGACGCACCCAAGGGCAGCAAGGGCATCAGCCTGTTCGTGGTGCCCAAGTTCAAGGTGAACGCCGACGGCAGCATCGGCGAGCGCAACCCCATCTACTGCACGGGCCTAGAGCACAAGATGGGCATCCACGGCAACGCCACGGCGCAGATCGCCATTGACGGCGCCATCGGCACGCTGGTGGGCGAGCCCCACAAGGGCCTGGCCGCGATGTTCGTCATGATGAACGCCGCGCGCCTGGGCGTGGGCAACCAGTCGCTGGGCCTGACCGAAGTGGCCTTCCAGAACGCGCTGGCCTACGCCAAGGACCGCATCCAGATGCGCAGCCTGTCGGGCACCAAGGCCAAGGACAAGGAAGCCGATCCCATCATCGTGCACCCCGACGTGCGCAAGATGCTGCTCACCGCCAAGGCCTACGCCGAGGGCGCGCGCGCGCTGCAGATTTTCTGCACGCTGCTGCTGGACAAGGCGCACAGCCACCCCGACGAGAAGGTGCGCAAGGATTCCGACGAACTGGTGGCGCTGCTGACCCCCATCGTCAAGGCCTTCGTGACCGACAACGGCCACATCGCCACCAACCACTGCATGCAGGTCTTCGGCGGCCATGGCTTCATCAAGGAATGGGGCATGGAGCAGTTCGTGCGCGACAACCGCATCAACATGATCTACGAAGGCACGAACACCGTGCAGTCGCTGGATCTGCTGGGCCGCAAGGTGCTGGGCAACAACGGCGCCACGCTGAAGAAGTTCGGCAAGCTGGTCGGGCAGCTGGTGGCCGAAGAAGGCGTGAACGAGAAGATGGCCGAGTTCATCAACCCCATCGCCTACCTGGGCGACCAGATGACCAAGTTCACCACCGAGATCGGCTTCCGCGGCTTCCAGAACCCCGATGAGGTGGGCGCCGCCGCCGTGGACTACCTGCGGGTGGCCGGCCACCTGGTGTTCGGCTACATGTTCGCCCGCATGGCCCAGGTGGCGCTGCGCGAGATTGCCGCCGGCAACACCGACCCGTTCTACCAGGCCAAGCTGCAGACGGCGCGTTTTTACTTCGCCAAGCTGTTCCCTGAAGTCCACACGCTGATGCGCACCGCCCGCGCCGGCAGCAAGGTGCTCATGGACACCGACGCCGCCCTGGCCTGAGCCAGCGATTGCACGCATTGCCAATTTTGAACGTTTTTGCACTGGAGGCCTTATGAGACAAGCGCTAGCAGCTATTATTTTTGCAGCAATCGCGGCCCCTGCATGGGCCCAGATGTCCCCCGTGGGCCTGTGGCGCAGCGTGGACGACAAGACGGGCGAGGCCAAGGCCGAGATCCGTATCGCCGAAGCCGGTGGCGTGCTGACCGGCCGCATCGAGAAGTCCCTCAAAAAGGACGCCGACCCTGCCGCCACCTGCACCGAGTGCAAGGACGACCGCAAGGGCAAGGCGATCGCGGGGCTGGAGATCATCCGCGGCGTCAAGAAGGCCGATGACCGCGAGGTCTGGGAGGGCGGCAAGATCCTCGACCCCGAAAACGGCAAGGAATACCGCGCCAGCCTGACCCCCATCGAGGGCGGCAAGCGGCTGGAGGTGCGCGGCTTCCTGGGCCCGTTCTGGCGCACCCAGACCTGGCAGCGCGTGCAGTAAGCAAAGCAGTGAGCGCCACGGCGCCGCAGCCGGCCCGCCCGCGTGGCGCGGGGCCTGGCGCGCGGCCCCGTGCGCATCCCACCATCCAAGGAACAAGCAAATGTCCCGATTCCAAGTGAAGAAAGTCGCCGTGCTCGGCGCGGGCGTGATGGGCGCGCAGATCGCGGCCCACCTCGTCAATGTGAAGGTGCCGGTGGTGCTGTTCGATCTCCCCGCCAAGGAAGGTCCGAAGAACGGCATCGTCACCAAGGCCGTGGAGAACCTCAAGAAGCTCAAGCCCTCGCCCCTGGGTGTGGCGGACGACGCCGCGCTGATCCAGCAGGCGAACTACGAGGAGAACATGGCGCTGCTGGGCGAGTGCGACCTCATCATCGAGGCCATCGCCGAGCGCATGGACTGGAAGCTCGATCTGTACAAGAAGATCGCGCCGCACGTCGCACCGCACGCCATCGTGGCGTCCAACACCTCGGGCCTGTCGATCACCCAGCTGTCCGAGGCGCTGCCCGACGCCATCAAGCCGCGCTTTTGCGGCATCCACTTCTTCAACCCGCCGCGCTACATGGTGCTGGTGGAGCTGATCAACACCCCCACCACCCGTCCCGAGGTGCTCGACCAGCTCGAAGCCTTCGTGACCAGCGGCCTGGGCAAGGGCGTGGTGCGCGCGCACGACACCCCCAACTTCATCGCCAACCGCGTGGGCATCGCCGGCATGCTCTCCACGATGAAGGAGGTGGAGAACTTCGGCCTGACCTTCGACGTGGTGGACGATCTCACCGGCAAGAAGCTGGGCCGTGCCTCCAGCGGCACCTTCCGCACCGCCGACGTGGTGGGCCTGGACACCATGGCCCACGTCATCAAGACGCTGCAGGACAACCTGAGCCTCGAGACCGACCCGTTCTACGACAGCTTCGGCACGCCCGCAGTCCTGCAAAAGCTGATCGAGCTGGGCCACCTGGGCCAGAAGACCAAGGCGGGCTTCTACAAGAAGGTGGGCCGCGACATCCTGCGCTTCGAGCTGGAGAGCGAGGAATATGTGCCCGCCGGCGCCAAGGCCGACGAGGTGTACGGCCGCATGCTCAAGAAGCCCGCCGCCGAGCGCCTGAAGCTGCTGCGCAACTCGCAAGGCGCGCAGGGCCGGTTCCTGTGGGCCATCCTGCGCAACAGCTTCCACTACGCTGCGGTGCATCTGGCCACGATTGCCGACACCGCGCGCGATGTGGACCAGGCCATGCGCTGGGGCTTCGGCATGAGCCAGGGGCCGTTCGAGCTGTGGCAGGAGGCGGGCTGGCTGGAGGTGGCCAGGATGGTCCAGGAGGACATTGACGCGGGCAAGGCACTGTCCAAGGCGCCGCTGCCCGAGTGGGTGTTCAAGGGCCCGGTGGCGGATGCCGGCGGCGTGCACACGGCGCAGGGTTCGTGGAGCGCGCGCCAAGGCAAGTTCGTGCCGCGCCGCCAGTTGCCGGTGTACGAGCGCCAGTACTTCCCCGAGAAACTGCTGGGCGAGGACAACCTGCCCGACTGGCGCAAGGCCGGCACCACCATCAGCGAGACCGATGCGCTGCGCACCTGGACGCTCGATGGCAAGGTATTGATCGCCTCCATCCAGAGCAAGATGCACGCGATCAGCCCCGACGTGATGGAAGGCCTGATGGAGGCCGTGGACCTGGCCGAGCGCGAGTACGACGGCATGGTCATCTGGTCGGGCGACGCGCCGTTCAGCGTGGGCGCCGACCTGCAGGCCACCATGCCTGCCTACGTGGTGGCCGGCATTGCCGCCATCGAGGGCGTGGAGCATGAGCTGCAGAACCTGATGCTGCGCCTGCGCTACGCCCAGGTGCCGGTGGTCTCGGCCATCCATGGCATGGCGCTGGGCGGCGGCTGCGAGCTGGCCGTGCACAGCGCACGCCGCGTGGCCCACATGGAAAGCTACATCGGCCTGGTGGAAGTGGGCGTGGGCCTGGTGCCCGGCGCCGGCGGCCTGACCTACATCGCCCGCCGCGCGGCCGAGAACGCCGCCGCCAGCACCGGCAAGGACCTTTTGCCCTTCCTGACCGAAGGCTTCACCGCCGCGGCCATGGCCAAGGTAGGCACCAGCGCCCTTGAGTCGAAGAAGCTCGGCTACCTGCTCGACAGCGACCTCATCGTGCCGCACAAGGACGAGGTGCTGTTCGTCGCCATCAACGAAGCCAAGGCCATGGCCGCCGGCGGCTGGCGCGCGCCGCACAAGCGCCTGTTCCCCGTGGCGGGGCGCAGCGGCATCGCCACCATCCGCGGCTCGCTGGTGAACATGCGCGACGGCGGCTTCATCAGCGAGCATGACCAGCACATCGCCACGCTGATCGCCGAAGTGGTGTGCGGCGGCGACGTGGACGCCGGCACGCTGGTGAGCGAGGAATACCTGATGGCGCTGGAGCGCAAGGCGTTCTGCGCCCTGATCGAGCACCCCAAGACCCAGGAGCGCATCCTGGGCATGCTCAACACTGGCAAGCCGGTGCGTAACTGAGGCCGCCCGAGGAGAGAAACCATGAAACAGATCCAAGACGCCTACATCGTTGCCGCCACGCGCACGCCCATCGGCCGTTCGCACAAGGGCTTTTTCCGCAACTACCGCCCGGACGACCTGCTGGCCACCACGCTCAAGAGCGCGCTGGCCCAGGTGCCGGGGCTGGACCCCGCCTCGATCGAGGACATCATCTGCGGCTGCGCCATCCCCGAGGCGCAGCAGGGCCTGAACGTGGCGCGCATCGGCGCCGTGCTGGCGGGCCTGCCCACCAGCGTGGGCGGCATCACGGTGAACCGCTTCTGCGCTTCGGGCCTGTCGGCCGTGGCCATGGCGGCCGACCGCATCCGCGTGGGCGAGGCCGAGGTGATGATCGCCGCCGGCGTGGAGAGCATGAGCATGGTGCCCATGATGGGCAACGCGCCCAGCCTGTCGCCCAGCATCTTCGAGCGTGACGGCGACGTGGGCATCGCCTACGGCATGGGCCTCACCGCCGAGAAGGTGGCCCAGCAGTGGAAGGTGAGCCGCGAGGCGCAGGACGGCTTCGCGCTGGAGTCGCACCGCCGCGCCATCGCCGCGCAGCGGGCCGGCGAGTTTGCCGACGAGATCACGCCCATCGAGGTGACCGACCGCACGGCCCACCTGGAGACGGGCGAAGTCATTGCCAGCACCCGCACCGTGAGCCTGGACGAGGGCGCCCGCCCCGACACCAGCCTGGAAGGCCTGGCCAAGCTGCGCACCGTGTTTGCCGCGCGCGGCACGGTCACGGCCGGCAACAGCTCGCAGACCAGCGACGGCGCCGGCGCGCTGATCCTGGCCAGCGAATCCGCCGTCAAGCGCTTCGGCCTCACGCCGCTGGCGCGCTTCGTCAGCTTCGCCAGCAAGGGCGTGCCGCCGTCCATCATGGGCATCGGCCCGATCGAGGCCATTCCCGCCGCGCTGCGCTATGCCGGTCTGAAGCAGGACGACATCGGCTGGTACGAGCTCAACGAAGCCTTCGCCGCCCAGTCGCTGGCCGTCATCAACACGCTGGGGCTGGACACGGCCAAGGTCAACCCCATGGGCGGCGCCATCGCGCTGGGCCACCCGCTGGGTGCGACGGGCGCCATCCGCTCGGCCACCGTGGTGCATGCGCTGCGCCGCAAGCAGCTCAAGTACGGCATGGTCACCATGTGCGTGGGCATGGGCCAGGGCGCGGCGGGTATCTTCGAGCGCGTGTAAGTAAGCGCCGCTGCCGCGCGGCAGCGCGCGGGGATTGCAGCCGAGCCGGCGCAGACCGGCCGCCTTCATGGAGACAAGCCATGCAGAGTGAAACCCTGATGGTCGATGGCGCAGTGCCGCTGGCGCTGCGCGTGTACGTGCCGCGGCCCGGCCCCGCGCGCGCCAGCGTCGTCATTGGCGGTGCCATGGGCGTGCGCCAGGCCTTCTATGGGCCGTTCGCCGCCTGGCTGGCGCAGCAGGGCCTGCGGGTCACCACCTTCGACTACCGGGGGCAGGGCGAGTCGCTGAACGGTGGCATGCGCGAGGTGCGGGCCAACCTGTTCGACTGGGCGCGCGACTACGACGCGGTGATCGCCCATGCAGCCCAGGCGCTGCCTGGCCAGCCGCTGCTGCTGCTGGGGCACAGCCTGGGCGCGCAGCTGCCCGGGCTGCTGCGCGAGCATGCGCGCGTGAGCGGCCTGCTGAGCGTCGCCGCGGGCAGCGGCTACTGGCGCGACAACGCACCCCGCATCCGCCGCGCCATGCCCGCGTTCTGGCATGTGCTGGTGCCGTTGTCGGTGCGGCTGTGCGGCTACTTCCCCGGGCGGCGCCTGCGCGCCGTGGGCGACCTGCCCGCCGGCGTGATGCTGCAGTGGCGCCGCTGGTGCCTGCACCCGCGCTACAGCGTGGGGGCGGAGGGAGAATCCGCCCAGCGCAGCTACGCGGCGGTGCGCTTTCCGGTACACGCCTGGTCCATGCAGGACGATGAGCTCATGACCTGGCGCGGCACGCAAAGCCTGTTGGCGCTGTATGCGAACGCGCCGTGCAGCGTGGAGCGCATCGCGCCGCACGAGGCGCAGGCGCGGCGCATCGGGCACTTTGGATTTTTCCGCGAACAGTTCCGCGACACGCTGTGGCCCCGCGCCTTGCAGCAGCTGGAGGCGTTGGCCCAGGCGCAGCCGCAGGGCACCGCAGGTGCCACCGCCACCGCAGGCTGAGCCGAATCACGGCACACTCGCACCCATGACTACGCACCACAGCATTCATCCCCTGGACGCGGCGCTGGCGCTCTCGTCCAGCCATTCCGAAGGGGCCGGGCAGTACACCGGCCACACCTCGCCGGCTTACTGGAACATGGTCGGGCCGTTTGGCGGCATCACCGCGGCCACGCTGCTGCAGGCCGTGATGCAGCACCCCGACCGCCTGGGCGAGCCCCTGTCGCTCACGGTGAACTACGCGGGCGCGCTGGCCGAGGGGCCGTTCACGCTGCAGGCCACACCGGTGCGCACCAACCGCTCCACCCAGCACTGGACGCTGTCGATCCTGCAGGCGGGGGCGGACGGAGCGCCCGTGGTCACCACCACGGCCACCGTGGTCACGGCCGCGCGGCGCGAGACTTGGGGCGCCGCCGACACGCCCATGCCGCAGGTCCCCGCGCCGGCGCAGTGCAAACCCGCGCAACCGGCGTTCCGCTCGGAATGGCTGCAGCGCTACGAGATGCGCCCGTTGACCGGCGCGCTGCCCGAACAGTGGGACGACAGCGGCGACACCAGCCTGTCGCAGCTGTGGATGCGCGACGCACCCGCGCGGGCGCTGGACTTTTGCGCGCTGGCGGCGCTGGCTGATGTGTTCTTCCCTCGCGTGTGGCTGCGCCGCGCGCGCCAGGTGCCCGCGGGCACCGTGTCCATCACCGTGTACTTCCATGCGGGCGCGGACCTGCTGGCGCAGACCGGCACGGGCTACCTGCTGGGCCAGGCGCGCGCGCAGGAGTTTCGCAACGGCTTTTTCGACCAGACCGTGCAGCTGTGGAATGAGGCCGGCGCCATGCTGGCCACCAGCCACCAGATCGTTTATTACAAGGAATGACCCCCGGAGCAACACCCATGAGTACAACGAAAGCAGACATCCTGGTCCACGCCGAAGAGGGCGTGACCACCATCACCTTCAACCGCGTGGAGAAGAAGAATTCCATCACCACGGCCATGTACGCGCAGCTGGCCGATGCGTTCGAGGCCGCGGCGCAGGACGCTTCGGTGCGCGTGGTCGTGCTGCAGGGCGACGTGGCCATCTTCAGTGCGGGCAACGACATCGGCGACTTTTTGCAGCAGCCGCCCGCCACGCAGGACGCGCCCGTGTTCCGCTTCCTGCGCGCCATCGCCACCTTTCCCAAGCCCGTGCTGGCTGCGGTGTGCGGCCCGGCAGTGGGCATCGGCACGACCCTGCTGTTCCACTGCGACCTGGTGTACGCGGGGGACAATGCGGCGTTCTCGATGCCCTTCGTGAACCTGGGGCTGTGCCCCGAGGCCGCCTCCAGCCTGTTCGCGCCGCAGATGCTGGGCTACCACCGCGCGGCCGAGGCGCTGCTGCTGGGCGAGCCCTTCATGGCCGAGGCGGCGCTGGAAGTCGGCTTCGTCAACCGCGTGGTGCCGCCGACCGAATGCAACATGGTGACCCAGGCCCAGGCGCGCAAGCTCGCGGCCAAGCCGCTGTCGGCCCTGATCGAGACCAAGCGCCTGCTCAAGAAGAGCCAGACCGCCGCCGTGCTGGAGCGCATGGCCGAGGAGGGCCAGAGCTTTGGCCGCATGCTGCGCGAGCCCGCCGCCCGCGAGGCCTTCACCGCGTTCATGGACAAACGCCGCCCGGATTTCAGCGCCTGCTGACATCCGCCCCGCCACCGAACGGGGCGGGGGCAGGGCGACGCCGGCATCCATGCCGTGTTCGCCCTACGCGCCGGTGATCACCGTGTCTGCTGGACAGGGTGGCCGTGCATTTGAATGAAAAATGGCTCTAGCGCTTGTCCAATAAGCGCTAACAGCTCCTGATAAGAGAGCAAAAATTCCATGAGCAAACCTGCCAGCCTGCCAGTGGCCTTCGAGCCCGAGTTCATCGCCGGCCTGCGCCAGATCTTTGAAGAGAAGATTCCCTTCAACCACTTGCTGGGCCTGAAGATCACGCGCCTGGAGCCCGCGGCCGTCGCTGCGCGCATCGACATGCGTCCCGATCTGGTGGGGCACTTTGCCTACAACCGGCTGCACGGCGGCGTCATCAGCGCGGGGCTGGATGCCATGGGCGGTCTGGCCGTGATGGCGGCCATCGGCGCCAAGCACATGGACGAGGCGCCCATGGACCGCCTGCACCGCTTTGCCAAGCTGGGCACCATCGACCTGCGCATCGACTATCTGCGCCCCGGCATCGGCAGCCACTTCGAGCTGCGGGCCGAGGTGCTGCGCTTGGGCTCGCGCGTGGCCACCACGCGCATGGAGTTCCTCGGCCCGCAGGGCGAGCTGATGTCCGCGGGAGCCGCGGCGTACATCGTCTCTTAGCGCGACCGTGCGAAGACGGCCGCGCCGGGCACGCGCCGTTTGGGGGATACGCGCTGTGTGCTGCTGCAAGCCCTGCAAGTGCATGCAACCATCGAACGGTTTGGTTACCGTTCTTGCGTAACAGGGGCGGTTTTGATCTGTGGCAACTCCTAGCATCTACGGGTCTTTTCTAGGAGATCCGATCCGATGGCCGTGCAAAACCCCTTCTTTGGCAAACGCGAACCCGACACTTTCCAATCCCGCCAGCCTTCGTCAGCGCTGGGCGGCACCACCACCACCGCAAGCACCCCAACCGCCGCTCCCGCAACCAGAGCCGCTGTGTCCACCGCCTCCAGCGCCACGGCCGAGGGCAGCGGCAGCAAGCTGACCGTGGGCCCCAACATCAAGCTCAAGGGTGTGGAGATCACCGATTGCGACACCCTCGTCGTGGAAGGCACCGTGGAGGCCACCATGGATTCGCGCGTGATCCAGATCACCGAGCAGGGCGCGTTCCGCGGCTCCGCCGAGATCGACATTGCCGAGATCCACGGCGAGTTTGACGGCACGCTTACCGTGCGCCAGAAGCTGGTGATCTTCAGCACCGGCAAGGTGAGCGGCAAGATCCGCTACGGCAAGGTGGTGATCGAAGAGGGTGGCCAGCTCTCCGGCGAGATCGAGGTGGGCCTGGGTGGTGGCGCGCGCATGAGCGCGGCCTCGGGTTCGTCGTCTGCCGCATCCTCGGCCGCGCTGGCCGCGGCCTGACGCCGGCACACCCATCGCCGCCAGCGGGAGGCCGTGAGGCGCTCCCGTTTTTTTACGGCGCGACGCTTTCGTCGCCCGGCTTCCGAATGGGGCGCGGGCGGCCGTTTTCGTCGATGGCCACATAGGTCAGCGACGCCTCGGTCACCTTCACGTAGCTGCCCTGGGTGCGGATGTGCTCGGCATAGACCTCCACCTGCACGGTCATGGAGGTGTTGCCGATGCGCGTGACTTCGGCAAAGAACGACAGCAGGTCGCCCACGCGCACGGGCTGCTTGAAGATGAATTCGTTCACCGCCACCGTGGCCATGCGGCCGCGGATGTACCGCGCGGGCAGCACGGAGCCGGCCAGATCCACCTGCGCCATGACCCAGCCGCCGAAGATGTCGCCATTGCCGTTGGTGTCGGCGGGCATGGGTATCACCTTGAGTACCAGTTCCTTGTCGGCGGGCAGCTGGGTGTGGGAGGCGGGGCGATCCTGGGACATGGGCACAATCTTTGGTTTGCTTGACTCCACGGATTGTCCATCATGCGCCGCTACGGCGAAGCCATCGCCTCCGACAGCCCACGCGTTCGTTCCGACCGGGCCACCCTGCAGCGCCTGCTGCCCTATCTGTGGCAGTACAAATGGCGCGTGGTCGCGGCCATGGCCTTCATGGTCGGCGCCAAGCTGGCCAACGTGGGGGTGCCGCTGCTGCTCAAGAGGCTCGTCGATGCCATGACGCTGCCCGCCGGCAGCACCACGGCGCTGCTGGTGGTGCCCGTGGGGCTGCTGCTGGCCTACGGGGCGCTGCGCCTGGCCAACGCGGTGTTCAACGAGTTGCGCGAGCTGGTGTTCGCCAAGGCCACGCATGGCGCGGCGCGCGCCATCGCGCTCAAGACCTTCGAGCACCTGCATGCGCTGTCCCTGCGCTTTCATCTGGAGCGCCAGACCGGCGGCATGACGCGCGACATCGAGCGCGGCGTGCGCGGCATCGAGTCGCTGGTGTCGTTCGCGCTGTTCAACCTGGCCGCCACGCTGGTCGAGGTACTGCTGGTGCTGTTCATCCTGGCGCGCCAGTTCGACGTCTGGTTTGCCGTCATCACGCTCACCGCGCTGGTGCTGTACGTCGCCTTCACCGTGGGCGTGACGCAGTGGCGCATCCAGTTCCGGCGCCAGGCGAACCAGTTCGACTCGGCCGCGCACAGCAAGGCCATCGATTCGCTGCTGAACTACGAGACCGTCAAGTACTTCAACAACGAGCAGTTCGAGGCGCGCCGCTACGACGAAAGCCTGGAGCAATTGCGGCAGGCCCAGCTCAAGAGCCGCAGCACCCTGGGGCTGCTCAACAGCGGGCAGCAGCTCATCATCGCCGTGGGGTTGGTGGCCATGCTGTGGCGCGCCACCGAGGGCGTGGCCGCGGGGCGCATGACGCTGGGCGACCTGGTCATGGTCAACGCCTTCATGATCCAGATCTACATCCCGCTGAACTTCCTGGGCGTGATCTACCGCGAAATCCGGCAGAACCTGACCGACCTGGACAAGATGTTCACGCTGATGGACAGGGAGCAGGAGGTGGCCGATGCGCCCGGCGCCCAGCCGCTGACGGACCTGCACACGCCCACCGTGCGTTTCGAGGATGTGCACTTCGCCTACGACCCCGCACGGCCCGTATTGCAGGGAGTGAGCTTCACGATTCCCGCCGGCAAGACGGTTGCCGTGGTCGGCCCCTCGGGCGCGGGCAAGAGCACCCTGAGCCGCCTGCTGTACCGTTTCTATGACCTGCAGGGCGGGCGCATCACCATCGCGGGGCAGGACATCCGGACGGTCACGCAGGACAGCCTGCGCCGCGCCATCGGCATCGTGCCGCAGGACACGGTGCTGTTCAACGACACCGTGGCCTACAACATCGCCTACGGCCGCACCGGCGCCAGCCAGGCCGAGGTCGAGCAGGCAGCGCGCGCTGCGCACATCCATGCCTTCATCGCAGCCCAGCCCAAGGGCTACGACACCATGGTGGGCGAGCGCGGGCTGAAGCTCAGCGGTGGCGAGAAGCAGCGCGTGGCCATTGCGCGCACGCTGCTCAAGAACCCACCCATCCTGATCTTCGACGAGGCCACCAGCGCCCTGGACTCTGCCAACGAGCGTGCCATCCAGGCCGAGCTGGCCAGCGCCGCGCAGAACAAGACGACCCTGGTGATCGCCCACCGCCTGTCCACCGTGGTGGACGCGCACGAAATCCTGGTCATGGAGGCCGGCCGTATCGTCGAGCGTGGCGCGCACGCGCAGCTGCTGGCCCACGGCGGGCACTACGCGCGCATGTGGGCGTTGCAGAAGAATGATGGTCAAAATGGGCTGTAGCGCTTATGTGGCAAGCGCAAGCAGCTATCAAAATGAAAGCACGGAGCGTTGAGCATGGATATCGCCGCCCTGCAGCGTGAACTGCGCGCCTTCGCCGCCGCGCGTGACTGGCAGCCCTTTCACACGCCCAAGAACCTGGCCATGGCGCTGATGGTGGAGGCGGCCGAGCTGCAGGAGCTGTTCCAGTGGCTCACGCCGGAGCAGTCGCGCACCTTCACCCAGGACGCCACCGCCCACGAGCGGGTGGGCGACGAGATGGCCGATGTGCTGCTGTACCTGCTGCAGCTGGCGGACCACGCGGGCGTGGACCTGGAAGTTGCCGTGCGGCGCAAGCTGGCCAAGAACGCCGTCAAGCATCCCGTTCCCTGATGCGTGAGGCGTAAAAAAGCGGCTAGCGCCCGTGGTTAGGGCGCTAGCCGCTTTTGATTTGATAGCGCTGGCAGAGCCTGCGCTATGGGGTAAGGCGCCTGTTTACTGCCCGTTTACTGTTTGCGCGCCGCAATCGCCTTCTCGGCTGCGCTTACCAAGTCGGCGCCGATCTGGCCCTTCCACTTCTCGAACACGGGGCGCGTGGCCTTCACGAAGGCGTCGCGCTCGGCGGGGCTCAGCTGCGTCACGGTCACGCCATTGGCGGCGATGTCCTTGAGCAGGGGCTTGTCGGCCTCGACCATGCCCTTGCGCGCGATGGCAATTTCTTCCTTGCCGGCTTCGATGGCGGCCTGCTTGACGGCTTCGCGGTCGGCGGGCGTCCAGCTGTTCCACACGTCCTTGTTCACCACGAAGATCAGCGGGTCGTTCATGTAGCCCCACATGGTCACGTGCTTCTGTGCCACGGTGTGCAGCTTGGCGGCCTGGTACACGGCGATGGGGTTCTCCTGGCCGTCCACGGCGCCGCTGGCCATGGCGGGCTGCGCGTCGGCCCAGCTCATCTGCGTGGGGTTGGCGCCCAGCGCGGTGAAGGTGTCGAGGAACAGGGGCGAGCCCACCACGCGGATCTTCAGACCCTTGAGGTCGGCGGGGCTCTTGATGGCGTGCTTGGAGTTGCTGATCTCGCGGTAGCCGTTCTCACCCCAGGCCAGTGGCACCACGCCGGCCTTTTCCAGCGTCTGGAAGATGCTCTTGCCGACTTCGCCCTGCGTGACCGCATCGACAGCCGCGTAGTCGGGAAACAGGAAGGGCAGCGAGAACAGGTTCAGCGCCTTCACCTGGGGCGACCAGTTGATGGTGGAGCCCACGGCCATGTCGATCACGCCCTGGCGCAGCGCGGAAAACTCACGCGTCTGGTCGCCCTGGATCAGCGACACGCCCGGGTAGAGTTTGATGTTGATGCGGCCCTGGGTTTTCTCTTTGACCTTCTGTGCCCAGATCTCGCCGCCCTTGCCCCACGGGAAGGCGGTGCCCAGTACCAGCGACATGCGGTATTCGCTCTTGTAGTTCTGCGCCAGCGCGGGTGTGCCGAAGGCAAGGGCCGCAGCAGCGGCGACGGCGGAAGTGAGGAAAGTGCGAAGTTTCATGGGACAGGTCTCCTTGGAAAAAATGCGAACGAATCAGTAGCCCAGCTGGGCAGGCAGCCACAGGGCCAACTGCGGGAAGGCGATCACGGCCACCATGACCAGGAACATGGCCAGCAGCATGGGGCCGACCCAGCGCACGGTGGACTCCATGCGCACGCCTGCGATGCGGCAGCTGACCATCAGGTTCACGGCCAGCGGCGGCGTGAACTGGCCCAGTGCGACCTTCAGGGTGAGGATCACGCCGAACCACACAGGGTCCCACTGGTAGTGCTGCATGATGGGCAGCAAGAGCGGCACGAAGATCAGGAAGATCGAGATGCCGTCCAGGAACATGCCCACGGTGATGAGCAGCAGGATCAAAAGCGCCAGCACGCCGTATTCGCCCAGGCCCGAGTTCACGATGGCGTTGGCCACCGGGTCGATCACGCCCAGTGTGGACAGCGAGAACGCGAAGATGCCCGCCAGCGACACCACGATCAGGATCACGGCTGAGAGCTCGCCCGCTTCGCGCAGGATGGTGAACAGGTCGCGCACCCGGATGGTGCGGTGGATCACCATGCCCACGAACAGGCCGTAGAACACGGCCACCACGGCGGCCTCGGTGGGTGTGAACCAGCCCGCGCGCATGCCGCCCAGGATCAGCACCGGCGCGGCCAGGCCCCAGGAGGCTTCGCGCAGGCTGCGCCAGAACGGCGGGCGGGGCATGTCGGCTTCCAGGTGGCCCATGCGGTGGCGGCGCGCCATCCACACGGCCGGCACGATGAGCGCAATGCCCGCCAGCACGCCCGGCACCATGCCTGCCGCGAACAAGGCCGGCACCGAGGCCCCGGGCACCAGCACCGAATAGATGATGAACGCCACCGAAGGCGGGATGAGGATGTCTGTGGCTGCGGCCGCCCCCACCACACTCGCCGAGAAGCTGCCGGGGTAGCCCGCGCGGCTCATGGCCGCGATCATCACCCCGCCCACGGCGGCCGCGTTGGCCGGTCCCGAGCCGGAGATGCCGCCCAGGAACATGGCCACGGCAATTGCCACCAGCGGCAGCATGCCCGGTCCGCGCCCGACGATCGCCACGGCAAAGTTCACCAGGCGTAGCGCCACGCCCGAACGGTCGAAGATCGAGCCCACCAGCACGAACATGGGAATTGCCAGCAGCGGGTACTTGCCTAGCCCGGCGTAGAAGTTCTGCGGTACGGCGAGCAGGCCAAACCATTGCGTCTCGGCATTGGCCAGCGCAATGGCGGCGGCGCCGGCCAACCCCAGGGCGGCGCCGATGGGCACACCCACAAACATCAGCACCAGGAAGGCGACGAAGAGCAGCGTGGCGATCATGGCTGGCGCTCTCCGTTGTCGTCTGCGTCATTGCCGAGAAACTCCACGTCCGGCTGGCGCGTGCGGCGGATCAGCAGGCCAATGGCGCGCCAGGTGATGAGCAGCGAGAGGATGGGCAGCCAGACCGAGTACCACCACTGCGGCACGCCGATGCCGGGCGAGGTTTCTTCGAAGCGGTAGTCGTCCCAGACCACGCGCACGCTGAGCACGGCGATCACCGCGAACAGCACGGCCACCAGCAGTGCGCCAAGTTGCGCCAACCGGCGGCGGCGGGCTGCGGAGCCGCTGTCGCAGAAGAATTCGATGCGGATGTGGCGGTCGCGCGCCACCGCGGCAGAGCCAGCCACCAGGGCCAGCACGATCATCAGGAAGACCGAGAGCTCCTCGGTCCAGGCAAAGGACGAATTGGTGAAATAGCGCACGAGCACGTTGGCAAACGTGATCAGCGCCAGCAGCGCCATGACGATGACGGTGAGCCAGTCCTCGATGCGCAGGGAACGGGGTTCGCTGGAGGCGGGGGCGCTAGAGACGCGCGCGCCATCCGGGGCGGCATCGTCGGCCGGCCCGGGGGTAGGTAGGGAGGACATGGGGGCAGAGAACAGAAAAGTCGAACATGAAAGGCTG
This sequence comes from Diaphorobacter sp. LR2014-1, assembly GCF_002916785.1. Taxonomy (NCBI): domain Bacteria; kingdom Pseudomonadati; phylum Pseudomonadota; class Betaproteobacteria; order Burkholderiales; family Comamonadaceae; genus Diaphorobacter; species Diaphorobacter sp. LR2014-1. The sequence continues at coordinate 40,623 of NZ_MTBE01000026.1, read as the reverse complement.
GCCGCTCTGCCCTCCGGTGTTGTGCACCAGGGGCCTGGTCGAAGGATTGCGCTGTGGGCGCGAGAGGGCCTATTTTGCAATCAAACGTACGGTGCTCCGCCGCAGGGTGTTCCCCAGGAGGGTGCTGGGGCGGGCCAGTCGCGCTCAACAGGGGGAGAAGGCCTGCCTGGGCGCATCGATAATGCGGGCCATGGAAACCAAATGGCTCGAAGACTTCGTCAGCCTGGCAGAAACGCGCAGCTTCAGCCGCTCGGCGCAATTGCGCCATGTGACACAGCCCGCTTTTTCGCGGCGCATCCAGGCGCTGGAGGCCTGGGCCGGCACCGATCTGGTGGACCGCAGTTCCTACCCCACGCGGCTGACGGCCGCGGGCAACACGCTGTACGACCAGGCGCTGGAGGTGCTGCAGGCGCTGCAGAACACGCGCGCCATGCTGCGCGCGCACACCAGCGCGGGCACCGACATGATCGAGTTCGCCGTGCCGCATACGCTGGCGTTCACTTTTTTCCCGGCCTGGGTGTCGGCGCTGCGGGCGGACTTCGGCCCGCTCAAAAGCCGGCTGATCGCCCTGAATGTGCACGACGCGGTGATGCGCCTCGTGGAGGGCGGCTGCGATCTGCTCATCTCCTACCACCATCCATCGCAGCCCCTGCAACTGGACCCGGACCGCTACGAGATGGTGACGCTGGGGCAGGAGGTACTGGCCCCCTACGCCAAGGCGGGCGCTGATGGTCAGCCGCTGTTTTGCCTGCCGGGCCGGCCTGGCGAGCCGCTGCCCTACCTGGGGTATGCGCCGGGGGCCTACTTGGGGCGCGTGACGGAGCTGATCCTCAAGCAGGCGGGGACGGCCATCCACTTGGACCGCGTGTACGAAACGGATATGGCCGAAGGCCTGAAGGCCATGGCGCTGGAAGGGCACGGCGTCGCCTTCCTGCCCTACAGTGCGGTGAAGAAGGAACTGCGTTCGCGCAAACTTCTGAGCGCGGCGCCGCCCGACGCGCAGGACCTGCAGATGGTGATGGAAGTGCGCGCCTACCGCGAAAAGCCCTCGCGCAAGGAGCCTGCCAAGGGCCTGGCCCAGTCCCTGTGGACGTACCTGCAGACGCGCGCCGGACAGAACCCCATCTGACGCGGGCGCACCACACTTGGCATGCAAGTCTTGCATGCGAACCCACATCCCTGGCATTGGATTGCGTGGTCACGCGACATTACAGTCTTTGAAACTAAATGTGGCAACGCACGGTCGCACCGAAACATGGCGCGCACCTGGTGCGGAGATTGCTAAGCCATGCACAAGGGAGACCCTCTGAATGAATTGCAAGCAAGGATGGAAGGCGCTGGGCGCCGCGGTGGCGCTGTGCTGCGCCGTGGGCGCGCAAGCCCAAGGGGTGCTGGAGCGTGTGCGCGGCGGCGGACCGCTGGTGCTGGCACACCGTGAATCATCGGTGCCGTTTTCGTACGTGCACGAGGGCAAGCCCATGGGCTACGCCCTGGACCTGTGCCTGCAAATCGCCGAAGTGGTGCGCAAGAAGACCGGCATGAAGAACATGCCGGTGCAGTTGGTGCAGGTGACACCCGCCAATCGCATTGAGATGGTGAAGACCGGCAAGGCCGATATGGAATGCGGCTCCACCACCAACAACGCCGAGCGCCGCAAGGATGTGGCCTTCACCATTCCGCACTTCATCACGGGTGCGCGCCTGCTGGTGCCCGCGGCCAGCACGGTGACGCGCATGGAGGATCTGGAAGGCAAGAAGCTCGTGTCCACCAAAGGCACGACGCCCTACAAAGCGGCCGAGCAGGCCAACCGCGAACGGCTGATGCGCATCCAGCTGGTGGAGGCGCCCGACCATGAGGCCGCGGTGGTCATGGTGGAGAAGGGCCAGGCCGACGCCTTCGTGATGGACGATGTGCTGTTGTATGGCTTGGCGGCCAACCGCCCCGACCCCAAGGCGCTGAAGGTGGTGGGCCGCTTCGTCACCACTGAGCCGCTGGCGATCATGCTTGCCAAGAACGATCCCGAGTTTAAGAAGTTGGTGGACGAGGAGATGCGCCGCCTGATCGTGAGCAATGAGATCAACGCCATCTACGACAAGTGGTTCATGCAGCCCATTGCGCCTACCCACCGTGCGCTGAACCTGCCCGTGAGCTACCTGCTGCGGGACTTCTGGAAATACCCTACCGATCAGGTCCCCTTCTGAACCCACAATACGCCCCTGTCTTGAACGCGCCGCAGGGTGTGGCTTGACCGCCATCGGTTCCTCAGAACGGTCGTTCGATTTCAATACACTTCGCTTTTCGCTTCACCCACAAGGAGATATTCATGAAGAAGCATTTGCTGGCCGCAGCCATTACCGTCCTGGCCGCTGGTAGCGCGTTCGCACAGGCCAACGACACCCTGGCCAAGATCAAATCTACGGGTGCCGTGACGCTGGGCGTGCGCGAGTCCTCGGGCCTGGGCTACACCCTGGGCAACGGCAAGTACGTGGGCTTCCACACCGAGATGGGTGAGCGCATCCTGGCCGACATCCAGAAGCAGCTGGGCCTGGCCAACATGGAGATCAAGTACCAGCCGGTGACTTCGCAGAACCGCATTCCGCTGGTGACCAACGGCACGGTGGACATCGAGTGCGGTTCCACGACCAACAACACGGCCCGCCAGAAGGAAGTGGCCTTTGCCGTGACCACCTATGTGGAAGAGGTGCGCATTGCCGTGAACGCCAAGTCGGGCATTACCGGCATCAAGGACCTGAACGGCAAGACCATCGTCACCACCACCGGCACGACGTCGGTGCAGACGCTGCGCAAGCACAAGCGCGCCGATGGCCTGAACTTCAAGGAAGTCATGGGCAAGGACCACGCCGACAGCTTCCTGATGCTGGAAACGGGCCGTGCCGACGCTTTCATCATGGACGGCTCCATTCTGGCCGCCAACATCTCCAAGTCCAAGAACCCCTCTGACTTTAAGATCGTGGGCGAAGTGCTGTCGGTGGAGCCCATCGCCTGCATGATCCGCAAGGACGATCCCGCCTTCAAGAAGGCCGTGGACGACTCCATCAAGCGCCAGATTGCAGACGGCAGCCTGGCCAAGCTGTACGACAAGTGGTTCATGCAACCCATCCCGCCGGCCAACGTGAAGATCGGCCTGCCGCTGTCTGAAGCCACCAAGGAAGCCTGGGCGAATCCGAACGACAAGCCCATGGAGTCGTACGAAGTCAAGTAATCGGCTTGCATTGCATCGCCCCTTCGGCCTCTGGGCCCGAAGGGGCGTTTTTTGTTGTTGCGCCAGCGCCGCCATGTGCCGCCGCGGCAACACGGATCGAAGAATAGAAGGGGTGCTCCTATGAATTGGGATTGGCAGGTGTTCTGCCAGGACACCATTACCCAAGAGGTCGGTCAAAGCTGCTTCGGCAAGAACGGCGACATCACCTACCTCGACTGGATGCTGTCAGCCTGGGGCTGGACGGTATCCGTTTCCTTGCTGTCGCTGGCCGTTGCGCTGGTGGTCGGTTCGCTGGTCGGCACGCTGCGCACGCTGGAAGGCCGTCCATGGACGGTGCGCCTGGGCAACGCCTGGGTCGAGCTGTTTCGCAACATTCCGCTGCTGGTGCACATCTTTGTGTGGTACCACGTGGTGCCGTCGATCTTCCCGGCCATGAAATCGCTGCCGGGCTTCGTGCTGGTGGTGTTTGCGCTGGGCTTCTTCACCTCGGCGCGTATCGCCGAGCAGGTGCGCTCGGGCATCCAGGCGTTGCCGCGCGGCCAGCGCTATGCGGGCATGGCGCTGGGCTTCACCACGTTCCAGTACTACCGCTACGTGCTGCTGCCGATGGCGTTTCGCATCATCATCCCGCCGCTCACCAGCGAGACCATGAACGTGTTCAAGAACTCGTCGGTGGCGTTTGCCGTTTCGGTGGCCGAGCTGACCATGTTCGCCATGCAGGCGCAGGAAGAGACTTCACGCGGCATCGAGGTGTACCTGGCCGTCACGGCGCTGTACATCATCTCGGCCTTTGCCATCAACCGCATCATGGCGTTCATCGAAAAGCGCACGCGGGTGCCGGGCCTGATTGCCGCAGGCGGGGGAGGACACTGATATGAACCTGAATATCGATTGGTCCTTCTTCACCTGGGAGCTGTTCAGCAACTTCGTGATCAAGGGGCTGTACTTCAGCCTGGTGCTGACGGTGATCGCCACCGTGGGCGGCATCCTGCTGGGCACGGTGCTGGCGCTCATGCGCCTGTCGGGCAAGAAGTGGCTGGACGTGCCGGCCACCATCTATGTCAACGGCATGCGCTCGATTCCGCTGGTGATGGTGATCCTGTGGTTCTTCCTGCTGGTGCCCATGATCATCGGTCGCCCCATCGGCGCCGAGGTGTCGGCGGTGGTGACCTTCATCGCCTTCGAAGCCGCCTACTTCAGCGAGATCATGCGCGCAGGCATCCAGTCCATCCCGCGCGGCCAGGTGTTCGCGGGGCAGGCGCTGGGCATGACCTACGGGCAGAACATGCGCCTGGTGGTGCTGCCGCAGGCCTTCCGCAACATGCTGCCGGTGCTGCTCACGCAGACCATCATCCTGTTCCAGGACACGTCGCTGGTGTACGCCATCGGTGCCTACGACATGCTCAAGGGTTTCGAGATCGCGGGCAAGAACTATGGCCGCCCGATCGAGGCCTACCTGGCCGCGGCCGTGGTCTATTTCATCCTCTGCTACGCGCTGTCCTGGCTGGTCAAGCGCCTGCACAAGAAGATCGCCATCATTCGCTGAAGCGGCGTTCCAAGGAATTGCAATGATTGAACTGAAGAACGTTTCCAAGTGGTACGGCAGCTTCCAGGTGCTCACGGACTGCTCCACGAACATCCAGAAGGGTGAGGTGGTGGTGGTCTGCGGGCCCTCCGGCTCCGGCAAGTCCACCCTCATCAAAACCATCAACGCGCTGGAGCCCTTCCAGAAGGGCGAGATCTTCGTGGACGGCGTGGCCGTGCACGACCCCAAGACCGACCTGCCCAAGCTGCGCAGCCGCGTGGGCATGGTGTTCCAGCACTTCGAGCTGTTCCCCCACCTGTCGGTGACCGAGAACCTGACCATCGCGCAGATCAAGGTGCTGGGCCGCAACCCCACCGACGCCAAGGCGCGCGGCCTGAAGATGCTGGAGCGCGTGGGCTTGACGGCGCACAAGGACAAGTTCCCCGGCCAGCTGTCGGGCGGTCAGCAGCAGCGCGTGGCGATCGCACGCGCACTGTCGATGGACCCCATCGTGATGCTGTTTGACGAGCCGACCTCGGCGCTGGACCCCGAAATGGTGGGCGAGGTGTTGGATGTCATGGTGGGCCTGGCCCAGGAGGGCATGACCATGATGTGCGTGACGCACGAGATGGGCTTCGCACGCAAGGTGAGCAACCGCGTGATCTTCATGGACGTGGGCGGCAAGATCCTGGAGGACTGCTCGAAGGAGGAATTCTTCGGCAACCCCGAGGCGCGCCAGCCGCGCACCAAGGACTTCCTCAACAAGATCCTGCAGCATTGATTCTGCACACCCCCTGAGGCGCTTCGCGCCTTCCCCCACACTCGCAGCGCTGCGCTGCAGGAGGGGGCGCAGCCGGCGGCAGGGCAGAGCCCGGCCCACGGCTGCCATGGTCCGGGGCGCGCCAGTGGGATGGGCCGTGGCCCAGGCTTGCCCGGGTGGCGTACAAAAGCAAAAGGGCAAAAGGGCAAAAGGGAAAAAGGGCAAAAGGCGCCATTGGCGCCTTTTGCTTTTATTTTGATAGCTGCTAGCGCTTGATGGATGGGCGTTAGAGCCTGATTTGGCTTGAGGCGGTCAAGCCACGCGCCGCAGCCGCGTGCGGCCTTGGACGCTCGCACCGCGCGTGCGGCCGAACAGGTCCTTGGGGTCGTCTGTGGGCACCAGCTCCACATCCACGCCCAGGCCGCGCGCCTGGGCCTGCTGGTACAGGTAGCGTAGTGCGGAGTAGTCCTCCAGCGCAAAGCCCACGGAATCAAACACCGTGACTTCGTCGGCCCGCGTGCGCCCCGGCGCGTCGCCGCGCAGTACCCGCCAAAGCTCGGTAACGGGATGGTCCGCGGGCAATTGCTGGATCTCGCCCTCCACGCGACTTTGCGGCTCGTATTCCACGACCACGCGCGCCCCGCGCAGCACATCGGGGTGCAGTTCGGTTTTGCCGGGGCAGTCGCCACCCACGGCATTCAGGTGCATGCCGGGCTCCACCATCGCGGGAGTGAGGATGGTGGCGCGGCTCTTGTCGGCGGTGACCGTGGTCACGATGTCCGCGCCGCGCACGGCCTCGGCCGTGCTGGCGGCGCGCTCCACGGTGAGGCCATCGACGTGCGCCAGGTTGCGCACCAGCTTGTCGGTGGCGGCGGGGTCGGTGTCGTACACCCGCAGTTCGCGGATGCCCAGCAACGCGTGGAAGGCCAGGGCCTGGAACTCCGCCTGCGCCCCGTTGCCAACCAGCGCCATGCGGCGGCTGCCGGGTCGTGCAAGCGCCTGCGCCGCCAGCGCCGACGTGGCAGCGGTGCGCAGCGCCGTGGTCAGCGTCAGCTCCGACAGCAGCAGCGGATAGCCGGTATGGACCTCCGCCAGCACGCCGAAGGCCATCACTGTGGGCAGTCCGCTGGCAGGGTTGCCGGGATGGCCGTTCACATACTTGAAGCTGTAGAGCGCATCGTCAGCCACGGGCATCAGCTCAATCACGCCGCGCGGGCTATGGCTGGCCGTGCGGGCGGACTTGTCAAAAGACTCCCAACGCAGGAAGTCGGCGCGAAGCTCGGTCGCCAGCTCGGTCATGCAGCGTGCGGCACCCCGTTCATGCACGAAGGCAGCAAGGGTCGGCAAATCAATGAGGCGTGTCATGGTGTCGGTCCAACGTGTTTCCCCATTGTGGACAGGCCCTGCGCTTGCGGCCAGCCTGCAAACTGCTCAATAAGCGCAAAAAACTGGCGTTTCGCCAGCAACCCGTGGCACTATGCGCAACATGGACGACGTCGACCGCGAGATCATTGCGCTGCTGCGTGCGGATGCACGCATGCCGGTGGCGGCGCTCGCCGTACGTCTGCGCGTGGCCCGCGGCACCGTTCAGAACCGCCTGCGCCGGCTGGAGGAAGAGGGCGTCATCGTCGGCTACACCGTGCGGCTGCGCCCCGAGTCGGAGCCCCACCGGATCCGCGCCTGGATGAGCATTGCAGTGCAAGGGAACGCGGCGCCTGACGTGATTCGCGCCCTGCGTGGAGAGCCGCTGGTCGGCGCGCTGCACAGTACCAACGGCCGCTGGGACATCGTGGCCGAGCTGCATGCGCAGAGCCTGGAGGAATTCGACCTGGCGCTCACGCGCATTCGGCTCACGCCGGGCATCGCGCGCACCGAAACCAGCATCCTGCTATCCACGTACAAGCTGTGATCGCCCCGCCCGAGCGGGCGGTGCTTCATTGCATCGACGAGACGTACGCCACCAGCGACTCGATGTCGGCGTCCGTGAGGAGCTTGGTGTTGGGCGTCATGATCGAATTGGCGCGCGTATTTGGGCCGTCGCGGTAACGCTTGAGAGTGCTGCGCAGGTAGTCGGTCTGCTGGCCGGCAATGCGTGCGATCTGGTCGTTGCCCCGGCCCATGTCGCCATGGCAGCGAAAACAGTTCTTGCCGAAGATCTCCTGCCCCTTGGCCAGCAGCGCTGCGTCCGCCACGGGTTTGGGAGTGACGGGCTGCGCGGCGTAGAAGAGCACCATGCCGATCTTCTCGTCGCTGTTCATCGCGCGGATCATGCCTTCCATGAACTCGTAGCGGCGGCGCCCGTCCGCGAACTGCCGCACCTGCTCGAGCAGATAGGCCGGGTTCTGGCCCGCGAGGTTGGGTACCGAGGGTTTGGTGCTGTTGCCTCCGTCGCCATGGCAGTTGGCGCACACCGCCGAGACCTTGCGGCCCACCTTGTAGAGCTCGTCGGCCAGCTTGGGGTCCGCCATGGCTTGCTGCAAGCGCGTGTCGATGTCCACCTTGCTGCGGCCGGCCTGGGCCATCGCCGCGGGTTGCCACGCCAGCCCGGCGAACAACGCCAGCGCCAGCATTGCGGGAATGCGCCTTGCCATGGTGTAACCCTTTTTGTGAAAAGGGTCATTTTAGAAGGCGAGTTGTGAAGCCCCGGTGGTGTTTTGGTAGTGCAACGCGCACCTGAACGGTCGATGTCAGCGATCGTTGATGGCGAGCAAGGATTGCGCAAGTTCTGCAAACCCTGCCCCGCGCTCGCCCTGCGTCACATAGCGCGGCAGATGCTGCAGTTGGGGCACGAAACGCGCAATATTGGCCACACCCACGCTGTGCGGGAAGTGCGCAAACATGAGTTGGTCATTGGTGGAGTCACCGATGTAGACCCAGCGCTCCAGCTCGGCGTCCAGATCGCGCCCGAACAGCTCGCGCACGATCCATCGCGCACCCTCCAGCTTGTTGTGCGCGCCGAACCAGCCGTTGATGTGGATGCTGCTCACGGTGGCGTTCATGCCCGCGGCATGCATCAGGGCAACCGCCTGATCGATGGCCGCCTGGGGCAGGTGCGTGAATTCACTGTGGTCGATGGCGATGTCCGTCTCGCGCCCGGGCGAGTCGGTGGCGCGCCGGGCGCCGGGCACGGCGGCTTCAATCTCGGCCAACACCTGTTGCATGCGCGCGAAGTTGGAGGCGCGCGTGGCGGCGTCCTGTTGATACAACTTTAATAGCTGCTCGCGCTTATCGCACGGGGACTGTAGGCCATTTGGGGCAAAATTTCGGGACGCCCGCAGCAGCGCCACCGCACCGTTCTCAGCAACGATGCTGTCCACCGGCCAGGCAGCGGCAAAAGGCTCGCTCCAGCCCACCGGCCGGCCCGTGATCGGAATGACGTGCAGCCCTGAGGCTTTCAGGTCGGCCAGCGCCTGCAGGGCATCGGCGGTGATGGCGCCATCGGTGGTCAGGGTGTCGTCGATGTCGGTGAGCACGCCGGTGATGCATGTGCGCGCCAACTCGTCCCATGAGGCAAGAGGGTGCATGGCGGATGGGGGTCGCGTCAACTGTTCTGCAACGCCAACCCCGCATGCTCCCGCAGCGGATGGAAATGAATCTTCGGGAACCGCTCCTGCGCCAGCCGTACGTCATATGGGCTCGTGCACAGATAGGCGAGCGTGTCCGCCGCATCGCGCGCCATGCGCATCGGATACGCGTTCTCGAACTCGCGCAGTTCGGCCGGCGTGTCGGCGGTGATCCAGCGGGCTCCCGTGTACTGGCAGGCTTCCAGACGGATGTCGCAGTCGTATTCGGTGTTCAGACGGTGTTGCACCACTTCGAACTGCAGCTGGCCCACGGCACCCAGCAGCATGTTGCCGCCGGCCTCGGGCTTGAAGACCTGGATGGCGCCTTCCTCGCCCAGCTGCATCAGGCCCTGCTGTAGTTGCTTGGTGCGCAGCGGGTTCTTCAGCACCACGGTCATGAACATTTCGGGGGCGAAGAAGGGCAGGCCGGTGAACTGCAGGTTGGCACCGTCGGTGATGGTGTCGCCCAACTGCACGCCGCCGTGCGTGGTGAAGCCGATGATGTCGCCGGCGTAGGCCTCTTCCACCGCCTCGCGGCGCTGGCTCATGAAGGTGACCACGCTGGTGGGGCGCAGCTCCTTGGCGGTGCGCTGCACCTTGAGCTTCATGCCGGGCGTGTACTTGCCGCTGGCCACGCGCACGAAGGCGATGCGGTCGCGGTGGTTGGCGTCCATGTTGGCCTGCACCTTGAACACCACGCCCGAAAAGCCTTCGTCTTCGGGCAGGATGGTTTTCTCGACGGTCTGCTTGTTGACGACGAGCGAGCTCTTGCGCGGGCCGGGCGGGGGCGACATGTCCACCACCGCATCCAGCACTTCCATCACACCGAAGTTGTTCACGCCCGAGCCGAAGAACACCGGTGTGAGCTTGCCGGCCAGGAAGGCTTCATGGTCCCAGGGCGCCGAGGCACCTTGCGCCAGCTCCATGCTTTCCAGTGCGTCGTCAAAGGCCTGACCGAAGCGCGCGCGCAGCTTGTCGGCATCGGCCAGCGGAATGACCTCGAAGTCCTGCGGGCGCTTTTCGCTGCCGGGTTGGAAGACCGTCATGCTTTGCGTGCGCAGGTTGATGATGCCGCCGAAGCTCTTGCCCTGGCCCACGGGCCAGGTGATGGGGCAGCAGGGCATGCCCAGCTCACGCTCCACCTCGTCGAGGATGTCCAGCGGGTCGCGCACCTCGCGGTCCATCTTGTTGACGAAGGTGATGATGGGCGTGTCGCGCTGGCGGCAGACCTCGATCAGGCGGCGCGTCTGCGCCTCCACGCCGTTGGCCGCGTCGATCACCATCAGGGCCGAATCGACGGCCGTGAGCACGCGGTAGGTGTCTTCCGAGAAGTCCTTGTGGCCCGGCGTGTCCAGCAGGTTGATGACATGGTCGCGGTAGCTCATCTGCATCACGCTCGACGCCACCGAGATGCCGCGCTGCTTCTCGATCTCCATCCAGTCGGACGTGGCGTGGCGGCTGGCCTTGCGGCCCTTCACGGCGCCGGCGATCTGGATGGCGCCGGAGAACAGCAGCAGCTTTTCCGTCAGCGTGGTCTTGCCGGCGTCGGGGTGGGAGATGATGGCAAAAGTCCGGCGGCGCCGGGTTTCTGGGGCGTACGACACAGTGATTCTGGGTGAGGGCCGCGCGGTGCGCTGCGGCCGGTGCGAGAAGAGGCGGGCGCACCCTGCGGGAACGCCCTGGCATTGGGCGGGGATTCTACGGCGCAGCGCGTGGTGCGGGGGCGCCGGTATAATCTTGCACTTTCCGAGGAGCGTTGCAGCGTCCCCAGCACGGCGGGGCGCGAGGCTCGGAAGTCATACCCAGCAACGACGCTCACCCACGCCTTGCGGTGCGGTGAGCCCCATCCCCCAGGCGCGGTTTTTTCAGATACCCATCAAGGAAACCACCATGAGCGCTGTTCTCAAGTCCCCAGCCGACTCCGCGATTGCCGATATCTCCCTGGCCGACTGGGGCCGCAAGGAGATCCGCATCGCCGAAACCGAGATGCCTGGCCTGATGGCCATCCGCGAGGAATTCGCGGCCAAGCAGCCCCTGAAGGGCGCACGCATCACCGGCTCGCTGCACATGACCATCCAGACGGCCGTGCTGATCGAGACGCTCAAGGCCCTGGGCGCCGACGTGCGCTGGGCCTCGTGCAACATCTTCTCCACCCAGGACCACGCCGCCGCCGCGATTGCCGCCACCGGCACGCCGGTGTTCGCCATCAAGGGCGAAACCCTGGTGGACTACTGGGACTACACCCACCGCATCTTCGACTTCGGCCCCAAGGGCAGCGAGGGCGAAGGCCCAAACATGATCCTGGACGACGGCGGTGACGCCACGCTGCTGATGCACCTGGGCAAGCGCGCTGAAAAGGACGCCTCCGTGCTGGCCAACCCCGGCAGCGAGGAAGAGCGCATCCTGTACGCCGCCATCAAGGCCAAGCTGGCCGAGGACAGCACCTGGTACAGCCGCAAGAGCGCCCAGATCATCGGCGTGACCGAAGAGACCACCACCGGCGTGCACCGCCTCAAGGAAATGTCGGCCAAGGGCACGCTGCTGTTCCGTGCGATCAACGTGAACGATTCGGTGACCAAGTCCAAATTCGACAACCTGTACGGCTGCCGCGAGTCGCTGGTGGACGGCATCAAGCGCGCCACCGACGTGATGATTGCCGGCAAGGTGGCCGTGGTGGCGGGCTATGGCGACGTGGGCAAGGGCTCGGCCCAGGCGCTGCGCGCCCTGAGCGCCCAGGTGTGGGTGACCGAGATCGACCCCATCAATGCCCTGCAGGCCGCTATGGAAGGCTTCAAGGTCGTGACCATGGAGTGGGCCGCCGACAAGGCCGACATCTTCGTCACCACCACGGGCAACCGCGACGTCATCACCTTCGAGCACATGAAGGCCATGAAGGACCAGGCCATCGTGTGCAACATCGGCCACTTTGACAACGAGATCCAGGTCGCCAAGCTGGAAGAGCACTGCCAGTGGGAAGAGATCAAGCCCCAGGTGGACCACGTGATCTTCCCGGACGGCAAGCGCATCATCCTGCTGGCCAAGGGCCGCCTGGTGAACCTGGGCTGCGGCACGGGCCACCCCAGCTTCGTGATGTCCAACTCGTTCGCCAACCAGACGATCGCGCAGATCGAGCTGTTCACCCACCCCGAGGGCTACGACGTGGGCAAGGTCTACGTGCTGCCCAAGCACCTCGACGAGAAGGTGGCGCGCCTGCACCTGAAGAAGGTGGGCGCCATGCTGACCGAGCTGAGCGACGAGCAGGCCGCCTACATCGGCGTGCCGAAGCAGGGCCCCTACAAGCCCGACACCTACCGCTATTGATTGTCAAAAAGCATAGCTGCTTGCGCTTGCCAGTAGTCGTTTTCAGCATGAAAAATTGCTGAAAGTGGCTCACTGCAAGCGCTGCCAGCTATCGATATGAGAGGACAGCGCGATGCGCGCGGACGTATTTCTGGTGGAAGGCGGCTACGCGGCCACCCGGTCGCAGGCCCAGCGGTTGATTGCCGCCGGCGTGCAGTGGCGCCTGGCGCCCACGCTGCCGTGGCAGAAGGTGGCCAAGAACGGCGACGACATTCCTGCGGGGGTCGAGGTGCAGCTGCTGGACGCTGCGGAGGCCAAGTACCTCTCGCGCGGCGGCCTCAAGCTTGAAGGTGCGCTGGCTGCCACGGGCCTGCAAGTGGCTGGCCTGCGCTGCCTGGACGTGGGGCAGAGCACCGGCGGTTTCACCGACTGCCTGCTGGCACATGGCGCTGCCCAGGTGATTGGCGTGGACGTGGGCCACGGCCAGTTGCACGAGCGGCTGCGCGCCGACCCGCGGGTGGTCTGCGTGGAAGGCGTGAATGCCCGGGCCCTCACGCCCGAGGCGCTGCAGGACGCCTGCGACGTGGCGCTGTCCGAAGTCATCGAGGACGCGGAAGACAACGACACCCAGCCCCAGGCCCCCTACGCCTGGATGCGCAACGGCGGCATGGTGGACGATGAGTACGACGACAGCGACGACGCCAAGGAGCATGAGATCGAGAGCTTCAAGGCCGAGCGCGCCGCCAAGGCCAAGGCACGCGCCGAGGGCTCATTGCCCGTGCAGCGCCGCCGCCGTCCCGGGTGCGAGGACGTGGACATCACGCCAGCGTTCGATCTCGTCACCGGCGACCTGTCCTTCATCTCGCTCACGCTGGTGCTGCCTGCGCTGGTGCCGCTGTTGAAAGAGCAGGGCCAGCTGCTGATGCTGGTCAAGCCGCAGTTTGAGTTGCAGCCCGGCCAAGTGGGCAAGGGCGGCATCGTGCGCGATGCGCAGCTGTATCCGCAGGTGGAGCAGCGCATCCGTGACTGCTGCACGGAGCTGGGGCTGCACGTGGTGGCCTGGATCGATAGCCCCATCGAGGGGGGCGACGGCAACCGCGAGTTCTTCATCCATGCAAGGAGGAAGGCATGAGCCTTTCCACGGCCTTTCCGGTCAGCTTTGAATTCTTCCCGCCCAAGACGCCCGAGGGCGCCGACAAACTGCGCGCCGTGCGCCAGCAGCTGTATGCGCGCCGGCCCGAGTTCTGCTCCGTCACCTACGGCGCGGGGGGCTCCACGCAGGCGGGCACCTTCGGCACGGTGCGCGAGATCCTCGCCGAGGGCGTGAGCGCGGCCTCGCACTTCTCGTGCATCGGCGCCACCAAGGACAGCGTGCGCGCGCAGCTCGCCGAGCTGAAAGCCATGGGCGTGAAGCGCCTGGTTGCGCTGCGCGGCGACCTGCCCAGTGGCTACGGCATCGGGGGCGAGTTCCATTACGCGAGCGATCTGGTGGCGTTCATCCGCGCCGAGACGGGGCGCGACTTCCACATCGAGGTGGCGGCCTACCCCGAGGTCCATCCCCAGGCCCGTTCGTCTGATGCCGACCTGCAGGCCTTTGCCACCAAGGTGCGCGCGGGCGCCGACTCGGCCATCACACAGTACTTCTTCAATGCCGACGCCTACCTGCGCTTCGTGCAGGACGTGCGCCGCCTGGGGCTGGACGTGCCCGTGGTGCCGGGCATCATGCCGATCATGGGCGCGTCGCAGCTGCTGCGCTTTTCGGACGCCTGCGGCGCCGAGATCCCGCGCTGGATCCGCCTGCGCCTGCAGGGCTATGGTGACGATGTGGCGAGTATTCGCGCCTTCGGCCTGGATGTCGTCACGCACCTGTGCGAGCAACTGCGCCGCGAGGGCGTGCCGGGCCTGCACTTCTACACCATGAACCAGAGCGCGGCCACGTTGGAAATCTGCGACCGCCTGGGGCTCTGAAGCGGCGGGGGTGGGTAATATCGGCAGCTTTTTCCCGTCCTCTTTCTCCTTTCCCCTGCGCGTTTGCGGTATGAGTCCCGTCATTGCCTTCCTGCTGTTCACCACGCTGTCGCTTGCGATGGCATCGCCCGCGTCGGCGCAGACGCGCTATTCCTGCCGCGACGAGCAGGGCGCCGTCTACACCCTGGCGCGCCCGTGCCCGAAAGGCATGGTGACCAGCGCCGTCTCGGCGGGGCCGGTGGAGCCGCGTGCAGAGCCCCGCAGCTATGCGCCCGCTCCGTCCCGGCGCAGCAGTGCGATGCGCGAGGTGCCGGAATACGAGAGCTACATGAGCGGGCGCTGCCGCACGCTGCAAAACAGCATCCGCGGGGCATCGGCCAACGGCTCCAGCTACGACGTCATCGCAGGCATGCAGCGCGAATACCGGCGCGACTGCAGCGACGAGGAGAGCGATGCCGCCTCGCGCTACTACCGCGAGCGCCGCGAGGCACGCAGCCAGCGCCGCACAGAGCGCGAGCGCGAGGAACAAGCCCAACTGGCGCAGGAGGAGCAGGAAAGCCGCAAGGCGCTGCAATGCGCGGAGTCCAAGCGCATCCTGGCCGCCAAGAGAGCGCGCACCGACCTGACACCGGGTGAACGCAATGATCTGCGCCGTTTTGAGACCAACGTCATCACCCGCTGCGGCGACTTCTGACCCTTTGCATCCCGGCCGCATGGGACGGTGGTTGGCCGGCGTGCTGTTGGCGGCCGTGCTGGCGGGTTGCGCGGCGCCACCCGCCGATGCGCCCCCTGTGGTAGCACCTGGCCCGACGCAGGCGCTGCCGGGACCGGCGGGCGCGCAGGCGGACAGCCCACCCGACTCCGGCGTATCGGCCCCGCCGCGGGCTCGCAAGGAGGGCAGGGTGCGCTCGGCACCGTCTTCTCCGCGTGAAGCCGATACCGCCATCGAGCGCGGCCGCGAAGACGAGGAAGAAAGCGGCGTGCTGCTCGGGCGCGGGCTGGCCTCCTGGTACGGCGGCAGCCTGCATGGCCGGCGCACGGCCAGCGGCGAGCGTTTTGACCGTGGGGAACTCACCGCCGCGCACCGCACGTTGCCTTTCGGGGCGCGGGTGTGCGTGCGCAGCCTGGTCAACGGCAAGGTGGTGGTGGTGCGCGTCAATGATCGCGGACCGTTCGCGCCAGGCCGGGTCATCGACCTGAGCCAGGCCGCGGCGCAGGAACTGGGCATGGTGGGCCTGGGTATCAAGCCCGTGGAGATCTGGCACATGGGGCCGGACGACGACAGCTGCCCCGAAGATCTGCCGGAGCTGGACCCGTCCACGCCCGCAGCCTCGCCGGCCGCTGCTCCAGCGGGCGCCGCGCAAGCGCGCACAAATCAGGGCGCTGCGCGCACTACTCCCCGCAAGAGCCGGGCCCGGCGGCGCTAAACCACGGCATCCCAGGGATCGTGCGGGCGCCGCTGCCCCGGGGCTTAACCCACCTCCAGCGTGTGGGACGCGTTGCGGTCCTGGGCCAGCAATTGCGCCATCTGCGGCAACGCCTCGCGCAGCACGCCCTGCAGCGTGAAGGGAGGGTTGACCACGAACATGCCGCTGGCCGGCAGGCCGGGCCGGCGCGCGCCTTCGCCGGCCGCAGGGGAGGCCAGTTTGCTGGATTTCACGGTCAGCGTCGCATGCAGCCAGGGCTTGCCCGCCTTCTGGGCCAGCGTCTTGAGCCGGCGCGGCAGATCGTGCGCCTCCGCCCGCGGAATGATGGGGTACCAGACGGCATACACGCCGGTCGCAAAGCGCTTCAGCGCATCCTGCAACAGCGCCTGCACGCGCAGGTAGTCGCTCTTGATTTCATAGCTGGGATCGCACAGTACAAGCGCGCGGCGGGCCGGTGGGGGGATGAACTTTTTGACGCCCTCAAAACCGTCCTCCTGCAGCACGGCCACCTGCCTGCCTGCTTCAAGCTGGGCTATGTTGCCTGCGAGGGAGCGGGCGTCGGTGGGGTGCAGCTCGAACAGTTTGAGCTTGTCCTGGGCGCGCAAGAGGCGCTGCGTGATGAAGGGCGAGCCGGGGTAGACGCGCGTGGCATCGCCCTGGTTGAAGGCGCGCACCATGTCCACGTAGTCCTGCAGCGCGGGTGCCAGGGCGGGAAGAGCCGCTGGCGGCACGAGGCGCAGGATGCCGTCCGCGGATTCGGCGCTGGTGGAGGCATAGTCTCCGTCCAGCCGGTACAGGCCCGCGCCGGCGTGGGTGTCCAGAACGGTCAGGGCCGCGTCTTTCTGTAGAAGGTGTTGCAAGGTGGCAATGAGCACCGTGTGCTTGAGCACATCGGCGTGGTTGCCTGCGTGGAAGGCGTGGCGGTAACTGAACATGCACCCAATGGTAACCAGCGCCATCGCGGGCACAATGCGGGTCCGCCTGGTACGGGAAGTGATGTTTTTGGCAGACAGGATGCGCTTTGTTGCGCGTCGGCCTGGCTGCCTGGCGCATCATGGCGTCCGCTGCGGCGTGCCGCGGTGCTTCCTCCGCTTCCTCGTTAGACTTCGCTGCCCTCGCTGATCCGCATCCCTTGTCCGCAACGCCCTCCATGTCTTCGCTCCCCCCCCGCTTCACGCCCGCCAGCGTCGCGCACCACGTCGACGCCCTCCCGGCGGGCACCCGGTTGGGAGAGTTCGAGATCGTGGCGCTGCTGGGCGTGGGCGGCTTCGGCATGGTGTACCAGGCGTTCGACCATTCCCTGCTGCGTTTCGTCGCGATCAAGGAATACATGCCTGCCGCCCTGGCGGGCCGCGCGGACGGGCATTCGCTCTGGGTGCGTTCCTCGTCGGACGAGCAGTCTTTCCAGGCGGGCCTGGCCTCGTTCGTGGACGAGGCGCGCCTGCTGGCGCAGTTCGACCATCCCTCGCTGGTGAAGGTCTTCCGGTTCTGGGAAGCCAATCACACGGCCTACATGGTCATGCCCCTGTACAGCGGCTTGACCCTCAAGCAGGCGCGCGCGCACATGCGCACGCCGCCCCCCGAGGAATGGCTGCGCAAGGTGTTGTGGTCGGTCACTAGCGCGTTGCGGGTGCTGCACGATGGACAGACGCTGCACCGCGACATCTCGCCGGACAACATCTTCCTGCAGGACCATGGCCCACCAGTGCTGCTGGACCTCGGCGCCGCGCGGCATGCGATCAGCGACCGGGACCAGAAGCACACGGCCGTGCTCAAAGTCAACTACGCGCCCATAGAGCAGTACACGGACGCGGCATCGCACCTGCACCAAGGGCCGTGGAGCGACCTGTATTCGCTGGGCGCCGTCGTGCATGGCTGCCTGTGCAACGACACGCCGCTGCCCGCTACTCTGCGTGCCATACGTGACCGCATGGTGTCGTTCTCCCGCGTAGCACGCACGGTGCGCAAGCAGTTCGGCGTGGAATACTCGCGTCCGTTCGTCGATGCGGTGTCGCAATGCCTGGCGCTGCAGCCGCAAGACCGTCCGCAATCGATCGACGCGTTCCTGCAGACGATGGGCATGACGGCTGCGCCCGCGGGACTGGACGGGTTCGACTTCCGTGCCGAACTGGGCTCCATCTGGGTGGAGCCCTCGAGCAAGGATGCGCAGGGCGTGGCAGTCCCGATGATCGACCTCACGGCGATGTCGCAGCCGCAGGATTCCCGGCCGCAGGCCGCCACCGTTGTGGCGGCGTCGGCTAGCGCGCCGGCAGACCTCATGGTGTCAACCGTGGAGCCTGCGACCGTGTTTGCGGAAACCATTGCCGATGCGGGCGACACGCAGGCCTTCGCAGATACGCGCGAGATGCCGCAACATGACGCGCCGACCGGTACACGCCAACAGACGCACGCGCGCACACCCCGCCCCCAGAAGGCTGCACGCCATGCATCAGCCCCCCGTGTTGCCAGAGCAGGTCATGGCGGACGGGCACGGCTGGTGTGGGGTATGGCTGCCTCCCTGGCGCTGCTGGTCATCGCCAGCAGTCCGTGGTGGGGAGGCCGGGAGAGCGCGCCGCGGTATACCCCCGAAAACGAGATCATCACGGAACTTGCGTCACCAGCGCCAGCACCGGAGCCGGCAGAGGTGGTGATGGTGTCGCATGAGGCGGCGGACCCCGCGTCGGCGGCAATGGCAATGCAGCCAGAGGCTGCGTCGGTGGCTGAGGCCCGGCCGGCGGCCGTCTCCAAACCCCGGCTTGCGCGCAAGGCTGCCGAGGCGACCGCGCCTGCCCCAGCGCCCGCCCCTGTGACTCCGGCTCCCGAGCCGGCGCCACCTCCCCCTGCGCCGTCACGCCCTGCGGTGCCCGCAAGGGTGCCCGGGCCTGACGAGGCCTGCGAGGCATCCAGTTTCTTTGCTCGCCCGTTGTGCATTCACGAGCAATGCCAGAAGCCGGGGCTGGCCAACCATCCCGTTTGCGTGGAAAACCGCCGCCGGCAGGAAGCCGAGGAGCACAGGCGACAGCTTTACTCGCAGTAGGGCACTGCGCAGCGGTCGATTTTGTATAATGGCCGGCTTCGCAGCGATTTTTAGGTCCCGCGGCGAAGCGCACATCCCACCTAAGAGGCTTTCATCAGAAAAGCACCGACCGTGGAAAAGGACCGCCAAACCACCTCTAGAAAAGAGAAACTCATGTCCACATTCAGCGCAAAGCCCGCTGAGGTCGTGCACGAGTGGTTTGTGATTGACGCCACCGACAAGGTGCTCGGCCGGGTAGCCAGCGAAGTTGCCCTCCGTCTGCGCGGCAAACACAAAGCCATTTACACGCCTCACGTTGATACCGGCGACTACATCGTCATCATCAACGCCTCCAAGCTCAAGGTCACCGGCACCAAGTCCCTGGACAAGGTGTACTACCGCCACTCGGGTTATCCCGGCGGTATCACGGCCACGAACTTCCGCGATCTGCAAGCCAAGCACCCCGGCCGCGCGCTGGAAAAGGCCGTCAAGGGCATGCTGCCCAAGGGCCCGCTCGGCTACGCCATGATCAAGAAGCTCAAGGTGTACGGCGGCGCGGAACATCCGCACACCGCTCAGCAGCCTAAAGCGCTGGAAATCTAAGGAGCCTTGAATGATTGGTGAATGGAACAATGGCACCGGCCGTCGCAAGTCCAGCGTCGCCCGCGTGTTTCTGAAGAAGGGTTCCGGCAAGATCACTGTGAATGGCAAAGACATTCAGCAGTACTTCGGCCGCGAAACCTCGATCATGATTGCCAAGCAACCCCTGGCGTTGACCAACCATGTCGAAACCTTCGACATCCAGATCAACGTGCACGGCGGTGGTGAATCCGGCCAGGCTGGCGCTGCCCGCCACGGCATCACCCGCGCTCTGATCGACTACGACGCGACGCTGAAGCCCGCACTGAGCCAAGCCGGCTTCGTGACGCGTGATGCTCGTGAAGTCGAACGTAAGAAGGTCGGTCTGCACTCCGCACGCCGCGCCAAGCAGTTCTCGAAGCGCTAAGCCTCGGCCACTGCCTTGCGTTATGCTGCAGCGCCCCTGGCGTGCTGCAGAGTGCAGAAACCGCCCTTCGGGGCGGTTTTTTGTTTTTGGGCGTTGCCGCGGGCGGCGACCATCCCACTGAAAGAAACGTGCACTGCCCATGCGTTACCGACTGCTGCGCCGCCGCCTCACGATCTCCGCTCCGCGCGTCACCGTGCGCAGCGCGCTTCCGTGGCCGCTGCGCTGGGCGGCCGTGGCCATCGTCCTGGGCCTGTGCGCGGCCATGACGCTGTGGGCCTTCGACCTGGGCAAACGGATCGCCGGGCTGGACGCGGGCAGCCGGGAGGAATTGCAGCGCCTTCGTGCAGAGGTGTCGCAGTTGCGCGAGCACAACCGTCTCCAGCACGAAAAGCAGGAAGCCGCGGGCAGCCTGCGCATAGCCGAGCAGGCGGCCATGGATCGCCTGCTGGAGCAACTGCGGCAACTCGAAGCCGACAACCGTAGCCTGCGGGAGGACCTGGGCTTCTTCGAGAAGCTGACCCCCACCGGCAAGCCTGGCAACCTGACCATCCGCGGGCTGCATGCCGAGACCTTGGAAGGAGGTGGGCAGTTGCGCTGGCAGGTGCTGGCCATGCAGCCCATGCGCAATGCGCCGGAATTCAAGGGCCGGCTGGAACTGCTGCTGGCGGGCACGCTGAACGGGGCGGAGTGGTCCTCCACGTCTCCAGCGGTCATCCAGCCGCTTCAGTTCCGGCAGTACCGGCGGGTTCAGGGCGTGGCGGCCCTGCCGCCGGGCGCCATGGTAAAAACCGTGACCGCGCGCCTGATGGATGGAACCTCGTTGCGCGCGGCCCAGACTTTTTCACTAGAGCCATAGGGCCCGGCTGCGGACCCGCATGGCAATGACTACTACACCCCGAGGGAATACCACATGTTTTCGCGCAAGAAGCCACCCCCGATCAAGAGCCTGATTGCGCAAGGAACGCGCGTGCAGGGCGATGTGCTGTTCGCTGACGGATTGCGGGTGGATGGCGAAGTGATCGGCGACCTGCGGTCTTCGGCTGAACCCAGCATTGTGGTGGTGTCCGAATCAGCAAAGGTGGAAGGTGCGGTGCATGCCGCCCATGTCATCGTCAACGGAACGGTGGAGGGGCCCGTACATGCCACGGAGCTGCTGGAGGTTCAGCCCAAGGCGCGGATCACAGGTAACGTGCATTACAAGGCCCTTGAAATGCACCAGGGCGCGGTGATTGCCGGGCAGCTCTGCCCGGCCGCGCCGCTGCTGCTGGAAGAAAAGCCCACACTGAAACTGGCGTCAAACGCACAGTGAACGGAGCGCTGGGGGGCTATGCCTTACCATCGAAACAAAGACTGACCCAAGGAGCCCTTCATGAGCGCCGTTGCCGAGAACACCACGACCGAGATGCCCGCCCCCATCCTTTTCACCGACAGCGCCGCCGCCAAGGTGGCCGAGTTGATTGCCGAAGAAGGCAATCCTGACCTCAAGCTGCGGGTCTTCGTGCAGGGCGGGGGATGCTCGGGCTTCCAGTATGGTTTCACATTTGATGAAATCACGAACGAAGACGACACCACCATGACCAAGAACGGTGTGTCACTGCTCATCGATGCCATGAGCTACCAATACTTGGTGGGTGCAGAGATCGACTACAAGGAAGACCTGCAGGGTGCGCAGTTCGTCATCAAGAACCCGAATGCCACTTCGACATGCGGCTGCGGCTCCAGCTTCTCCGTGGAAGACCACTGACGCACAGCCCATGAGAATCCGCCGCCTACGGGCGGCTTTTTTATGGCTGCGTGGCAGATTGCTCAGGCGGCGTAGATGGCGCCGAGGATGCGCTCCCCGCGGGCGCCCGTGACCGCGGGCAAGCTGGCTGTCTGGCCGCTGACGCATTGATGCGCCAGCCACGCGAAGGCAGCCGCTTCGACCTGCAGGGGGGGCAGCCCGTGGTGATCCGAGCTTTCGACACGAACCGTCGGTGCCAATTGCTGCAGGCGCTCCATCAGATAGCGGTTCAGTGCCCCGCCGCCGCAGACGATCAACAGCCCGCAGTCCCGTGCGTGCCGTGACAACTCCTGGACGCACGTAAGGGCCGTGTACTCAGCAAGGGTGGCCTGGACATCCTGGGGCGCGGCGCCCACGGCGCTGGCCGCAAGGCGTGTGGCCAGCCATTGCGGATGGAACAGGTCACGCCCTGTGCTCTTGGGGGGCGCAAGGGCGAGGAATGGCTCGTCCAGCATCGCCTCCAGTAGGGCGGGCAGGACATGGCCGCTGCGTGCCCAGGCGCCTTCGTGGTCGTAGGGCTGCCCCGTGTGCCGCTCGCACCAGTGATCCATAAGGGCGTTGGCCGGGCCGCAGTCAAACCCCACGGTGGTCCCGTCGGCCCGCAGGATGCTCAGGTTGGAAATGCCCCCCAGGTTCAGCACCGCCACGGTGCGTCCGGCTTGGCCGAACACGCCGCGGTGGAAGGCGGGCACCAGCGGCGCGCCCTGGCCGCCCGCCGCCACGTCCCGGCTGCGGAAGTCGGCCACGACGGTGATGCCGGTGATTTCAGCGAGCAAGGCGGGCTGGTTGAGTTGCAGCGTGTAGCCCGTGCCATCGAACGCCTGCGGCCGGTGGCGCACCGTCTGCCCATGCGCGCCCAGGGCCTGCACCGCGGCCGCCGTGAGGCCCGCTTGGTCCAGCAGACGGTGGACTACCTTCGCATAGGTACGCGCCAGCGCATTCGCGGCGAGCGCCGCGCGGTGCAGTTCGTCGTGGCCGGTGCTGTTGAGAGCGAGGAGTTCTGCTCTTAAATTAGGAGCTAATGGCGCTGATGCATGCTGGGCTACAGTGCATTTTTGGCCTGAAAAATGCGCGAGCACACCATCCACGCCGTCCAGCGACGTGCCCGACATCAGCCCGATGAACCACCGTGGCGGCGTATCCATGGGCGAAGGGCGTTACTCGGCGCTGGCTTGCAGGATCTGTGCGGCGGAGGACAGCTGCACGCGCATGTTGCCGGCCAGGCGGTCGAATGCCGGACGTGCGGCGGCCGAGACCGGCTGGGCTGCCTCGCTCTGGCGCGCAATAACCATCGGGTCCTTGTGCTCGCCCGCGACGCGGAATTCGAAGTGCAGGTGCGGGCCCGTGGCCCAGCCGGTGGAGCCCACGGCGCCAATCTTCTGGCCCTGCTCCACGCTTTCGCCCTTGCGCACGTCGATGCGGCTCAGGTGCGCGTAGACGGTGACGTGCTGGTTGCGGTGCTTGATGTACACCACGTTGCCGTAGCCGTTCTGCACGCCGGCGAAATCCACCACGCCGTCGCCTACCGTGCGTACAGAAGTACCGGTCGGTGCCGCGAAATCGGTACCCAGGTGCGCGCGCCAGGTCTTGTGGATGGGGTGGAACCGCATCGCAAAGCCGCTGGAGACGCGGGAGAACTCGACCGGCGACGACAGGTAGGCACGGCGCATGCTCTCGCCGTCCAGTGTGTAGTACGAGCCCTTGGTGGCTCCCGGCTCCTGGAACCAGACGGCGCTGTGGGTCTTGTCGCCATTGTGGAACTCGGCGCTCAGCACGCGGCCGCTGCGCAGGGGCTCGCCATCTGCCTCCAGGGTTTCATACACCACCGAGAAGCGGTCTTCCTTGCGCAGGGCGCGCCGGAAATCGATGTCACCGGAGAACACCTCTGCCAGCTGCACGGCGACGGCGTCGGGAATGTTGGCGGCATCCGTTGCCGCAAACAGCGAGCTGCGGATGATGCCGCCCGCCAGGCGGCTGCCCACCGTCAGCGGCGCCGTCTCGATGCGCGAGGCGAAGCTGCCGTCCTGCTGGCGCTCGACCACCAGGCGCTTGAAGCTCCCGCTGTCGTCGGGGGCCCAGCGCGCCGTCAGGCGGGTGAGGCGGTGGTCGTCGGTCGTCTCGGCGGACATCGAGCGGCCAGTGCGTCCCAGTAGGTTCTGCCGCACGTTGGCGTCACTGCGCAGGAAGGCCGAAGCGGCGGGGTCTGCCACGCCCAGGCGCTGCAGGATGCTCTCGGCGGTATCGGCGCTGCGGGTGACGTCGGAGCGGTACAGCGCGTACTGCGGGATGTCCACCAGCGACGACAGCGGTTCGTCTGCCGCCAGCGACTGCACAGCCTGGGTGACGGTGCGCACGGGCAGGTCGGCCGGGTCGGGCGCGAACGAAGCCACTGCGAAGGCACCGCCGCCGCCGGTGAGCAGCAGGGTGGCCACGGCGGCGGTGATGCGTTTTGGATGTTTCTGAACGGACTGCTTCAGTTGGTTGAGCAATACCAGGCAGGCGGTCGTCAAGCCGTTGTTCAAGAGTCTTACCCCAGGCGTCTGTGTGCTTCCAGGCCCCGGGCCAGGGGTCTTAAAGGGCGGGAGGCACTGTCAATGTCGTAGTGCTGTGGAAGGGAGCGAACGCCGGGCGTACGGGCGGCCCACTAGAATCCACGGCTGGAAAGTGCCCGGAAGTATAGTCGTTGGGGCCCTGGCGGCACCCCAAAAAACCCTTATGAATCAATCTGCTGTTACAACATTCTCGGTGACCGATGGTGTAGGACGGGCGCTTGAAGTCTCCCTGCGCGGGGTCGACGAGCTTCTGCCCCAAGAAGAATGGACCCAGAAACTGGCGCGTTCGGAGGCCACGGGCCAGCCGCTGCGCATCAAGCTCGGGCTGGACCCCACGGCGCCGGACATCCACCTGGGCCATACGGTGGTGCTCAACAAGATGCGCCAATTGCAGGACCTGGGCCACCAGGTCATCTTCCTGATCGGCGACTTCACCACGCTGATCGGCGACCCGTCGGGCCGCAACAGCACGCGCCCGCCCCTGACGGCCGAGCAGATCAAGGTCAACGCCGAAACCTACTACACCCAGGCGGCCAAGGTGCTGGACCCAGCGCGTACCGAGATCCGCTACAACAGCGAGTGGTGCGACCAGTTGGGCGCGCGCGGCATGATTCAGCTGTCGGCCAAGTACACCGTGGCACGCATGATGGAGCGCAACGATTTCCACCAGCGCTTCACCGACGGCAGCTCCATCAGCCTGCACGAGTTCCTCTACCCGCTACTGCAGGGCTATGACTCGGTAGCGCTCAGGAGCGACCTGGAGCTGGGCGGCACCGACCAGAAGTTCAACCTGCTCATGGGACGCCATCTGCAGCAAGAATGGGGGCAGGAGCCGCAGTGTGTGCTCACCATGCCGCTGCTGGTGGGGCTGGATGGCGTGGACAAGATGTCCAAGTCCAAGAACAACTACATCGGCATCACGGAGGACGCCAACTCCATGTTCGCCAAGGTGCTCTCCATCTCGGACACCCTGATGTGGGACTGGTACACGCTGCTGTCGTTCAGGAGCCTGGACGAAATCGCCGCGCTCAAGGCCGAGGTGGCGGCAGGCCGCAATCCCAAGGATGCCAAGGTGATGCTGGCCAAGGAGATCACCGCGCGCTTTCACAGCGCCGCACTGGCCGACGCGGCCGAGCAGGATTTCATCAACCGCAGCAAGGGCGGCATTCCCGACGACATTCCCGAAGTCCGCCTGGCGGGCGCGCCCCTGGGCATCGGCGCGCTGCTCAAGCAGGCCAACCTTGCGCCCTCGACCAGCGAGGCCAACCGCCTCATCGACGGCGGCGGCGTGCGCGTGGACGGCGGCGTGGTCAGCGACAAGGGCCTGAAGCTGGAAGCGGGCAGCTACGTGGTGCAGGTCGGCAAGCGCAAGTTCGCGCGCGTCACCCTGGCCTGACGCCCGGCGGGGCGCGACCGCTTACCGCTTTGCCAAGCCACTCCGCGCAGTGGCTTTTTTCATGCCCTTTCAGGCCAGGGCGACGGTGCGTTGCGCCTGCAGCGCCTCGCGCATGAACGGCAGGTAGGCGCGGTGCACCTTGCAGATGTGGTGCACCAGCCATTGCTTGAGGAATTCCAGCGCCTCCAGCATGACCTCCTGCCCGCCGTCGAAGCGCGTCAGCAGATCCATGGCCTTGCGCGTGAAGCCGTCATGCTCGGCCTTATGGACAGGAGTCTCGGCGTAGTCGTGCTGCTGGAACAGCACCTCCTCCACGATGAAGTGGTTGCGCGTGTAGTCCACCAAGCCTTCCAAAATTTCGCCCACGGCGCTGCGGCGCGGGCTCGCCGCGCTCAGTTCATCGTGCAGGGCGTTGGTCAGCGCGACCAGTTGACGGTGCTGGTCGTCGATTTCGGGCAGGCCAAGTTCCAGTTCCGCGGTCCAGGGCATGAAAGGCATACAGGGTCTTCTCTTCTGTCCATTGGTGTTGTCGGGGGCGGGGCATAGCCTGCCGACGGTCGCAGACCTTTGCGTGACAACCCATAGGGGAAGACCATGTCATTCGCATGGATTTGCATGGGCCTTGATCTTCGTCAGACGAAGCGCCCGGCTGCGTGAGCGGTTTGCCACGCATTCCTGGGCAAAAAAAGCCAAACGCGCCCGCCCATCGCGCGCTAGGCGCTATAAATAGAGGAGCAACCGTGCCGCGCTCAGGAGATGTCTTCGACCAGGTCCGTGTCCGGCACTTCGCCGACGGCTTGGCGCGTGGCTTCGGCCTGCAGCAGCAGCCAGGCGCTGAACGCCTGGATTTCGGGGCGCTGGCCGCTGCGCGGGCCGACGACCAGCCAGTACACCAGCGGAGAGTCCAGCCGGTGGCCCGGCAGCACCTCCTACAGGTCGCCCGAGGCGAGGCTTTCCGCGATCAGCGGCATGCGCGCCAGCGCCAGGCCCTGTCCGGCCAGCGCGGCCTGCACGATCTGCTGCGCGTAGTTGAAGTACAGCCAGCGCTTGGGCTGCAGCCGCCCCAGGCCGTGCAGTTCGAACCAGCGCCGCCAGGTGATCCACTCGAAATAGGGCATGCGGTGCGCGTCGCCTGCCTCGCTGAGCGTGAACTGCGCCACGTCGGCCGGCGTGCGGATGGGCGGCATGCTGTTGAGGAGCCAGGGGCTGGCCACCACCGCCAGTTGCTCGCCAAACAGCCGCTGCGCGCCCGCGGCCTGCGTGCCGGGCACGCTGGAGCGCAGGGCCAGGTCCATGTCGGCCGTCTCCAGGTCCACGATGGTGTCGGTTGCGTCGATGCGGATATCGATGTCGGGGTTGTCGCGCTGGAATTCCTCCATGCGTGGGATCAGCCACATGGACGCAAAGCTGGCCCAGGTGGTGATGGCAACGCTCTTGCGCCCCGCCGTCTGGCGCACCAGGCGCACGGCCGCGTCCATGCGCTCCAGCGCGGGTGCCACGGCGCGCTGCAACTGGCCGCCTGCACTGGTGAGCTCCACGGCGCGCGTGTGGCGCAGAAACAGGGGCACGCCCACTTCGTCCTCCAGCGCCTGGATCTGGCGGCTCACCGCCGACTGGGTCAGGGCCAGTTCCTCGGCCGCGGCGCGGAAGTTCAAATGCCGCGCCACGGCCAGAAATGCGCGCCAATGGCCCACGGCCACGGGCCGGGTGCGCAGATGCGCGATGGGAGGAGCGCTGGCGGGCAAGAGGGGGGAGTTCATGGCAGATTGATGACCATTAGGAATCAAAATGCTAGCGCTTTTTCATCGATCGCGCAGCAGGCTGCTCAGGCAGCGGGAGCACTGCTGGCGGTTGCCGTCCCCCGGGGCAATGGGGTGATACCGTGATTGATGCCGTTCCGTAATCGATGAGGCCTTCCGTTTTCATTGGACGGTGCCCGGGCCGCAGTCGCACACTGACGTCACTTCAAAGGGTTTACCAGGAGATGACCGTGACCACCTCGCAAGTTCTGCATTCGCAAGCCTCCAGCGTTCCCGCCGGCGTTGCCGCACCGGAACTGTGCACCATTCCCCAGGGCGCGGCGCGCAGCCTGCACCCCCGCGCGCCGATGCAACTGCGCGTGGTCAGCGGCCTGGCCTGGGTGACCTTGAGCGACGGCCCCCATGGCTGGCGCGAGGATTCGGGGGACCTCATGCTGCACGCGGGCCAGAGCGTGTGCGTGGCCTCCGGCCAGCACGCCGTGGTCGAGCCGATGGGCCGCGAGCCGCTGCAGTTCCAGTGGCGCAGCGCCGCCGCGGTGCGCGCACCGTCAACGCAGTACGCCTCCCCCCGGGGCGATGTCTGCCGCGCCTGACCATCCGGCTATCGCATCAAACTGGCTGCTAGCGCCCGAATGACGGGCGCTAGCAGCTATTTTTTTAGGAGCAATCAGAGGCGGTGGTGCAGCCGCGCCGCAGAGGGGCAGCGCATGGGCGGCGGGATAATGGCGGAGGGCTGCCGGCCTGGGCTGGCAGGACACGACGACCTTCCACTCTCTACACCTTCATGACAGCACTGGACATCATCATCATGGCCGCGGGCAAGGGCACGCGCATGAAAAGCCGCATTCCCAAGGTCTTGCAGCGCCTGGCCGGCCGGCCCCTGCTGCACCATGTGCTGGGCCAGGCCGCCAGCCTGCAGGCGCGCCGCGTGGTGGTGGTAACGGGCCATGGCGCTACAGAAGTAGAAGCTGCTTGCGCAGGATTGGCGGGCCATGAGGGCACTTTTGACTTGAAGTTCGTGCGCCAGGAGCCGCAGCTGGGCACGGGCCACGCGGTGCAGCAGGCCACGCCCGCGCTGGCGGGCGATGGCACGGTGGTGGTGCTGTCGGGCGACGTGCCGTTGACCCAGGCCGCGACGCTGCGCGCGCTGGTCGAGGCCGGGGCGGGCGAGCGCCTTGCGCTGCTCACCGTGCGCCTGCCCGATCCCACAGGGTACGGCCGCATCGTGCGCGGCGAGGGCGGAACGGTGCAGCGCATCGTGGAGCACAAGGATGCAAACGATGCCGAGCGCGCCATCGACGAGGTCTACAGCGGCATCATGGCCGTGCCCGCGCAGCGCCTGGCGGGCTGGCTGGCGCGTCTGACCAACGACAACGCGCAGGGCGAGTACTACCTGACCGACATCGTGTCCATGGCCGTGGCGGACGGCGTGCCCGTGGCGGCCCACTGCATTGGCGATGCGCTGCAGGTGGCGGGCGTGAACAGCCCCGCGCAACTGGCCGAGCTGGAGCGCGCGCACCAGCGCGCCCAGGCCGCGGCACTCATGGAGCAGGGCGTTCGCCTGGCCGACCCCGCGCGCTTTGACCTGCGCGACGATGCGCGCAGCGGCGCGCGCGGCGAAATCCTCTGTGCGCAGGATGTGGAGATCGACGTGGGTTGCATCTTCACCGGCCGCGTGGAACTGGGGGAGGGCGCGCGCATCGGCGCCTACTGCCACATCAGCAACGCCACCATCGCCGCGGGCGCGGTGGTCCACCCCTTTACCCACATCGATGGCGAGAAGGCCGGCGCCCATGTGGGCGAAGGCGCACTGATTGGTCCCTTCGCGCGCTTGCGCCCCGGCGCGCAATTGGGGCGCGAGGTGCACATTGGCAACTTCGTGGAGGTGAAGAACAGCACGCTGGCCGACGGCGCCAAGGCCAACCACCTGGCCTACCTGGGCGACGCCAGCGTGGGCGAGCGCGTGAACTACGGCGCCGGCAGCATCACCGCCAATTACGACGGTGCCAACAAGCACCGTACGGTGATCGAGGCCGACGTGCACATCGGCAGCAACTGCGTGCTGGTGGCGCCCGTCACCATTGGGGCGGGCGGCACGGTGGGTGGCGGCTCCACCATCACCAAGGACACGCCACCCGGGGGGTTGAGCGTGGCGCGTGGCCGGCAGGTGAGCATCGCGAACTGGAAGCGCCCCGCCAAACAGGCCAAGGGTTGAGGCCATGACCGGCGAGGGCATTCCACCGGCGGACACGCTGGCGCAGCTGCGCAGCGAACTGGCCCAGGCGCGCCAGCAGATCAGCGATATGGCGGCGGCGCAGGAGGACTTTCTACGGGGTGTGTCGCACGACCTGCGCGCGCCGCTGCGCCACGTCACCTCCTATGGCGCGCTGGTGCGCGAGGTACTGCAGGAGCAGCCGCCGCAGGTGGACGAGGCGCTGGGTTTCCTGGCCACGATGGAGCAGTCCGCGCGCCGCATGGCGCAGATGATCGACGGGCTGCAGGCCATCGCCCGCGCGCGCAGCGCTGCGCTGCGGCCCCGGGCCGTTGCGCTGACCGTGGCTGTGCAGGACGCTCGGCAGGCTTTGGGTGCGGCGGCCGAAGGCGCGGCATGGAACATTGCGCCGGATCTGCCCGTCGTGCAGGCCGATGCCGAGCTGCTGGCCCAGTTGCTGGTGCAACTGCTGGGCAATGCGGTGAAGTTCTCGCGCGGCGTGGCGCAGCCCCATGTGCAGGTGCAGGCTGAACCTGCGGCGCAGGGCGGTGTGCGCATCACCGTGCGGGACAACGGCGTGGGCTTTGATGGCACGCGCGCGCAGCAGCTCTTTGGCGTGTTCCAGCGCATGCACCGCGAAGCCGAATTCGAGGGCGTGGGCGCGGGTCTCGCGCTGTGCCAGGCGATCGCGCAGCGCCATGGCGCCCGCATCCAGGCCACCGCGGCGCCCGGTGCGGGCTGCACGGTGGCGCTGGAGTGGCCGGCTGCGGCGCAGTAGCGGCCTGCGCTTGCCGCGCTTCCCGCCGCCGCGCTCAAGGCATCGCCGCAGGCAGGCCCAGGCGCGTCTGCAGCTCGCGCAGGCGCTGGCGCAGCGCGGTCACTTCCTCGATCAGGTCTGCCGTCAGTGCGGCCAGCTCGGGGTCGGCGTCAAAAGTGGATTCCAGGCGTGCCAGCCGCCGCGCGCGCACCACACTTGCGCTGCTGAACCGCCAGTGCCCGCCGGCCTGCTCGCCTTGCAGCAAGCCGGCCTCCAGGCGCTCCACAACCCAGTCGGGGCGCATGCAGCAGGTGCGTGCCAGGTCTTCCAGCGTGAGGCGGGGCTGCTCGTCCAGCAGCTCGGCCAGGGCATGATCAACAAATGGGGGCGTGGGCATGCTCAGGCTCCTTGCGTAGAGGGCTTGCGGGGCTGGAATTGCGGGAAGGCCTGCGCGAACGCGCGGTAGGCCTGCTGCTGGGCCTCGTTGGTGGCGGGGGGCAGGGCCACGTGCAGTTCCAGGTACAGGTCGCCGGGCGTGGCGGCGGGAATGCCGCGCTCCTTCAGGCGCAGCTTGCGGCCGGGTTTCCAGCGCGGCGGCACGGTCACTTCCACGGTGGCGCCGCCGGGTGTCTGCACCTCGACGGGGCCGCCCAGTTCGGCCTCCCAGGGCGCGAGGGTAACGGACTGGTACACGTCGCGGTCTTCGGCGCGCCAGCGTGCGTCGGGCTTGAAATGCACCTCCAGGAACAGGTCGCCCGCGGGCGCGCCGCCCAGGCCCGGGCCGCCCTGGCCGCCCAGGCGGATGAGTTGGCCCTCCCGCACCCCCTTGGGGATGTTCACCTGCAACTGGCGTTCTTCATTGACCAGGTGGCCGCTGTCGTCCACCCGCGCGCCGCGCAGCGTCAGCGTGCGCTCGGCGCCCAGGTAGGCATCGCGCAGGTCCAGCTCGATGCTGGCGTGGTGGTCGCGCCCGCGCTGCGGTGAGGTTCTGCCGCTTCCATCATGGGCCGACGGGCCCGCGTGCCGGCTGCGCTGGGCGCGGGCGGCACGGCCGAAGAGCTGCTCGAAAAAGTCGCTGAACTGCGCCGCGTCCATGCCCTCGGCGCCGGGCGTGCCGGTGAATTCGAACCCTGCGTCCCAGTTCGGCGGCGGGCGGAAGTCCTGCCCCGCGCGGTGCGGTGCCTCGCGGCCCAGCGCGTCGTAGGCGGCGCGCTTCTCCGGGTCCGACAACACGGTATTGGCCTCATTCACCTCGGCCATGCGGGCCGCGGCATCGGCCTCCTTGCTCACGTCGGGGTGGTACCGGCGCGCGAGCTTGCGGTAGGCCTTCTTGATGTCGGCGGCAGTGGCGTCGCGTGCCACGCCGAGGATCTGGTAGTAGTCCTTGAACTCCATGCGTCCCTCCATGCATGGCCGGCCCGCAGTGGGCGCGGCCTTGAGGTTCACAGAGTGGAGTCGCTGTCCCGGAAGGTCAAGAGGTCGTGCAGGATTGCTATAAATTCAATAGCTGTTGACGCTTGCTAGATAAGCGCTAGAGGTACTTTTGTTTCAAACTTTGCACGGTGGACCGAGAAGAACGACTTCACGTTGCGCACATTGGCGTCCTGCGTGAACAGCCGCTGCGACAGGGCCAGGTAGCCCGGCATGTCGCGCGTGTGCACGATGAGCACGAAGTCCGGCCCCGGCGAGACACGCCAGCATTGCTGGACCTCGTCTTCGGCGACGGCGCGGGCCTCGAACGCGTCCAGGTGCTCGGCACCCTGGCGGTCCAGTGCAACCTCGACGATCGCAGCCAGCCCGTGGCCCTGCAGCGCGGCCAGGCGGTCGGGCTGCAACAGCGCCACCTGCCGCTCGATCAGGCCCAGGGTGTGCAGCCGCCGCACGCGGCGCAGGCAGGTGGGTGGGGAGACATGCACTTGTTCTGCCATAGCTTGGTTGCTGAGGGAGGCGTCGCGCTGCAGCAGGTCCAGCAATTGCAAATCCACGGCATCCAGCGAGGAATCAGATTCCATAAAAGTGTGTTTTATGAATAAATACTTCTTGGATTATGGCGGAAGAAATTTTTGTTCATATGTAATGAAAATCAGATCAAAAATTTCTTGAGAGGCCGCCTAGCATCTCGCCCATTCTTTCATCGGAGCAGTATTTATGTGCGGCATCGTCGGCGCGGTATCCACCCGCAATATCGTTCCCATCCTGGTGCAGGGCCTGCAGCGGCTGGAGTACCGCGGCTATGACTCCTGCGGCGTCGCCGTGCACAAGGCGAGCCTGGGCGAAATGCCCGCGGGTGGCCTGTACCGTGCGCGCAGCACTGCCCGCGTGGCCGAATTGCTGGCGCAGGTGAACCATGAACACCTCCAAGGCGCCACGGGCATCGCCCACACCCGCTGGGCCACGCACGGCGCCCCCGCCGTGCACAACGCCCATCCCCATTTCAGCCATGGACCCGGTGCCGCGCCGGCGCAGGCAGAGCGCCCCGGCCGCGTCGCGCTGGTGCACAACGGCATCATCGAGAACCACGAGGAGTTGCGCGCCGAGTTGCAGGCGCGCGGCTACGTGTTCTCCAGCCAGACCGATACCGAAGTCATCGCGCATCTGGTGGACAGCCTGTACGACGGCGACCTGTTCCAGGCCGTGCGCGCCGCGACTGCGCGGCTGCACGGCGCGTTCGCCATCGCCGTGATCCACAAGGACGAGCCGCACCGCGTGGTGGGTGCGCGCGCGGGCTCGCCCCTGGTGCTGGGTGTCGGTGAGGGTGAGCACTTCCTGGCCAGCGATGCCATGGCCCTGGCTGGTGTGACCGACCAGATCGTGTACCTGGAAGAGGGCGACCTGGTGGACCTGCAATTGGGCCGTTACTGGATCACCACGGCCGATGGCCAGCCGCTGGACGCCGGCAGCCGCCCCGTGCGCACCGTGCACGCACACAGTGGTGCGGTGGAGCTGGGGCCCTATCGCCACTACATGCAAAAGGAAATCTTTGAACAGCCGCGCGCCATTGCCGACACGTTGCACGGCCTGCAGGGCATCGTGCCCGAGCTGTTCGACGGCGTGGGCCAGCCCGGACAGCAGGGCGCGGCAGCCTGGCGTGTGTTCAAGGAGATCGACTCCGTGCTCATCCTCGCCTGCGGGACCAGCTACTACAGCGGCTGCACCGCCAAGTACTGGCTGGAGGGCATCGCGGGCATTCCCACCCAGGTGGAAGTGGCCAGCGAATACCGCTACCGCACCAGCGTGCCCAACCCGCGCACGCTGGTGGTGACCATCAGCCAATCCGGCGAAACCGCCGACACCCTGGCCGCACTGCGCCATGCGCAGAGCCTGGGCATGCGCCACACGCTCACCATCTGCAACGTGGCCACCAGCGCCATGGTGCGCGAGTGCGAGCTGGCCTACGTCACCCGCGCCGGCGTGGAGATTGGCGTGGCGTCGACCAAAGCCTTCACCGCGCAGCTGGCGGGACTGTTCCTGTTGACCCTGGCGCTGGCGCAGTCGCGCGGGCGCCTGACCGAGGAGGCCGAGGGCAACTACCTGAAAGCCATGCGCCACCTGCCCGCCGCACTGCAGGCCGTGCTGGCGCTGGAGCCGCAGATCATCAGCTGGTCCGAGGACTTCGCGAAGAAGGAGAACGCCCTGTTCCTGGGCCGCGGACTGCACTACCCCATTGCACTGGAGGGTGCCCTCAAGCTCAAGGAGATCAGCTACATCCACGCCGAGGCGTACCCTGCGGGTGAACTCAAGCACGGCCCGCTAGCTCTCGTCACCAGCAGCATGCCGGTGGTGACCGTGGCGCCCAACGACGCGCTGCTGGAGAAACTCAAGAGCAACATGGAAGAAGTGCGCGCCCGTGGCGGCGTGCTCTACGTGTTGGCCGATGCCGATACCCATATCGACAGCAGCGAAGGTCTGCACGTCATCCGCATGCCAGAGCACTACGGCGCCCTGTCGCCGCTGCTGCACGTGGTGCCGCTGCAACTGCTGGCCTACCACACGGCCTGCGCGCGCGGAACGGATGTGGACAAGCCCCGTAACCTGGCCAAGAGCGTCACGGTGGAGTAAGGCCAAGCACGCCGGCGGCATGGTTAATCCGGGCAATTAAAGTCGTAAACTCGCAAATAAAGTCGTAAACAGGCCTCTAGCATTCATGCGGGTTTGCGGGGCGGTCATTTGTAACTGTAAAGTCGTAAACTCGAATTCAACGGGTGAAGAAGACCAATACATGCGAATGTCGCCTAGGTCTGGATTGGACTTTTTGCTATACAAAAAAGAGCGCTCAAGGTGAGCGCTCTTTTTCTTCGGTTTTCCCAGAAGTTCTTGCGGTCCGAGCAGCCCCTAAACGCTCCGATGACTGCAAGAGGCTGCAAGCCGACGCTCAGTCTCGGACGCTGAGCGGCTGCTTCGAACGATAGCTGTCGTCGGCTATTTGGCCGGCCCTTTGCCGTTGTTGCGCCGGGAGTGCAGCACCAGCAGGCCGATTAGCATCTTGTCCTGCCCCTTGTGTAGCTTGACGATCACGTCTTTCTGCTAGCGATGGGCTGTCAAAGCAATCCTTCATCACTGCGCCCTCATCGGGCCGCAGCGGCCCCTTTATCGTGCGTACGATCTAAGGTGTCAACAGCTTCACCGGATCGGTAGGGCGTTCAGCTTTTTTCCCGGCCAGTTGCTTCTTAAAGTCAACCAACTCTGTCTCCTATTTTGGATCTGTGTCCGCGGGTCACTCAGTCGCTTCGACTTCCACTTCGACCTCGTTGCCCTCGATCTCGACTTCGGTCTGGGCCTGAAGTTCGGCTATTGCTGCGCGCAGCGGTTCATAGATCGTGATTTCGCCGCCCAGGATTTCAAAGGTCACCGCGAGCACATAGCGCGCCGTCGAGTCCGGGTCATGACTCCAACCCTGATGGCCGACCACGGCGATGCAGAAGTGGTCGGGAAGGCTGTTCGAGCGGACGACCGCCCAGTCCTTCTGCACCGTCCCGCTGTTGCGCTTGAAGTCGCGGATCAGGCCATCCTGGGGCTTGTCATGCAGCACCCAAGGCAGCGTGGTGCCAGGCAGCGGCGCCTCGCCGTTTGCCGCGTCCTTCATAGCGCGCACTCGGAAATCATGCAGCCCCTCGCCCAGCCTGCTGGCCTTCCAATCGACCCAGGTTGAAAGATACCGGCGCAGGTTGCGGCGCGTGCGCCGCGGCTGGGCGACGTAGGACATGGTCACGTCAATCCGGATATCGAATTCATCGGCCTGCTGACGCAGCTCGGCGGGAATAGGCACTTGATAGATGTGACACTCACCGGCATGTATACCGATCTCCCTGCTCGTAATGAGTGTCGTTCGATGGTCAGTATTGGTAGTGGCTCGTTCCGCATCCGGAATACCGAAACCCAAGCTGCGTAAAGCACTAGACGCCGAGGCGAGTAGAGCCTGCTTTTCTTGAGGCGTCATGCCGGGCGGCGGATTGCGCAAACGTGTCAGCAGGTCTTCTGCCCACGCCGGCCACTGCGCTGATTGCACGACGAGTGCGCGGTACAGCAGCGCCGGCTCAGCAGGCAGGACACGCTGTATTTGGGCGGCAATGCGCGCGACCTTCGGCACTGCATAAGAGGTGCCGGCAGTGTCACGGTCAGCTGCGGGTCCGGGACCATACAGCGTCGAGCGGACGAGATAGGGGCAAGCGGCAGGGATGACGCCACCGGCCTGTAGGTCGGGCGGCTCATTGTTTGAGAGAGCGGCATCGCCGCCATACTCCACAACTTCAGGCTTGATGACGTTCCAGATGCCAGGGCCCGTCCGCGAGAATGCAGACGGACCTGCAGGCTGCGTAGCGAAGGTGCGCCATGCCCCTTGCTCTGCCGCGTCATAGACGATTGAGCCAACGGTCAATGCCTGCAGGCTTTGACCTGGGTTAGCGATGCGGGCTGAGCTTTCCACCAGGTAAGCCGGGTAGTCGCGGCCGGCGGTCAGATGGTCGGCGATGCCCAGGAATGGCGGCGTGCCTTTCAGCGGCAGGTTGCCGGCGCTTTGCACGATGAGCACATCCCGTTCATTGCACAACTGGTCAATCTCCGCCGCCCACGACGACATGTAGCGCGTGCGACAGTAGCTGCGCGCGTTGATTGAATGATTGAAGATGCGGGTCTGACGCGGGCTGTCGTTGAAGCGTTCGACCGCCTTGCGCAGCGCCTCGGGCGGGAACAACTCGACCGGCATCGCATTCTGGGCATCGAGCACGCGGGCGTTTTGAATCCAGAACGGCAACTGCGGTGCGCCGTCAGCCGGAATATCTTCGCCATAAAGCACTGCGCCAGCGACGCGTGTGCCGTGGCCACCTGGCGCGACTTCATCGGCGACGGCTGTCGCTGCTTGACCCGGTAGGAAGCAATATGAGGTTGCTTGATCGATACCCGGCTGGAGCATGACGTGCGCTTCTTGGATACCGCTGTCGATGACACAGACGGCGGGCGCATCAGCGGCGGGTGCGACCGGCGCGACGGCGGTTGCCGCTTGCACGCCTTGCTGGCTCAGGTGCTGGGGCAGCGCGATATCTTCCGGTTCGACGACTTCGAAGATGTAGGGATAGTTCAGGACGAAGTCCTTCAGCCCCTTGCCCGAGATTTTCAGCCGAACCGTAAAGCTGTCAGGCAAGACGCCCGCGTCGAAGTCGGCGCTATCCCGCATGTGCAGGATTTCGGCTTGGTAGAAATCTGTGAACTTCTGGATGGAAGTCTCGCGTTCGATCTTGATGTCGTCCCACTCGTTGTACGCACTGGCCCGCCGCTCAGACCATTCATACTCCTTGGCCGCCCACTGGGCGTCAGTCGCGCGCTTGCCTCGCACCGGACGAGGCGGAATTTCCTGCGTGCCGGCACAGGCGATGCCAACGTCAACGATGTAGAGCTGGTCTTCGTCGATGTAGCCCCACGAAGCTATCAACTGGTCGGAAAGGATGCGGCCCAGCCGGTCTGTCTGGTTGGGATCGTCGAACAGCGTGTGGACCTCGGCGATGGTCGCCGAGCCGTGCACGGTGACAGCAAATCCCCGGGCCATGTTGCGGAACGCCGTCAGCTGAATGTCCTCAGACGCCACAATCACATAGCCGTCTTCCTGTTCCGCCACGATCTCGAATTCGAATTTGGCGCGCAGCGCGTCTAGGTCGAGGCCGGTGTCGATCTGCAGCAGGATGGGAATGCCCGCCGGGATGTCGGGCAAGACCAGCCCTGCCGCCAGTCGCTGCGCCTTGCGGGCCTGCCAGTTCTGACTGAGCGCCTGCGCCGCCGTGTCCAGGGCGACGCTGTGCGCTTGGCGTTGCGCTCCCTTATTGGCGAGCGTTTGCGGCGACGGATCGCCGCCTCCGCGCAGGCGCGCTTTGCCTTGATAGCGCAGTAGCAGTGGCAGGTGTTCAAAGTTGTGCGCACCCGGCATGGCTTAGGCTTTCTGCGCTGCGTCATGCCGCTGAAGCTCGTCGATGGCCTTAAGCAGCTTGTCTTGCGACAGGGAGGGGTGGCCGGCCAGCACGGCAGCTTTGGCGGCGTCCTGGCCGGCCTTCACGACCATCGCGGCAGACGATCCTTCGAGTCTGGTAACTAGAGCATCCCAGTGGATAGGTTTGTCCATCCGCACGCTGGAGAGCGTCAACTTAAGCAACTTCTCGATCTCTGCTTTTCCAGGCAGCGGGATTGCGAAGACATCGTCAAAGCGTCTGAACAGCGCCGGGTCCAATGCGGACTCCAAATTCGTCGTCGCGACCAGTAGGCCCGGCGCGTCGTATTCCTCCATCAGTTGCAGCAAGGAGTTGACGATGCGAGAGACTTCGCCGATGTCTTTGGAGGCCGTGCGTGACCGGGCAATAAAGTCGCATTCGTCGAGCAGCAGCACGCAGGGCTTCTCGCGGGCGCTGCTGAAGATGGATCGCAGGTTCTGGGCTGACTCGCCGAAAAAAGACGAAATCAGCACATCGAAGCGCACTTTCATCAGTGGCAAGCCAGTATTCCAAGCCAACCGCTTAGCGCCCAGCGATTTGCCGCAGCCCGGTGGCCCGTATAGCAACACAGTCTTGCGGGGCTTGAGCCCGAAGGTACGCAGCCTGTCACGTGCCGCGTACTCGGCTTCGATGCGGGCGAAGCGCTGCTCTACCGCTTCGGGCAGCACCATGTGGTGTTCCAACTGGTCGTGCGGAATGAGCGTGGCCAGCGTCTCCCCGTGACGCCGGCTCATGGGCAGCTCTTTCAGCGTGCGCTCAATGTCAGCCGACGGAGTCGGCGACGGCGGCGCACGTCTTGTCTTGGGCTGCTTAAGGATGGCCTCCAGCTGCTCAGCCAGTCTGACGTGGCCTGTCTTGCGTTCTGCTTCGACGATCTTGCCGGCAAGCCGGTCCAAGTCGGATTGCGAACCATCGGCAATGGCTCGTACTACTCTTTTCAGAATATCGGCGTTCATGCGGTATCACCTTTAATTGCGAGCCGTCGGACGAGTGATAGCACGCAGACAGACTGGATTTCATTGCCGAAGCCTGGTCCGCAAACTTGCGGTCGGATCGAGTGTTGCAGGAGCATCGCAGTCATGCGACAACCTCCAGGCCGCGCTTCTGAACGAGGTGCAGCAGCTTGAGCGCAGTGCCCGCGGGCTTCTTCTGCCCGATCTCCCACTTCTGAACGGTCGAGAGACTTGTGTTCAGCAGGCGCGCAAAAACCGCTTGGCTGACATGAGCGCTTTCGCGGATGCGTTTGATTTCGGCCGGCTCCAATGGCTCGACCGGAGGCAACCACAGCGGGTCGATTTCGCGCAGTGTGACCTGATCCATCACGCCTGCTTTCCGAAGGCCTTTGGTGGTGTCGCGCACGGCTTCAATGACGGGTGACCTCATCTTGCTCATCGCTGTCCACCTCCTCCAGCGTTCCGTCAACTAAACCCGTATCTTATAGCACCTGGTGCTACAGACTCTTAAGCTGGAGTTCCTCAGGAAGGGGCACTGCTCCCAGCGGCCGGTCGCGGTCCGACTGCGGTACTTCGGCCGCCAGGCTCAAATGGCTCCTTACGCTGCATTGCAGAAACGAGGGTGTGCAGAATTTTGTGTAAACGGACAATCCACCGCCGGCGTAAGCCGGCCTGTCCGTAAGCACAATGAACACCAAGAAACACGACGTACCCGAAGAACTGCTGTCTGGCCTGCTGGCCAACTACAAGAAGCCCGAAGACCTCATCGGCGAGAACGGTCTGCTCAAGCAACTTACCAAGCTGCTGGTCGAGCGAGCCCTGGACGCTGAGCTGACTGAGCACCTGGGCCATGAACGCAACGAGGCGGTGGCCAACCCCGCTGGCAACACCCGCAACGGCAAGAGCAAGAAGACCCTCAAGGGCGAGTTCGGCGAATTGCCCATCGAAGTGCCACGCGACCGCCATGGCAGCTTCGAGCCTCAGCTCATCCCCAAGCACCAGACCCGCTGGGCCGGCTTCGACGACAAAATCATCTCGCTGTACGCCCGTGGCATGACGGTGCGCGAGATACAGGCCCACCTCGAAGAGATGTACGGCACCGAGGTCTCACCCAGCCTGATTTCCTCGGTGACAGATGCCGTGGCCGACGAGGTCAAGGCCTGGCAGGCCCGACCGCTGGAGCCGATTTATCCCATCGTCTATCTGGACTGCATCCATGTGAAGGTGCGCGAGGGCGCGGTGCGGGTCAAGGCGGTGTACCTGGCCATCGGCATCACCATGACGGGCGACAAGGAGGTGCTGGGCCTGTGGCTGGCCCAGACCGAGGGCGCCAAGTTCTGGCTGCAGGTGGTCACCGAGTTGCGCAACCGGGGCGTGCAGGACATCTTCATCGCCTGCGTCGATGGGCTCAAGGGCTTCCCTGACGCCATTGAGGCCGTCTTTCCCAAGGCGGTGGTGCAACTATGCATCGTTCACATGGTGCGCCACAGCCTGAACTACGTCTCATGGAAGCGCCGCAAAGAGGTGGCTGCCGACCTGCGCCGCATCTACACGGCCGCCACCGCCGAGGAGGCCGAGCTGATGCTCGGGGAATTCGAGGAGCGCTGGGATGCCGAGTACCTGCCCATTGGCCAGTCCTGGCGCAGGAACTGGAGCCGACTCATCCCGTTCTTTGACTACCCGCCGGAAATCCGCAAGGTCATCTACACCACCAACGCCATCGAGTCGGTGAACATGGGCCTGAGGAAGCTGACCAAGAACCGGGGCTCATTCCCCAGCGATGAGGCGCTGAGCAAGCTGTTCTACCTGGCCCTGCGCAACATCAGCCAGAAGTGGACCATGCCCATCCGGGATTGGAAGGCTGCGCTGACCCGCTTTACCATTCAGTTCGGAGACCGCATCTCCGTCAACTGAAGTCCGAACCGTTTACACAAAAATTCGGACACGCCC
>NZ_MTBE01000025.1:0-66334 GCF_002916785.1 Diaphorobacter sp. LR2014-1 | reverse complement strand
GGGCGTGTCCGAATTTTTGTGTAAACGGTTCGGACTTCAGTTGACGGAGATGCGGTCTCCGAACTGAATGGTAAAGCGGGTCAGCGCAGCCTTCCAATCCCGGATGGGCATGGTCCACTTCTGGCTGATGTTGCGCAGGGCCAGGTAGAACAGCTTGCTCAGCGCCTCATCGCTGGGGAATGAGCCCCGGTTCTTGGTCAGCTTCCTCAGGCCCATGTTCACCGACTCGATGGCGTTGGTGGTGTAGATGACCTTGCGGATTTCCGGCGGGTAGTCAAAGAACGGGATGAGTCGGCTCCAGTTCCTGCGCCAGGACTGGCCAATGGGCAGGTACTCGGCATCCCAGCGCTCCTCGAATTCCCCGAGCATCAGCTCGGCCTCCTCGGCGGTGGCGGCCGTGTAGATGCGGCGCAGGTCGGCAGCCACCTCTTTGCGGCGCTTCCATGAGACGTAGTTCAGGCTGTGGCGCACCATGTGAACGATGCATAGTTGCACCACCGCCTTGGGAAAGACGGCCTCAATGGCGTCAGGGAAGCCCTTGAGCCCATCGACGCAGGCGATGAAGATGTCCTGCACGCCCCGGTTGCGCAACTCGGTGACCACCTGCAGCCAGAACTTGGCGCCCTCGGTCTGGGCCAGCCACAGGCCCAGCACCTCCTTGTCGCCCGTCATGGTGATGCCGATGGCCAGGTACACCGCCTTGACCCGCAC
Organism: Diaphorobacter sp. LR2014-1; assembly: GCF_002916785.1. NCBI lineage: Bacteria > Pseudomonadati > Pseudomonadota > Betaproteobacteria > Burkholderiales > Comamonadaceae > Diaphorobacter > Diaphorobacter sp. LR2014-1. Next base: position 65,623 of record NZ_MTBE01000025.1, on the reverse strand, counting down.
CGCGCCCTCGCGCACCTTCACATGGATGCAGTCCAGATAGACGATGGGATAAATCGGCTCCAGCGGTCGGGCCTGCCAGGCCTTGACCTCGTCGGCCACGGCATCTGTCACCGAGGAAATCAGGCTGGGTGAGACCTCGGTGCCGTACATCTCTTCGAGGTGGGCCTGTATCTCGCGCACCGTCATGCCACGGGCGTACAGCGAGATGATTTTGTCGTCGAAGCCGGCCCAGCGGGTCTGGTGCTTGGGGATGAGCTGAGGCTCGAAGCTGCCATGGCGGTCGCGTGGCACTTCGATGGGCAATTCGCCGAACTCGCCCTTGAGGGTCTTCTTGCTCTTGCCGTTGCGGGTGTTGCCAGCGGGGTTGGCCACCGCCTCGTTGCGTTCATGGCCCAGGTGCTCAGTCAGCTCAGCGTCCAGGGCTCGCTCGACCAGCAGCTTGGTAAGTTGCTTGAGCAGACCGTTCTCGCCGATGAGGTCTTCGGGCTTCTTGTAGTTGGCCAGCAGGCCAGACAGCAGTTCTTCGGGTACGTCGTGTTTCTTGGTGTTCATTGTGCTTACGGACAGGCCGGCTTACGCCGGCGGTGGATTGTCCGTTTACACAAAATTCTGCACACCCTCAGGAAGATCAGGTTCGCGGTTCCCAAACTGGCATCGCCGACTCCGCGTACGCCGTTGTCGATCAGCAGCCGCAGGCTGCGCAGCAACGCGTCGACTCTAGTTGGTGCAAGTCCGAGCGATACCGGAACGGCATGTTGCCCCCCAGCGATGGCGATCAGCCGTTCGCTGATCCGTTCTGCTGTCGCTACCACTTCCTCGTGTCCAGCCAGCTCTCGCTGTGCTTGGTCGACCTGATCCTGAATCTCCTCACGGGCGTCATCATCCAACGACGCGGCAAGATCCTCAATGAGCGGCCTCAATGGCGAATTGCGCCAGCTCGCAAGGTCCTTCTCAGCGTCACGCAGGGCTACCTGAACATCTATTGGCAACATCCGGCGGAGTGCGCCGCCGATACGCATGTCGGGATCGTCGCCACCGAAGATCACATACTCATAGTCCTTCAACGATTCCGGAGCGCGCCCCAGGCCCGCCTTAGGCTGGAAGCGGTAGGTGAGTCGGGCCACCATGGGTGGGCCAGGATCAATCACGCAATCGTTGAGGTGAGCCATCAGTCGGGGATCGTTTGTGAAGTCCGTTAGATCCACAGAGACCTCAATGGTCGCACCAACCTTGTCTTCGCCAAGTCCGTCCCAGAAATGTTCAAGCCCCAGTTGTCGATCGCGCTCAGACAAGCCCGGATCAAGGATCAACTGCAGGCCGCGAATGAAATTGCTCTTGCCAACCTTGTTCTCTCCCACGATGACGATACTTTCCCCCGTCTCGACATCAACATCCGAGAAATTGGCGAAATTGATCAACCTGACCCGAGAAACCCTCATTTACGCCCCCGTCCACTGGTGTTTTAACAAATAGTAGCAGTCAAGCGGCCGGCCTCCATCCGCCGACCGCGACCGAGCTTTTCCGTTACGGCCCCCTCAAGGCCGCTTTTGTTCGACTAGACCGCTGCCGGTAAATCGGACGCAGCGTGGTTCGCATTGTTTGCTGCTGCCCCGGGTCTTAGCGGCGATGGTGAGGGCTCGATGTTTCAGGACGCCGAGCTTATGTGCCCCTCTCCACCTTGGTTTCACCATCCCGAACGCCGCCTGCTGGCTGGAGTCCTCGGCCTGCTCTGGTCGGTGCTGGCTGGCGGCTGCGCTACGACGACTGCGCCGCCCGCACCTGATGCCATCGAGGAAGTCTCGGCCGCGCCCGAACCCGAGGCGCCCGAGTACATCCCCGTCGTGCGCTACGGTCGCTACACGCTGGTCGAGCTGGCACCCAGAGCGGCGCAGCGCGACCTGCTGTTGCAGACCATCGACGTGTCCATGCCCGAAGATGCCCGTGCCACCGTCGGCGATGGGCTGCGGCATGTGCTCAAGCGTAGCGGTTACAGCCTGTGCCAGACGGCACACGCGGTAATCGAGCTGTACGCGCTGCCGCTGCCGGCGGCGCACCTGCACCTCGGCCCCATGACCTTGCGCGATGCGCTGCTCACGCTGGCTGGCCCGGCCTGGGAACTGCACGCGGATGACCGCGCACGGCAAATCTGCTTCGAACGGCCCGCCGACAGCGCGGTCATCGAACCCGCATCCGAGCCACCCGCCGCCGAGGCGGTGCAGACGTTCCCGCTGGAGCCTTCGGTTTCGGGAGGCCAGCCATGAGCTCCCCACAGTCTGCCCGGCGCCCGGGCGCCGTCGTGGTGGTGCAGAGCCTTCTGTGGCTCTGGTTGGTCTTCCTCAGCGTCTTGGTGGCCCTGGGCTACCAGGCCCTCAGCGACCAGGCCGACCAGGAGCGGCTGGATTCCCGCCTGCAACGCCTGGAAGCGCAGGCAACTGGCTTGGCCGAGACGATCGAGGCCATCCAGCAGCGCCCGGCCGTCGCGACGGACGCTGACCTCAAAGACACCCGCCAGATCCTGGAAGCACGCGCGGCCCAGGTCGAGAAATCTCTCAGTGGCTACGCAGCGGCCGACGACCTCCAGGCGCTTCGCGCGGAGGTCGAGCAGATCAAGGCGCGCCAAGCCGCCGCACGTGCCACCGCACCCGCCCAGCGGCGCGCATCGCGCACGTCCGCCGCCTCCAAGACCGAGCTGTCGCCGCTGTCATTCCGCGTCGTCGGCGCCGAACTGCGCGCCGGCCAGCGCAGCGTGTCCGTCGCGCCGAGCACCGGGGACTTCACGCCCGCCCAACTTCAGGTGCTGCTGCCCGGGGATGCGGTCGGCCCGTGGCGCCTGCAGGCGATCGAGGGCAACACCGCAGTGTTCCAGGCCGGCAACCACACCCGCCGCGTGGCGATTCCCTGACCGGAGCACCCCATGAAGCCGTCGATCCTCCTTTTCGCGGTCCTGGTGGCGTCGTCGCAATGGCCCGCCTGGGCGCAGCAGCCCGCAACGACCCCGGCGCGCAACGCACAGAGCCAGGAGCGCCCGCTGGCCGCCCGCGTGCTGGACGACCGGGTGGCAACCGAATGGGGCTTGCAGCCACAAGAATGGGCACGCTACCGCGAGCTGATGGATGGGCCGCTGGGTATCTACTCGCCCAACCTGGACCCGCTGTCCGCCCTGGGCATCGAAGCTCGCACGGACGAAGAACGGCGCCGCTATGCGGAACTGCAGGTGCAGGTGGAAGCGCGCCGCGTCGAGAAGCTGCTCGCCTACCAGCGCGCCTACGACGAGGCCTGGCAGCGCCTGAATCCGGGGATGCAGCGCGTGAACCTGCCCGACGACAAGCCGGGCGCCGGCACATCCAGCAGTCCCTTGCGCGGCAGCGGCCGCATGGCGGTGTTCGTCAAGGACGGCTGCGCAGCCTGCGGACAGCTCGTGCAGCGCCTGCAATCCTCGGGCGCGGAGTTCGACCTGTACATGGTGGGCAGCCGCCAGGATGACGCGCGCATCCGCGACTGGGCCAAGCGCGCGCAGATCGACCCGGCGCGCGTGCGCGCCGGCAGCATCACGCTCAACCACGACGGCGGCCGCTGGCTGTCGCTGGGCCTGCCCGGCGATCTGCCCGCCGCCGTGCGCGAAGTGAACGGCCAATGGCAGCGCCAGCCGTAGCCATGCCCCTGCGCGCACTGGTGCTCACTGCCGGCCTGTATGCCGTTGCCGCCCTGGCCCAGGAGGTTCCGCCACCGGCTTACCAGCTTGCCGCCCAGCGCGCAGGCATCCCCTCGACCGTGCTCTACGCCGTGGCCTTGCAGGAGAGCGGCATCCGGCGCAACGGGCGCCTGGTGCCGTGGCCGTGGTCCCTCAACGTCGCCGGCCAGTCGCGCCGCTTCGCCACGCGCGCCGACGCCTGCGCTGGCCTGCAGCAGGCGATGCGCGCCACGCCGCACACGCGCATTGATGCGGGCCTGGGCCAGATCAACCTCGGTTACCACAAGCACCGCTTTACCGGCGCGTGCGACCTGCTGGATCCGTATCGCAACCTGGCCGTTGCCGCCGAGATCCTGAAGGAGCAGCACACCCCCGGCGAGGACTGGCTGCTGGCGATCGGCCGCTACCACCGCCCCGCAGGCGGCGAGCCCGCCGCCCGCTATCGGCGCAGCGTGTCGCGCCACCTTGCCCGCGTGCAGGGCACGCGACCAGCCGCCGCGGTCCTCGCGGCGCGCCAGGAGACCTCCCCATGACGAAACCCCATCCCGCCCATCTCGCGTTCACGGGCCTACTCATGCTGCTGTCAGGCCTGCCGCTGGCCTCGCGTGCCGGCGAGCCACTGATCGTTGTCGAGGACCGTGGCGGCACGTCGGCATTGCCGTACTACGAAGCCCTGAATCTCCAGCCGCGCGCCAACGCACCGGCGCGGCCGTCCATCCCGACGCCCCAGCTTCCTGCCACACCGGCGGACGAAGCCGCGATGCTGCCGGTGCGCAGCGCCAAGCTCACGCCTGGCACCGTCGCGCGGCGTGTGATTGAAGCGCCCGGCCTGCGGCCGTTCGTGGTCATCGGCGACGACGAGGCTTCCCGGGCCTGGTTGCAGCGCCGCGCCGCCGCTTTGCGCGAACGTGGCGCGGTCGGCCTGGTGGTCAACGTCGAGACCGCGCAGGGCCTGGCGCGGCTGCGCGCGCTGGCGCCAGGCTTGCCGCTCGCCCCCGTTGCCAGCGACGACCTGGCCGATCGCCTGGGCCTGCGGCACTACCCGGCGCTGATCACGGCCACTGGCATCGAGCAATGAAGCCATGTCGGGGAAACAGCCGGTCGAGGTTCTGCTACGCCCAGCGGTGGAGCTATACACCATCGCGGCGTGTGCAGGCGCCGCGTTTCTGTGCCTGGTGGCCCCATGGTCGCTCGCGCTGAGCCCTTCGATGGGCGTCGGCAGCGCCTTGGCATTCGGTGCCTACGGCGCGATCCGCTACCGCGATGCCCGCGTCATTCTGCGCTACCGGCACAACATCCGCCGCCTGCCGCGGTACGTGATGACGAGCAAGGACGTGCCGGTCAGCCAGCAGCGCTTGTTCGTGGGGCGCGGGTTTCTCTGGGAGCAGAAGCACACCCATAGGCTGATGCAGACGTACCGGCCGGAGTTTCGCCGCTACGTCGAGCCGACGCCGGCCTACCGGCTGGCCAGGCGCCTGGAGGAACGGCTGGAGTTCGCGCCGTTCCCGCTGTCCCGGCTGCCCGCGCTCACGGGCTGGGACGTGCCTTTCAACCCCGTGCGCCCGTTGCCGCCTGTCGGCGGCCTGCCGCGCCTGCATGGCATCGAGCCCGACGAGGTGGACGTCAGCCTGCCGCTGGGGGAGCGCGTCGGACACTCGCTGGTGTTGGGCACCACGCGGGTGGGCAAGACGCGGCTGGCCGAGTTGTTCGTCACGCAGGACATCCGCCGCAAGAACGCCGCAGGCGAGCACGAGGTCGTGATCGTCATCGACCCCAAGGGGGACGCGGACCTGCTCAAGCGGATGTATGCCGAGGCCCAGCGCGCGGGCCGTGAAGGCGAGTTTTACGTCTTCCACTTGGGCTGGCCGGACATTTCGGCGCGCTACAACGCGGTGGGCCGCTTCGGCCGCATCAGCGAAGTGGCGACCCGGGTGGCGGGGCAGCTCTCCGGCGAAGGCAACAGCGCGGCGTTCCGCGAGTTCGCATGGCGCTTCGTGAACATCATTGCCCGCGCCCTGGTGGAGCTGGGGCAGCGCCCGGACTACATGCTGATCCAGCGGCACGTCATCAACATCGACGCGCTGTTCATCGAGTACGCCCAGCACTACTTCGCCAAGACTGAGCCCAAAGCCTGGGAGGTGATCGTCCAGATCGAGGCCAAGCTCAACGAGAAGAACATCCCGCGCAACATGATCGGGCGCGAGAAGCGCGTGGTGGCGCTGGAACAGTACCTCTCCCAGGCCCGCAACTACGACCCGGTTCTCGACGGCCTGCGCTCGGCGGTTCGCTACGACAAGACGTATTTCGACAAGATCGTCGCGTCGTTGCTGCCGCTGCTGGAGAAGCTCACCAGCGGGAAGATTTCCCAGCTTTTGGCCCCAAATTATTCCGACCTGGCCGACCCGCGCCCGATCTTCGATTGGATGCAGGTCATCCGAAAGCGCGCAGTCGTCTATGTGGGTCTGGACGCGCTATCCGACGCCGAGGTTGCCGCAGCGGTCGGCAATTCGATGTTCAGCGATCTCGTGTCGGTCGCCGGGCACATCTACAAGCACGGGATCGACGATGGCCTCCCGGGCGCAACGGCCGGTGCGCGCGTGCCCATCAACGTTCATGCCGATGAATTCAATGAATTGATGGGCGATGAATTCATCCCGCTAATCAACAAGGGCGGCGGTGCCGGCCTGCAAGTCACGGCGTACACGCAGACGCTCTCGGACATCGAGGCCCGCATCGGCAACCGCGCGAAGGCCGGTCAGGTGATCGGTAACTTCAACAACCTGTTCATGCTCAGGGTCAGGGAGACGGCCACGGCCGAACTGCTGACGAGGCAGTTGCCGAAGGTCGAGGTCTATACCACCACCATCGTCTCCGGCGCGACCGATAGCTCGGACATCCGTGGGGCGACGGATTTCACCAGCAACACGCAGGACCGCATCAGCATGTCCAGCGTGCCGATGATCGAGCCGTCGCACGTCGTTGGACTGCCCAAAGGCCAATGCTTCGCGCTGCTGCAGGGCGGCCAGCTTTGGAAGGTACGCATGCCGCTGCCGGCGCCGGACCCGGATGAAGTGATGCCGGCGGACCTGCAGCAACTGGCCGGGTACATGCGCCAGAGCTACAGCGAGGCCACGCAGTGGTGGGAGTTCACCAGCTCGCCGGCCTTGCAGGATGCGGCCTTGCCCGACGACCTGCTGGACGATGCCGCTGCGGCCGAGCCCGACGCGGTGGCCACCGGCGCCGACGATGGCGCGGGCAACGAGGCCGTGCCATGAAGGATGCCGCCTCGACCGCGCAGCGGGAGCAGAACCAACGCCAAGGCTTGATCGTCGGCACCCTCACCTTACCGTTCCGGTTACTCGGGGTGCTGATCGGCTCGCTGCTGTTCTCGATCGTGGTGGAGTGCGTCGGCATGCACCTGTTCTGGAAGGACCAGGGCTGGCGCCACTCCCAGCAGATGCTGCAGTACGAACTCGGGCACCTGTCCAGCCACTTCACGCGCAGCGTGGTCGTACAGGAGCCGGGACGGACGGCGCACGAGCTGGTGGACACCGGATACGAATGGGTGTTCGTGCGCTCGGGGCTGCTGGAGCACATGAGCCAGACCGCCGAGCGCGCCCGAGCGCCCAGCCACGGGCAGACCCACAACTTCCGCTACTGGATCAGCCAGGTCTATGTCTGGACCGAGAGCTACCTGATCGCTGCGGCCTTCACGACGCTCACCTTCCTGGTGCGCCTGCTGGTCTTGGTGCTCACGCTGCCGCTGATCCTCACGGCGGCATTCGTCGGCCTGATTGACGGCCTGGTGCGACGGGATGTGCGCCGGTTCGGCGCGGGCCGCGAATCCGGCTTCATCTACCACCGCGCGAAGGCCAGCCTGATGCCGTTGGCCGTGCTGCCTTGGGTCACCTATCTCGCTCTGCCCATATCGGTGCATCCTCTGGTCATCCTGCTGCCCAGCGCGGCGTTGCTGGGGATGGCAGTTAGCCTGACCGCAGGCAGCTTCAAGAAGTACTTATGAGGTGACACGGGCGGCACTGCTCTGCAAAGCCGTGTGCCGTTCATCGGTTCTGCAGGGTATCAAGAGCAGCATCCAACGCCGTAACCGCCTCGACGACCGTTCTTACCGTCGCCCGATCGAACTCATGATCGCGCTGAGCGTCGTGCACACCGCTATTGAGGTAACCCCATTCAATACTCGTACCGCTGACATTGAGCAGCCTGACCAACGCCCCCACGGCATCCGGCGCACCCGCGTGTTGCGCCGCGATACGCTCGACGGCCGACCGCAACTTGGTGCATTTATTGTTCAGCTCCCAAGGCGCGCGGGGCCCGCTCAGCTTGATGTCGATCCGGCCGTCCGTCCGCCGACCCAGCCACGTCCACAGGCGGTCCGTCAGACTCTCCAGCGCCGGCCGGGCCTGACGCAGTGCCTCGCGTTTCTCGTCAGCCGCCAACGCCTGCTGGGCCAGAAGAACATAGTTCTTCGCTGGCGGGTCGCTGTCGACCCGCAGTTCGTGCTCTCCCTGATGCGGGAGAAACTTGTAGCGCTTGATGGCGCCAGCGCGCCGGGCGCCCAGCTCCTGCTGGATGCGATGCAGGAATTCCTCGGCGTGCGAGGTGAGGATGACCTGCTTACCGTCGAGCAGGCCATCCTCGAAGAAGGTGCGCCAGATGCCGTCGCGGTGGTCATCGTCGATCGCATTGACGACGTCATCAAAGATGACGACGGGACAACCCTGCGCGATATTTTTGGCGAGTAGTATCGCCAGGCCGAGGCACTTGATGTGCCCCTCGCTGAACACGATTAGCGCGTCGTAACGGACACCCGGCTCCCCAGCGAACTCCACCTCGATCTTGCCGTTCTCGGCCACTGGCAGCCACAGCGCGTGCAGCAGATCGCCGGGCGGATCGGCCCGGTTGAATGCGTTGTAGAGCTGGCGCGCTTGCTCTCCCAGCCCTTGGAGCAGCACACCTGGAAGTGCGGCAAGGTAGGCCTGAATCTCGGGCAAAAAGCCGTCGTAGGCAACCTTGACCCGCTGATGGTGCGCCACCACCGCCACTTCCGCAGCAACGACCTCGATCAGTTCGCGGTTCGCCTCGTCGAACTGGGCGACGGTCTGGCGGGCAGTGGCCAGATCCTGATCGGCCGCCCCCCGCAAGGTGCGCAGTCGTTGGACCTCCAACTGGTGCTGCTGTAGGCCATCTCGCTCCTGTGCCAATGCGCCGCGCTGGGCATGCACTTCCCGCGCCTGCGCGTCGACCCCTTCAATGATCTCGGCGATCCGCAGCAGAGCGTTCCAGGCACGTCGATCTCCATCGACCCAGGCACCAAGCCAATTGCCGGCCGCAGTGGGAGGCAGCAGCGGCAGGCCAGCACCCTGTGATTCGGCCGGACAGGCAACGGCACCCGCCGTTACCACGCGGCGCATCTCCTCCCACAGAACTCGGACCGCCTCGCTCAACTGCGTGCGATGTCCAGTCTCCTGCTGTTGGAGGGCAGCCAGTTGAGCAAGCTGCTCCAGGCCCGCGCGTGCCTTCGCGAACGGATCCTGCGCCACAGCGGCCAGTGCAGTTCCACAGGCGGGGCAAGCCGTCGCCCCGTCCGCCAGCGCCAACACGGCCTCGTAGAGCTTCGCGTATGACACCTCGCCGGCGCGGGCGGCAAGCTGCCCGGAAGACGCCCGCCACAGTCCCTGGATCCGATAAGCCTCTGCCAGCAACGCCTGCAGACGGGCCTGCGTCACTTCATAAATGGCAGGCGGGTTGGCGTCCAGTTGTGCCTGGACGTACGGCAGCCGCCCTTGTTGCTGCGGTGTGCCGAGCAGCCAGTCGACGCAGGCCTGGTAGGTCGCGCCAGGCCACATGCGCTGCGCCAAGGCCTGCTCTAGGGCCTCGACCGCAGCAATCTTCTGCGGATAGGCGGCGATCGTCTGCTCGGAGTTCGCCAACTGTACGCGGCGTTGTGCCAGCTGCGCAGCTTGGACACCGGTGAGCATCAGGTCCTGATCAAGCAAAGGGTTGAAGCCCCGCACGAATTCGCTGAACTGGTCCACGCCGAACAGGGTTGCGATCAGTTGCCGCTGGTCGCCCGGCGTCCGCGCGGCGATGCGGGCGAAGTCGTCAAGGCGGTTCTTCTCGATGAAGCAGAAGCGGTATTCGGCTTCATCTGGCTGGACGGCCTGGGGCTGGTCTTCCGCCCGGGACGATAGGACAGGCGCGACATGACGGCGCAGGCGAGCGTTGTTGCAGTACGTCCGCTGGTCGACCCGCTTGGCCTGCGCTTCGCTGATCGAACCGAGCATCGCCACTTCCAAGGCTTCGCAGAAGCTGCTCTTGCCGGTGCCGTTGGCACCGTAGACCAAGGTGATGTCATGGCTGAGGTCGAACGTCTCCTGCCGCATGAATCCTCGAAACGGCCCGACTTCGAGCTGGTGCAGTCGCCCGAGCGCCGGCCCGTTTTCGGGGCCGCGCGCGTCCCCGTTGTAGGCGACAGGCATCTGCGCCAGATGCGCGATGGCCAGCGGCGCCAAGCGCGTGGAGCGCCCCCGGCGTGCAGCACCGACCTCGGCCAGTGGCTGCAGGTGATCGAGCACCAGGTGCGCCAGCCGGCGCACGTCGTCGTGCACGTGCCGCTGCGCCAAGTGCGCTAGGAACCGGTGGTACTCCGAACGTATGCTTGCCACAGCGACCCCTCACTTGGTCAACCACTGACCGTAAGCCTCCACATCGATCATGGGGACCGTTCCACTGAACTGAAGCTGCGCGATCAGCTTGAAAAGAAACGCGGTCGCCGGCTTGTTTTCGTTGGTGTAGCTGTACGCGCCGCTGGCTTGGTCATAGAAAAAGTGCCCGTGGGCGGCAACGCATCCGATGTCCAGACGCCCCTCGGTGAGGTTTGCGTTCAGCGCCTTGTCCATGGATGGGCCCAATGCTGGACTCCATTCGCTCTCGAAGGTGAGCAAGCCACCCAGAATCGGAATCAACGGCTTCGCTGGGTAGGTCCCGCCAGCGTGCGGGATCGGCAGGCTCGTGCGGTGCAGCCTGCGCACACTGGCGACCTTCTCCTGGGCATAGGCCACAAGCCCCGCGTCAGCCGTCTGCTTGGCCTCGAACACGGCGTACACGCTTTCGGCTGGGATGATCGTCTCGTTCTCGTAGGTGAAGATAAAAGGCGAATATTGCCGATCAAACACCACCACATCGATCTGCTGGCTGAAGTTCCCCAGGCTGTCCACCACATGCGCCTTGGCCGCCTGGTACCGTTTGGGCAGATAGGTATCCAGCATGTCGATCCAGACGTTCTCGCTCGCATCCCCCTTCGTGCCCGGGTGACCGAAGGTCTTGCGTACTACGGACAGGCGCTGCTGGATGTCCTCGTGCAAGGACGACAAGAGTTGGGAAAGCGACCACTGGGACATGTTGTACCTCGATTGGACGTATGGCAGCCGACGGGGTCAGGAAAGCGGGAACTTGGGGCCAAACAGCGCACGCCAGGCTCGAAGCGCTTCGAGATTGCGACCGCGACGCGCGTGGTCGATGGCGACACTTGCGTCCTGGCTCGCTTGCGACAGCAGTTGCTGCGCGCGCTGCTTGCGCGCAGCGTCCATGTCGTTGCTGATCGCCGGCCCGAGGCCGGCCGGGTCAGGCCACTCGTCATGGACACGATCAGCGAGCGTGGCAAAGAATGACTGGATCTCGCGATCGAACGATCCACCCCAGCCGCCGTAGAGACATTCCAGTGCCATCACCTCGATAAGGAATGAGGGCTTCACCGGCTTCTGATCGCCGTGCTTGGGATTGTTGTTCCAGTACTTCACCATGCGCACGAGACCTTTCCACTCATTGCCATAGGCTTGGTGCGCTGCGGTCGCCTTGTCCTTATGGATCTCCGGGTCCGTCTTGATCCACTTTCCGGACGCCGAATCGGGGATCTCATACTGGTCGCCGGTGTCGAATGCGGGCACCGCATCCACGCTGACCACCCGGTAGTCCGTGTTGTCCTCCGCGTCGATGTGAACACCGAAATCCACGTTGATCGAGCGCGCCTGTTTGCGCACGGCTGCCGAACCGTATTTCTCCACCAATGCAGAGTGGAAATCATCCAGCACTACCGATGCGGCCTTGCCGTGGTAATGCTTCTCCGAGTCCTTCAGCACGAAGAAGATGTCGATATCCTTGAGCGGCTTCGTCTTCGTGTATCGAGCATAGGAGCCGGTCAGGAAGCTGCGCGCAATACCGAATTTCGTCTGCAGGTAGTCTCGCACTTCGTTCTGGCGCTGCGAGGCATTCTTCTGCTCGCGCTCGTTGAGTTCCAGGCGCGACTTGAACTTGCGAAAAGCTTCATCGATCGACAGCATCAGCGTTGCCTCCAATATCCAGCCTGACCCGCCAGGCCGCTGTGTTCCACAGTCGAGCCCAGGCTCTGCTTGACCATCCCATCCGTCGAGCGATAGCTTCCTTTGCTCCACCCATCCACGTCAGGCCGCCCGGGCTTTGTATCAAGCATGACTTTGTACTTAGCCTGCGATGGCAACAGCCCAGCCTTCTTGATCGCGTATTTCAACTGCTCGGTATCTGTCCAGAAGCTGCCGTCGCCATCGGACCACCCATACACGATGTCGATATCCCATCGGGTCACAAGCTTGTCGGTTGCCGGGTTGTAGATCTCCAGAATCACCTTGCGCAGATCACCGGTCCCGAGCCACGTCTTGATGGCTCGGGTATTGCTCTCCCAGCGATCCGCAAAGTGCTCAGGGTCCAGCCCACTGAGCAGGATGATGTCTTTCAAGCTCTTGAGGATGTTGTCGGTCACATAGGTAACCGAGTGCGTGTACGAGTAGGTGGCGACGGTGCTCATGACTTGAGGAAACCTCCGAGGTCGAGCGACAGCGCTTGCCCAGCATCGTCCTGCGCCTGCGTGGCAATTCCTTGGCTCAAGTCCCGTGCAATGATGCGAGAACAGTGCTTTTTGAGCGCGGTTTGCACCCAGCCGAGCTGCTCCTTCGGACACGGCAGCGAGACTCCCCAGTCTCCCTTCAACGGCTCGAACCCCAAGACTTCTTCGTTGGCATCATCACCATCGATCGCGTCTTCGTCGAAGAGGCAGTAGATCCTGGTCCGTGGTCCATCGCATGTCGCAACGATGGGCGCGCTCTTGGGTGCCTGGTCGGCGATCAAGCTGGCGGCCACGCCCGCCACGGCCCTGAGTTCAGAGCGAGCCGTGCCGTCCTTGCCCTGAGTGAGCAGTTCGACAATGGCATCCCACGTCTGCAACGCATCGCGGTGCGGCGAACTGCGAAACGTCCGGCTGACAACGGTGGTCATTTTTGCTTCCCTCCTTGAAGGCGCATTTGCTTTGCCTGTCGTATCGCACTGCGCAGGTGCTCTACGGAAAGCTTGTTCGGATCGATAGCCACTTGCGGGTCGGCCGCGAGGGCGTTGGCTACGACCTTGCGAATGGCCCGACCATCCAATCCGACGCACTCGCCAGCACACGCGTCGAACTGGTGAGCCGAGGAAAGCTTGCCAATCCCCGGAAATGTCTTTGCCAGGCCATTCAGGCAGTCCACCAGGATCTGCTTGCAGGCATCCTTGCCGGGCAGTGGCACCTCCATCACCATGTCGCAACGAGACAGGAAGGCACTGTCGACGGCCTGTGGGAAGTTGCTGGTGGCCACGAACAGCAGATGCGGGTTGCGTTCGGCCAACATGTCCAACTGCACCAACACCGCATCGGTGGCCCGGTGCACATCAACCGGGTTGGCTTCCAGGCTGAGCTTGGCTCGATCAGCCGCAAGCGTTTCGACCTCGTCCAGAAGGACGATCGTCGGGCCCGCCGCTGCGGATTCTGCGATCGATTGCGAGAACAGGTCTGCCACGGCGCGTTGAGTCTTTCCCATTGCAGAGCTCGTCAGCGTGTGAGGCTCCACTTCCAGCAATCGAAACTTCGCAGAAGAAAAAGATTCGGCCACACGATGCGCCAAGCCCCGTGCCAAGGAGGTCTTCCCAGTCCCCGGTGGGCCGACCAACAAGATCACGCCGTGCAGGGGGAGTACCGTGCGCTCCACCTTGGGGCGCACCGTGAAGTTGACGATCGCTTGTGACAGCAACTGTTTTTTGATGGCTTCGTCCATCACGATCGAATCCCACAAGTCACCCAGCGACTTGTCCGGCAGCTTCCAGCTTCGATGGATGCCTTTCGGCAAAGTGGCGTCTGATGAAGGATTCTTGGTCATCCGTGGCTCTCGGCGGGTCAGAGAATGGTGCGATAGGTCGCCAGCACCTTGGTCGTTTGCACAAGGCCTTGGCGCAGCAGGATTTCGAGATAGCGGTCCACATCGATCGGCGGATGCTTGAGTTGGGCACGCTGGCGCTGCGCAGCCGACACTACGGCGGCCGCATCCAGATCCAGCAGGTTGTCCACAAACTCATCGGGGTGCTGCGATTCGATGCCGTACGGAGCCAGCAGATCGTTCGGGAAATCCCGTTCGTTGAACGTCACAATCACGCTCGCACCGCAGCGAATCGCCGCAGCCAGGACGTGCCGATCGTCCGGATCGGGCAATGTCAGGCCTGCCACGAGCGCTTCGTAGCCCTCCACCAAGCCGTCCGGAATGGCCCTGTCCATGAGATCCGACGTCCTGTCGACCTGAACCCGGGTGAGATCGGGGCGGTTGATCAACAGGTTGCGTTTCCACTCCTCATGAATGGCTTGGCTCCACCGCGCCCGGAAGCGGCCAGACAGGCCGAGCCACATCAGGAAATCCCGCAGTGGCGCGGGATATAGAACGCACGCGTCGTAGACGGCGGTGAATGGGGAATGCCTCATTCGTATCCCATTCCCAACTCTTGCGACTGCTGAGCGAGTTCGGCCATCGCCTGCTCACTGGCGCGCTCGCGCGCTTCCTTGTACTGCATCAGATCGGCGAACCTCACCCTGCGGTGCTTGCCGGTGCGATGAAATGCCAACACCCCATCTTCTAGCAGCTTGACGAAATGGGGACGGGACACGTTGAGCAAGTCCGCCGCCTCTTGGGTCGTCAGCTCTGCATGGACGGGCACCACCTTTACTGCATTGCCATCGGCCAACTCGGCCAGGATGTCGACCAGCAGGCGCAACGCCGAGGTAGGCAGTTCCACCTGATGAGCCTGTTTGTGGTCATCAAAGATCTGGATGTGCTGCGTCTCGAACTGGGTTGCGAGGTAAGCCGCCAAGGCACGTTGACCCTGGACGGCTGCCTTAACCTCTCCCGCGGCGGGAAGGGTCATCTTGGATTGGGCAGTGGCGGTGGTCATGGGTAGCTCCTAAGCGAAAACGGTTGCAGAGCCGATCATATTCGAAACACTCGAAAAACGCAATAATCGAAACGCGACCCGGGCTTTTGTAGGTTCGCTCGCGGCATGCCCAATCCGGTCGTCCGCCAGTTCCTATTGTTTGCGGCCTAAAACAGCCCTGATCTCCACGATCACCCCATTGCTGATCACACAGGAATGGCGCGATGGTGGCTTCGATCTGGCTGCGCGCCGCGCATCGCGGCGTACCCACTCTTCTCGTGACGGCCCTCCTGCTGGGTCAGTCCCCGATGGCCTTGGCCGAGTCCCCTGCGCAGCGCCAGGAGCTGGTCGCCGCACTGCGCCAGCTCGACGCGCTGGAGCGCACCGTCGCGGACAGCGCCGCGCATGCCCCCATCCAGCCGGGCGAGCGCTACCACTTCGACTACCCGCGGCTGCTGGCTGACCTGGCGCGTGTTCGCGCCGGCATCCAGTTCCATCTGACGCCATCGCGCGCCCAGCCGCGCGACCCCTCCGAACTGGCCGGCGACTACCGCACCGAGCGGGCGACCGAGCCGCTGCCGGCGACGACTGCGGAGGGCAAGCCATGAACGGCGCCCAGGTCTCAGCATTTCAAGCCAACAGCGGCATCGCGCCTTCCGCGATGGCGACCGTCCTGGTCGGCGTCGTGTTCGCGGTCCTGCTCGTGTGGGGCGTCTGGGCCATCCGAACGGCCTACGTGGGGTGGTCCGAGAGCCGCCTCAACCAGCGCCAGTTCCTCGGCGTCTGCATCCGCTTCGTCGCGATGTACCTCGTCCTGAGTTTCTTCCTCCTGTCCTGACCTGAAAGGCCCGACCATGCACAACCGCATCTTCACTTCCCGTTTTGCCCAGCGCGCCGCCGTGGCCCTGGGCGCCGCCGCGCTGCCCGCGCTGTCGTTCGCGCAAGGCTTGCCGCAGTTGGAGAACCCGACGCGCGGCACCGGCAACGGCATCATGGAGACGATCCGCAACTACGGCTACGACATCATCATGCTCGTGGCCCTGTTGGTGGTGGCGTCGATGTTCATCGGCGTGTGCTACCACGCCTACGGCACCTACGCGGAAATCCACACCGGCCGCAAGACCTGGGGCCAGTTCGGCCTCACGGTCGCCATCGGCGCCGTGCTGCTCGTGATCGGCATCTGGCTGCTCACCGAAGCCACCGGCATCCTGTAAGCGAGGCCGGTATGTCCGAGCAGCAGCACGTCCGTGCGGACGGAACGGTCACCTTCCTTCCGCACCGGCTCAACCGCCATCCCGTTGTCGTGCGCGGCCTCACCGCCGACGAGCTGTGGATCTGCTGCGGCCTGTCCGGCGCCGCCGGCCTGCTGGTCGGCGCGCCGCTGTCCTGGGTGTTCCGCACGATCGCGCTGGCGCCGACGTTCGTCGTCCTGGGCGTGGCCTTGGGCGTGTTCATCGGCGGCGGCATCCTGCGCCGCCTCAAGCGTGGGCGCCCCGACACCTGGCTGTATCGGCAACTGCAATGGCGCATCGCCACGCGCCATCCGCTGATGGCTGGCTGGGTCGGTGGCCATGTGCTGATCTCGCGCTCGGGCTTCTGGTCCACCCGCAGGAGCATGCGATGAGCCGCTTCAAAAACGAGGTTACCCACCTGCAGGCGCACATCAAGACCTTGCGGCTGGGCGCGGGCGCGCTGGTCGTCGTCGCCCTGGTCATGGGCGGCGGCTGGTGGAGCGCGCCGCGCGACCTGACCATCCACGTCCCGCCCGACCTGCGCTCTGGCAGTACCCGCAAGTGGTGGGAAGTGCCGCCCGAATCGGTCTATGCGTTCACGTTCTACGTGTTCCAGACGCTGAACCGCTGGCCGACCAATGGCGAAGAAGACTACTCGCGCAACCTCCACACGCTCTCGCCGTACCTCACCCCGTCCTGCCAGGCCTTCCTGCGGGCGGACTATGACTACCGCCGCTCCACGGGCGAGCTGCGTCAGCGCGTGCGCGGCATCTACGAGATTCCCGGCCGCGGCTATGGCGACGACCCCACGGCGCGCGTGCGCACCGTATCCGATCGCGACTGGGTGGTGACGCTGGACATCACGGCGGACGAGTACTACGGCGCCGAGCAGGTTAAACGCGCCCTGGTGCGCTATCCGATCAAGGTCACGCGGGTGGACGTCGATCCCGCCCGCAACCCGTTCGGCCTGGCGCTGGACTGCTATGAGGGCGCGCCCCAGCGCATCAGTGCACCGGAGCCGGCGCGCCCGGCGCCGAGTGGCCTTTCTCCGCAAGCGCCTCAAGGAGGAAACACCCCATGAAGCATCCTGTACTCGCGCTGCTGGGGCTACTGGCCGTGGCCGCGGCACCCGTCGCCCAGGCGGTGGAGATCCTGCGTTGGGAACGCATGCCACTGGCAGTGCCGCTGAAGGTCGGTCAGGAACGCATCGTGTTCATCAACCGGAACGTGCGCGTGGGCGTGCCCGCGGGCGTGGGCGAACGCCTGCGCGTGCAGAGTGCGGGCGGCGCGGTGTACCTGCGCGCCAGCGAGCCGATCGAGCCCACGCGGTTGCAACTGCAGGACGCCGACACGGGCGCGCTGATCCTGCTGGACATCGCAGCTGAACTGCCCAAGGACGGGGAAGCCGAGCTGGAGCCGGTGCGCATCGTCGAGGGTGACAGCGCACCGGGACGCTATGGCGAGCAAGCCGACAGTGCCGAGGCCCCGGCACGCGCCCAGGGCCAGGCAGGTGCGCGGACCGCGCGGCGCGAAACTCCGGTCCCTGTCGTGCTGACGCGCTTCGCCGCGCAGAACCTCTACGCACCGCTGCGCACCGTCGAGCCGCTTCCGGGCGTCATGCGGGCCAACCTGCCCCGCGACCTCGACCTGGACACACTGATGCCAACGCTGCCGGTGCGCGCGGTCGCGCTCGCGTCGTGGCGCCTGGAAGACCAATGGGTGACTGCCGTGCGCCTCACCAACACCGGCGCCGACTGGGTCGCGCTCGACCCGCGCGTGCTGCAAGGCGATTTCCTCACCGCCACCTTCCAGCACGAGGCGCTGGGTCCGCGCGGCACGCCCGAGGACACGACCGTCCTCTACCTGGTCACGCGCGGCCGCGGCCTCGCGCAGTCGCTGCTGCCGGCGATTCACCGCTTCGACCCTGCCGTGCATCTGCCGCAGCCGGACGGCGACGAGAACGTCGAGGAGGCCCGCCATGCGCAGTAACGGCCTGCTCAAGTGGCTGATGATCCCTGTCGCCATCCTGGTGCTGTTCGTCGGTATCCGGCTGTTCTCGGGTGGCGGCAGCACGGCGCCACCCGCGGCGGACAACGGCGCCCAGCTCACGCCCGAGGAAATGAAGGCGCTGGGCATCGAAGGCGACACCCCGCGCGACACCGTGGCGACGCTCGTTGCCCAAGTGAAGCAGTTGCGCACCGAGCTTCAGACCGCGCTCTCGGACAACAAGTCGCAGCGTGAAGAGAACCAGCGGCTGCGCCAGCGCGAGAACTCCATCGACCAGCGCATCAACTCGGCGCTCGAATCCGAGCGGTCCAACCTGCGCCGCGACCAGGAGCAGGCGGCCAGCGCGCGCCAGCAGACCGAAGGGCTGCTCGCAGACCTGCAGCGGCGCCTGGACAGCATCGGCGGGCGCGGCGGCGGCCATGCGGACCTGCCCGTGGGCCTGGGGCTGCAGGGCGGCGACGAGGCCGGCATGGAGGGCGGCGTGCGGTGGGTCGAGCCGGACGACGCAAAGCCCGCCGAGGGGCGCAACGGCGGTCGTGGCGCGAGCGGCGGAATGAGCTTCCCCACGAGCTTCGGCCCGGCGCAGAGCACGCTCGAAACCACCGCGGAAACCGTGGCGAACGCGGGCGCGCAAGTCGCGGGCGTCAAGACCGCGAAGCCCGTCTATACCGTGCCGACCAACTCCACGCTCATGGGCTCGGTCGCGATGACGGCGCTGATCGGCCGTGTGCCGATCGACGGCACGGTGAACGATCCCTATCCGTTCAAAGTCCTGGTCGGGCCGGACAACCTGACGGCGAATGGCATCGACATTCCCGATGTGGCCGGCGCCGTGTTCAGCGGCACCGCCTCGGGCGACTGGACGCTTTCGTGCGTGCGCGGCCAGGTGCGCAGCATCACGTTCGTGTTCAACGACGGCACGATCCGCACGATCCCCGAAGACCGCGAGGGCAACCAGCAGAATAACCAGCAACGCGACGGCTTGGGATGGATCAGCGACCCGCACGGCATCCCCTGCGTCAGCGGCGAGCGGCGCAGCAACGCCCAGCAGTACTTGGGCTCGCAGGCCCTGATCACGGCGGCCGGTGCCGGCGTGGCCTCGCTCATCGAGAGCGACAGCGGCCGCATGTCGTATGTCGGCTCGGACGGCTCCATCGGCACCGTGGGCATCAGCGGCCAGGAGGCGGTCGGCCAGATTCTGGCGGGCGGCGTGCGGGACATGTCGGCCTGGGTCAACAAGCTCTACGGCCAAGCGTTCGCCGCCGTCTATGTCCAGCCCGGCGCGAAGGTCGCCGTCCACCTCGAAAAGCCGCTCGCCATCGACTTCGATCCCGAAGGCCGCAAGGTCGATCACCGCACAGGAGAAAGCCATGCTCTCGAACTTGAATAGCTTGGCCCGTGGCCTGGCGCTGGTCCTCGCCGTCGCGGCGCTCGCCGGCTGCGCCACCAGCAAGGAAAAGCTGCTGACCCACGGTGACCGCACGATGATGGACATCTGGCAGCAGGAGGCCGGGGACGGCGGTGGCGCAGCCGGACGGAACGCCGGCGGCCAACTGCTCGATGCGCGCCAGAGCCTGCGTCGGCCGCTGACCGACGCCGATATGCAGGCCGCACCTGCCGAGCAGATGCGCTACACGCGCACCGCGCGCAACGAGGTCCATCGCCAGTTCCAGCGCCTGCCCAATCCCGATCTCGTGATGTACGTGTACCCGCACCTGGCCGGCACCGATCCCGTGCCGGTGCCCGGCTACACGACCGTCTTCCCGCTGTACCAGCGCATTCAGTACGCGATGCCGGGTGAGCGCGTGGAGGACTACTGATGCGCTGGAAACTTCCCTGGCCTAAGCCGGCCGCGCTGAAGCTGGCCGCATCCGGCGCTGGTGATGACGAGCAGCCGGACGGCTGGCAGCGCCACATTGAGGCCTTGCGCCAAGCCGGCATCCCCGAACCCGGCTCGGCAGTCCGGGGCCGCAAACCGGCGACGGAGGCCGACGAGCAGGCGCTGTACGAGGTCGCACCGTCCTTCGTGGAACTGCTGCCCTGGGTCGAGTTCTTGCCCGAGTCAAGGTCCATGTTGCTGGAGGACGGCCAATCGGTGGCGGCCTTCTTCGAGCTGGTGCCGCTGGGGACCGAGGGCCGGGAACCGGGCTGGCTTGCCCACGCCCGCGACGCCTTGGAGAACGCGCTGCAGGACAGCTTCGATGAGCTGGACGAGAACCCCTGGGTGCTCCAGCTCTATGCCCAGGACGAGCCGAGTTTCGACCAGTACATGCAGACCCTGCGTGACTACGTGCAGCCACGTGCCCGCGGGACAGCGTTCACCGAGTTCTACCTGCGCTTCTTCGGCCACCATCTGCGTGCGGTGGCCAAGCCCGGCGGCCTGTTCGAGGACACGGTGGTCACGCGGCTGCGCTGGCGCGGGCAGACGCGGCGCGTGCGCATGGTGGTCTATCGACGTGCCACCGGGCAGGCAAGCCGCCGCGGCCAGACGCCCGAGCAGATGCTGAACATCGTCTGCGACCGCCTGTGTGGCGGGCTGGCGAACGCCGGCATCCAGGCACGGCGCATGGTCGCAGCCGACGTCCACGACTGGCTGCTGCGGTGGCTCAATCCGCGCCCCGCGATGCTCGGGCCCAGTACAGAGGACCGGGAGCGCTTCTACGCACTGGCGCGCTACCCGGACGAGACTGAGGCCGGCGAGATCGAACTGGCGAGCGGGCGGGATTTCAGCCAGCGGCTGTTCTTCGGCCAGCCACGCTCCGACGTGGAGCACGGCACCTGGTACTTCGACGGCATGCCGCACCGTGTGCTGATCACCGACCGGCTGCGCATGCCGCCCGGCACGGGACATCTAACCGGCGAGACCCGCAAGGGCGATGCGATCAACACGCTGTTCGACCAGATGCCGGAAGACACCTTGCTTTGTCTCACGATGGTTGCCACGCCCCAGGATGTCCTGGAATCGGATCTGAACCACCTGGCGAAGAAGGCCGTGGGCGAGACGCTGGCGTCGGAGCAGACGCTCAAGGACGTGCATGAAGCCCGCTCGCTGATCGGCAGCGCGCACAAGCTCTACCGGGGCACGCTGGCGTTCTACCTGCGCGGGCGCGACGAGGCGGAACTGGATCGGCGCGGCCTGGACCTGGCGAACGTGATGCTCAACGCTGGTTTGCAGCCGGTGCGAGAGGATGATGAGGTGGCGCCGCTCAACAGCTACCTGCGCTGGCTGCCGTGCTGCTACAACCCCGGCAAGGATCGGCGCCGGTGGTACACGCAACTGATGTTCGCCCAGCACGCGGCAAACCTGTCGCCGGTGTGGGGCCGTGCCCAGGGTACGGGGCATCCAGGCATCACGATGTTCAACCGCGGCGGCGGGCCGATCACCTTCGATCCGCTCAATCGCCTGGACCGGCAGATGAACGCCCACCTGTTCCTGTTCGGCCCGACGGGTTCCGGCAAATCGGCCACGCTCAACAATCTGCTGAACCAGGTCACGGCCATTTATCGGCCGCGCCTCTTCATCGTGGAAGCCGGCAATAGCTTCGGCTTGTTCAGCGACTTCGCCAGGCGCCTGGGCCTGACCGTGAATCGGGTCAAGCTGGCCCCCGGATCGGGCATCAGCCTAGCGCCGTTCGCCGACGCGCGCCGGCTGATCGAAACGCCCAGCGATGTGCAAACGCTCGATGCCGATGCGCTGGACGAAGACCTGCCACCCGATGCCTCAGCCATGGAGGCGGACGAACAGCGCGACGTGCTGGGCGAACTGGAGATCACGGCGCGGCTGATGATCACTGGCGGCGAGGACAAGGAGGAAGCCAGGATGACGCGCGCCGACCGCTCGCTGATCCGCCAGTGCATCCTCGACGCCGCCGAGCACTGCGTGGCCGAGAAGCGCACGGTGCTCACGCGCGACGTGCGCAATGCGCTGCGCACCCGCGGCCAGGACCCGACGTTGCCCGAGATGCGGCGCGTGCGGCTGCTGGAGATGGCGGACGCGATGGACATGTTCTGCCAAGGCACGGACGGCGAGATGTTCGACCGCGACGGCACGCCGTGGCCCGAGGCCGACATCACGCTGGTGGATCTCGCGACCTATGCCCGTGAGGGCTACAACGCGCAGCTCTCGATCGCGTACATCAGCCTCATCAGCACGGTGAACAACATCGCGGAGCGTGACCAGTATCTCGGCCGCCCGATCATCAACGTGACCGACGAAGGCCACATCATCACGAAGAACCCGCTGCTCGCGCCGTATGTCGTGAAAATTACAAAAATGTGGCGCAAGTTGGGCGCCTGGTTCTGGCTGGCGACGCAAAACATCGACGATCTGCCGCGCGCCGCAGAGCCCATGCTCAACATGATCGAGTGGTGGATCTGCCTGTCGATGCCGCCGGACGAGGTGGAGAAGATCGCACGATTCCGCGAACTCTCGCCGGCGCAGAAGGCGCTGATGCTTTCGGCACGCAAGGAAGCGGGCAAGTTCACCGAGGGCGTCATCCTCTCCAAAAGCATGGAGGTGCTCTTCCGCGCCGTGCCGCCGAGCCTGTATCTCGCGCTCGCGCAGACCGAACCCGAAGAGAAGGCCGAGCGCTACCAGCTCATGCAGCAGCACGGCGTCAGCGAGTTGGATGCCGCCTTCAAGGTGGCCGAGAAGATCGACCGGGCACGCGGCATCGAGTCGCCGGCCCTGGCCCTGCCCTGAATCTGCCGTGCACCGGAGAACGCCATGGAACAGAAACGCTCATCCATTCCGATGCAGGTCCAGGCGTTCCGCCGTCGGCGCTGGCGGGCCCGCTGGCCATGGGCGTTAGGCGCAGTGCTGGTTGCGCTGCTGCTGATCTGGCTCGTGTCCCGTTCGCCAGGCGAGTCCACGCCCCAAACCTCGGCGCCTGTCAGCGAGACGCAGGTGGCCGGGCCTCCTTGGCAGATGGGCAACCCGGCAGGTCGTTTCACGCTGACGCTCTACGCGGACCTCGAATGCCCGTTCTGCCGGTCCTATTTCCCTGTCCTCAAGCGTTGGGTGGCCGGCAATGCGGACGTGGCCTTGCAATGGCACCACCTGCCGTTGGCCGCGCATGAGCCGGCCGCGTCCGCCGAAGCGCGCTTGGTGGAATGCGCGGGCGAAGCCGGCGGCCATCCCGCCTTCTGGCAGGCTGTCGAGTGGGTCTATGTCCACACACACAGCGACGGCCAGGGCTTGCCCGAAGACCTGCGCCACCCCGCCCTGACGCCAGCCATCGAACAGTGCATTGCGAGCGAGCGGCCCGACGCGGCGATTCGTACCCAAACTGCGGAAGCCACGAACAGCGGCGTGACCGCCACGCCGTCGCTGCGGCTGCACGATCGCGAAACCGGCAAGGCGATCCTGCTGCAGGGCCCGATCGAGGGCGATGCCTTGCTGTCGGCCATGGACATGCTCGCGGCCGGCGATCCCGCCGCCACACCCACATCGGAAATGCCTGCCGACGTCGTCGGCGACATGCCCAGGTAGCCCCGGTCTTCAAGGCTACGGCGCAGTCCGCTGCGCTGACCACAACCCCGTTCGCCTCGCATCCTGGCCGCGAACGATCACCGCTGCCGCGGTGATGGATGCACCTTGTTCGTTCCCCAGGAGGGCTTGCCCTCCCAGGGCGAGTGCCCTCCGATCTCACCGTCTGGAGGTTCGCCATGTCTTTCGCCGTCAATGACTCCTGCCTGGAGTCGCTTTCCGCCATCGCTGCCCAACACGAGGACTGGATCATCCAGCAAGCCATCGTGCTGCTGGAGAGACGGGTCTTCAAAGCTGGACCGTGCCTCAGCCAACCGGCCGCTGTACGGGACTACCTGCGTCTGAAACTGGTCGCTGAGCCCAATGAGATATTCGCCGCTGTGTTCCTGGACAGCCTGCACCAGGTGCTGGCCTACGAGCCGCTGTTCAGGGGCACGATCAACGCGACTTCGGTCTATCCGCGTGTCGTCGTGCAGCGTGTGCTGGAGTTGAATGCCGCCGCGGTGGTCTTCGCCCACCAGCATCCTTCGGGCGTCTCCGAGCCGTCCAGCGCGGATCGCATGCTGACCCAGCAACTGCAAGCCGCGCTGGCGCTCATCGATGTGCGGGTACTGGACCACATCATCGTCGGCCAGGGTGCCCCGTTCTCCTTTGCGGAATCCGGCCTGCTGTAGCAATGGCACCGGCTCCTTGATCCACGCGGAGGCTTCGGCCTCCGCTTTTCATTGGCGCAAGACAAGCAGGTATGCGGGCAGTCCGCGATGCGCATTGTTTGTTGGGGCCGCATGGCGTTCGGCGTTTGACTATGGCCCTTGACAACTCTTGGGGGCGCTCGACATGCCAGCATCTTCATCCAGGTTCGCATCGGGCTGGCGAACCCTTGGCCTGGCCGTTGCGCTGCCGGCTTCCCTGGCCGTGTTCAGCCCGGCCAGCTTCGCCGCCGATGTGGTGATCATCACCGACAGCCGTCACCCGGTCAGGACCATGGGTGGCGAGCAGCTGATCGAGCTGGATGAAGCGCCCCGGATCGAAGCGGAGCTTTCTGCGGCGCTGCCCGCCGATCCCGGACAGGCAACAGCCATCGTGAAGCGCCGGCTGAGCCAGGGGGGCGCTGACCTCCAGCGTCGCATCGCCACCGAATACCAGGGCGTTGCCGACGCATGGAGCCTGGGCATCACCACCATTCCGGCTGTCGTGGTGGATCAGCGCTACGTGGTCTATGGCGAGCCTGACGTGGCCCGCGCCATCGCGCGCATCGAACAGCACCGGAGGGCCGAACCGTGATCCGCTCATTCGACCTTCTGCGCCGCATGCGGGCTGCCGTCACCTCCGTGCTGCTGCTCAGCGCCACGGGCAGCTACGCCCTGAACACGGCGACCATCGTGGGTTCAGTGGCTTCGCCCGATTGCCTGGAGTACCGGGTGGTGGGTATCTGCTACTGGCTCTACTGCACCTGGACCGGCTGCACGGTGCGCACGTCCGTCAAGGTCAGGCACTACATCCCCGATGCGGTGGTTTCGTCCTACTCGAACACCGGCGAGAACCCCTGGGTCGAAGTGCGCGCCATGAGCACGCCCAACCCTTCGGCCCAGGCCGGCGGGGACGGCACCACCAATGAAGATCACGAAAACAATCTCGCGAAGTTCAAGAACGCGGACGTCATCGGCCACCCCGGCGTCGAGGTGTTCAACCAGTTCGTCTCGTCCTCGGGCTATTTCTGCGAGGGCGCAGGCACGGCCTTCATGCCGTACCTGCTCAGTACGCTGGACACGCCGGCCTGGCGCTACAACGTACCGGAGATGGTGTACCCGGAGGCATTGATCCCGGGCATGCGCGAGGTCGGCGCGCGCTCGACCCTGAACCTCTGGGGCAACGTCTATCCGCGCGGCGGCTTCCTGCACCAGACGGACGACCACAAGGCCGGTGCCGTGGTGGCCCAACGGGCCGGCGATGTGGTCACGCGCCGCGGGCAGATCCACGTCTATCAGCCGCTGCTCGCCAACTCCCGCGATGGCTACTGGCCGGCCGGCGCGCTGATGGAGGGCGATGCCTCGACCGGCAAGTGGCAGGAACTCACGCCCGTCCTGTCCTCGTCCTGCACGGTCTTCCCGCGCAACGGCTTCCTGACACAGGCCCAACAAGGCGACTACGCCTGGGCGTTGTGGCGGCCCTATGCGTGCTGCGAACGCCGGGGCCAGGTGTTCCTCGGCAGCGTCGATTTCTATTGAGGGTACGGCGATGAAGCGTCCTGAACTGATGAACCCATCCGCCAAGGTTCGCCGCCCGCTGCGCCCCACGGCGCTAGCCGGCGCGCTCGCCCTGGTCTGTGGCCTCGCGTGGGCGCAGGCCGGCTTCCAGACCAGCGGCCCCGTCATCGGCGATGAGGTCATGTACTCGATCGGCGGTGGCAGTGCGGTGTCCATGGGCCGCGCCGCTGGCATGCGTTCGATCGGGGTCGGCCTGGGTTGGAACAGCAACCTCATCTGCGGCGACATGAGCATCCAGACCACGCTGCGCAATCAGCTCAATGGGATCACGAATGGGTTCCAGCAGATCATGAGCAACGTGATCCAGAGCGCGACCAGTGCCGTGGCATCGCTGCCGGCGCTGATCATCCAGCGTGCCGATCCGGGGCTGTACAACCTGCTGACCAATGGTGTGCTGCAGGCGAGGCTGGATTTCGACCGCTCCAAGCTGACGTGTCGCGCGATGGCCGAGAAGATGGCCGAGACGGCGGGCGGCCAGCTCGGATGGAGCCAGATGGCGGAAGGCATGGCGCTGCGCGATGCGGTGTCGAGCACGGATGCCGTATCGGCGATCGAGCAGGCCGAGACGCGCCGCGGCAACGACGGCGTGCCCTGGGTGGGCGGCAGCAATGCCGGCGGCGCGGGCCAGTCGGCCATCCGGGTGGTCGGTGACGTGACGCGGGCGGGCTACAACCTGGTCAACGGGCGCAGCGTGACTGACACGTCCTCCATCGCGCCCGCCAGTTGCGCGAGCCTGTCCTGCCAGACCTGGACGTCGCCGCAGCAGGCGACCGAATGGGCGACGCGGGTTCTCGGGGAACAGGTACAGCGCACGTGTGATTCCTGCACCAAGACCGAGACCGTGCCTGGCGTCGGGCTGACGCCGCTGATCCAGGAGGAGTACGAGACCAAGCTGGAGGCCTTGCAGGAACTGGTCTCTGGGACGCGCAACACGACGTTCGAGAACCTGCATGCAGCCGGCAGCACCTCGCTGCCCATTACACGCGGCGTCATCGAGGCGCTGCGCGACGAGCCAGACCAAGACCTGCTGGCGCGACGTCTCGCGTCCGAGGTCGCGTTGTCGTCCGTGCTGGAGAAGGCATTGCTGCTCCAGCGGACCCTGCTGACCGGCAAGAAGGAACCCAACGTGGCGGCCAACCAGTTGGCGGTCGAGGCCGTGAACCACGAGAGCGACACGCTCGATCAGGAGATCCGCAACCTCAAGACCGAACTTGAACTGCGGCGCGAACTGGCGAACAACTCGCCCATGGCCATCATCCAGCGCCACGGGACGCGCGCGGCCGGCTCGCGCGGCATCTACGAAGGCGACCCGGTGCCCGACCGCCTCGATCGGTTGCAGCGGGGCAACCCGGGAGGCACGCCATGAACGCGGCCTGGCTGCGCCCGCGCTGGCTTTTCAGCCGGCGCGCGGCAAAGGCGCTGCTCCTGGCGGTGGTCATCATCGCCGCGGCCGTGGGCGCCAATCTCGTCGGCATCTACCTCGTCGGCAGCGTTGCCGGCTGGGAGCGGTGGCTGGCTGCCAGCGCGGGCTACTTCCTGGTGTGGCGGCTGTGCCTGTACGGCGCGACGGTCTATGGCTGGGTCTGGATGCGCCGCCGGCTGCTGGCCCGCGAGGAAGACGCGCAAGCGCGGCGACGCCTGGTGCGCAGCGAGATCGCCGGCGTCGTCGCCATCGTGGCGCTGGAAGCCAGCCTGCTGATGCAGAGCTGAAGAGGGAGCCGCGCCATGACGCTTTTTACGACCGACTACCTGGAGTACTACCTGACGCTGGTGTCCTGGATCGTCAACAACGGCATCTGGGCGGTGCTGGTGTCGAGCGGAGTATTCGCGCTGCCGTTCGTCGCCATCATCGTGCAGGAGTGGTTGAAGGCCCGTGCGGAAGGTGCCGACGAAGGCAACAAGGGCGTGCTCTCGGCTGCGCGCATCGAGAACCGGGTCTTCGTCGCCATCGTGGTGGTGATGTTCGCTGGCATCCCGTTCATCGACGTGGACCTCAACACCATCCAGTACGACAGCTCGCGCTCGGCCCAGTGCCAGGTCAGCGTGCCGCAGCCCACGGATACCGGCTGGTCGCAGTCCTTCAGCACCATCAACAACCAGTCGGCGAAGGTGCCGGTCTGGTGGGCTTTCATGCACGCGCTCTCGCGCGCCGTCACGAGCGCCTCGGTGGCGGCGATCCCATGCGGCACGGACCTGCGGCAGATGCGCATGGAGATCGACGCGACCCGCATTGACGACCCGGTACTGGCTCAGGAAGTAGCGGATTTCTCGCGGGATTGCTATGGGCCTGCGCGGGCCAAATTGTTCATGCAGCGCCCTCAGCTTGATGAGCAGCAGATGCACGACGTGACCTGGATAGGGTCGAGGTTTTTCACGGACACGGGCGGCTACTACGACACCTACCGCTCAAGCACGCCGCGCGACGACTGGCCCTACGACAGCACCCGCGATGCGGGGCTTGCACAGGTGGGCAGCGGTGGCGGCTACCCGACCTGCAGGCAGTGGTGGGCCGATGGCGGCAATGGCCTGCGGGCACGCCTGCTGGGACAGGTGGACCCGAACCTGTTGAATCGCCTGGCAGGCTGGGCCGGGTTCCTGAGCAGGGCCGAGGTGGACGACTCGGTGATCCGCGCCATCGCGTCACCGCGGCAACAGAAATTGAACCAGGGTAGCGTCTATACGGACTATGGCGGCCAGATCGACAAGACCTTGCCGAACATCGTGACGCGGGCCACGGGAGACGTTGGGATGGCCGTCGGCGCGATTGCCGCGTTTCCCGCCATGGACGTCGTGAGACAGTCTCTGCCCATGGTCCTCGCCTTGCTCAAGATGGCGCTGGTCATCTGCATCCCGCTTGTGCTGGTCGTAGGCACCTACGATCTGAAGACGGTCGTTACCGTCAGCGTCGTGCAGTTCGCGCTCTTCTTCACGGACTTCTGGTTTCAGCTTGCGCGCTGGATCGATTCGACGATCCTGGATGCGCTCTATGGCTGGGGGTTCGGCTGGAATCGGCCGCACACCAACTTCGACCCGCTGGTGGGGCTGAACAACGCCTTCGGAGACATGCTCCTGATGTTTGTCACGGGCACGATGTTCATCGTACTGCCTACGTTCTGGATCATGGCCTTGGCTTGGGCGGGCGTTCGTGCCGGCAACGTGTTGCAAGGCCTCGCAGGAGCCACCGGAGATGCCAAGGCTGCTGGCGGAAGGGGAGGAAGCATTGCGATCAATGCAGTGTCGAAGAAGTGATCGCTGCTAGTCGTCCTCGACATGAGGATCAATGCGGAAACCGTCGTAGGTGTATAGGCCGAATCCTGCTGGTCCGTTTCGCCACTCTGGCTCGGGCAACTCCTCGCCCAAGTCGGTGTTGCGGGCCATCCAGGCAACCACCATGACGCACACCATCACCAGGGCCAGCCAGAAGGTGGTGTACAGCAGCACCCCGAGCGCAGCCAGCTTAACCATCCACACGAGCGCGGTGGCTCCAGCCGTCGGCATGCCCTTGGAAACCAACCAGTTCGACGCCCGCCGTTCACAGCGCGCGTAGGCACGCCATCCGCGGCCAAAGGCGCGGCCGAGGCGTTCTGCGGTGCTGGTGCGAGTCGTGGTGTTCATGGTCGTCTCCTACTGCTGAGGGATGCCTATTTCAGTTTGGTCCATTTCATTCTGTTTAGGGCTTCAATGTGTTCTCTTGCTGCTTCAGGACGCTTCGTCATCCGGTTCCAACGGGCCAGGGTCGGGCTCCACGCCGATGCGGTATGTAGCAACGAAACGCGGCCAGTCCACATGGTCAACGAGATCGATGTCCTCGATGACACTGACCTTCGCGCTGGCACGCTCGAACAGCGCGATGCTCTTGGCGGGATAGTTGTTGCGCGACGGATAGAGCACCCCGTCGAACAGCACCTGGCCGTCATCTCCAAGCATCGCATGCACCTGGGCCGACACCTGCTGCGTGTGCGTGTAGTCGCGGCTGGCCAACTGCTCCAGGTTCAGGCCGAAGTAGCCCGCCATGACGCCCGGCGCCGTGAGGTCGGCCAGAAGCACGTCGTCCATCACGCCCACTGCGCGCACCATCCGGCTCTGGACTTCTTTCAGCGCGATCGAGCGCTTCGTGTCCGCAAGCCACTGGTGCTTATGAAACACCGACTCCATCAGCGCCGTGGGCAGGTCGCGCCCCAGGTAGAGCACCCCGTAGGCCTGGGCCGGGTCATCGTAGCGATTGGTGCTGCTGCGGCCATAGTACAGCGGGCTGCCCCGATAGACGACGCGGCTCACATGCTGGAGCAGCTCACCGGCATCGATCAGGAACGAAGGCAGCTCGTGGCTCATGGCGATCTCGCTTCAATGCACCTGAACGCCCAGCACGTTGAACACGGCCTCGGCCACGTCGTCGATCGTGCCATGCGTCACCGCATCCACTGGCGAGCGGCCGCCCAAGCCTTCGAGCGGTTCGGACAGTGCGCGGTAGATCGTCCAAGGGTCGATGCCCTCGACCTCCTGAAGCACGGTTTGGGTCAACTGCTGCTTCACCGGGTCGAGCTGCCAGTCGGGCAGTTTCTGGCCTCGCGGCCCCACGTTCAGCGCCAGCAGCCGACGGGCGAGGATGTCCTTGTAGATCTGCTGGCGCGACTTGTCCGCCAGCTTGGCGTACTCCGCGGGCGGCAGGTTGTGCGGCTGGTTGAAGGTTTCCAGCAGCACGGCGCGGCCTCGCTGGACGTCGGTTTCAGTCGGCGCCCAGCGCGTCTCAGCGCGCAGCGCAGCCGTCTTACGCTTCAAGGCGTGCTCCACCGTTTCACCTTCGAGGTTGGCTGGCAGCTTTACCGCCTCCACGCGCTCGTGAATGAACGCCTGCAACTCGGCCGCGAAAGCCGGCGCATCCCGGATTTCGACGGTATCCGCGAAGCGGCGCACATCCTCCACGGTGACACGCGGCAGACGGTCGGCAATGAATTCAATGGCGGTGGGCATGGTCATCTCCCAGGTAGGTTTGAGACAGGACTTACTCTAGTCGCCTTTGTCGCATTTGTCAACTTTGACGCCTAGAGAGCAACCTACCTGGCGAAAACAGCGTCTCCGCAGCATAGGCCGAGGCCAGCGGCTGGTCGCCGCGCAATCCATTCGTGCGGGTTCCACATTGACGCTGGAACCGCAACCCAGGCCCCGCTATACCGAAACGGTTAAAGGCCAAAGGGCCGAAACGGCAAGGGAATGGGGTGCAAGGGGAAAGGCCCTACCTCGAAAAGGCAAAAAGGCCTCCCGGTCGGCCCGCCACAGGACACCCGCATGCTCTCCCTGTTCCAGCGAAAACGGCCCCCGGTCGCCGGCGCGCCACCGCCAGCACCCGCCACCGTCCTCCCGAAAGGGTTGATGCGGCCCGAGTCGGCCGCATCGCTGCTGGCCACCCCGCGCCGGCAGAAGCTGCTGGAGCACATTTGGCAGCGCACCTCGCTGTCGCGCAGGCAATTCGCCACGCTGTACCGAGCGCCCCTGGAACGCTACGCCGAGCTGGTCCAGGCCTTCCCGGCCTCCGAGGCGCATCACCATGCCTATCTGGGCGGCATGCTCGACCACGGCCTCGAAATCGTCGCCTACAGTCTGAAACTGCGGCAGTCCCATCTGCTGCCCATCGGCGCCAGCCCCGAAGACCAAGCGGCACAGTCCGAAGCCTGGACCGCCGCCGTCGCCTACGCCGCGCTGCTGCACGACATCGGCAAGATCGCCGTCGATCTGCACGTCGAGCTGGCCGACGGCAGCATCTGGCACCCTTGGCACGGCCCGCTGCGCCAGCCATACCGATTCCGCTACCGCGACGATCGCGAGTACCGCCTGCACAGCGCCGCGACAGGTTTGCTCTACCACCAACTGCTCGACCGTGAGGCCCTGGACTGGCTCAGCGGCTATCCGTCCCTGTGGGCACCACTGCTCTACGTCCTGGCCGGGCAGTACGAGCACGCCGGCGTACTGGGCGAACTTGTCGTGCAGGCAGACCGGGCCTCGGTGGCCCAGGAGCTGGGCGGCGATCCGGCCCGCGCCATGGCTGCGCCCAAGCACGCGCTGCAGCGCAAGCTGCTCGACGGGTTGCGCTACCTGCTCAAGGAACAGTTGAAACTGAACCAGCCGGAAGCCTCCGATGGCTGGCTCACCGACGATGCCCTGTGGCTGGTGAGCAAAACGGTCTCGGACAAACTGCGTGCGCACCTGCTGTCCCAAGGCGTCGATGGCATCCCTGCGAACAACACCGCGGTGTTCAACGTCCTCCAGGATCACGGCATGTTGCAGCCGGCGCCCGACGGCAAGGCTATTTGGCGCGCGACCATAACCAGTTCCACCGGCTGGTCCCACTCGTTCACCCTGTTGCGCCTCGCTCCTGCGCTGATCTGGGAATCTGGCGAGCGACCGACGCCTTTTGCAGGCACGGTAGCGATCGACGCGGCAGTCGCCGAAAACGACGCCGAGGCGCCGAAAATGCCGCCTGCGGCCATGGCGAAGGCAGCCCCGAACGGTCAGAAACTTCCATCTTGGGAAGGCAGTAGTACCGTCACCGCCTCACCGCCTAAGGCCCAGCCCGTGTCCGATGTCATGGAGGACATGCTGGCAATGGTGAGCACGAGCGGCTCGCCTGGTGCCGAGCAGGATGTGGAGCCGGTTGCACAGAGAAGCTACCCCGCAGACCCCAGCACTCCTATGCCAGCGACTGCCGCAGTGCTTCCTTCGCCACCACCATCTACTGCTAAACCACCCCTAACAGCAGCGCCCCCGTCAGGCGAACATTTCATGATGTGGCTGAAACAGGGAATTGCTTCGCGCCGGCTCATCATCAACGACGCAAAAGCGCTCGTGCATTCCGTGAATGACACGGCCTACTTGGTCAGCCCAGGTGTGTTCCAGCGCTACGTCCAGGAGCACCCTCATGTCGGCACGCTGGCACGGCAGGACAAGATGCCGGATTGGCAGTGGGTGCAGAAGCGCTTTGAGAAACTGGGGTTGCATCGAAAGCACGACAGCGGCTTGAACATCTGGATCTGTGAAGTCACCGGGCCGCGCAAGTCCCGGAAGCTGCATGGGTATTTGCTGATCGATGCGAATTGGTTGTTCGATGCAGTACCACCCAACAATCCTTATCTCAGAGTTACGCAAGAGATTTGAGCATGGAGTCCTACGTGGCGGTGAGATACGGTAGAGTTCGCCTTGGTAGGTTAGCGGCTAGCCAAGGTGTCCAGCACAAAGTCAGCGCGTTGCGCCACTCTGATCTTGGGCAACCGCGATACCGCATAGCCCAGCGCTGGATAGGTGCGCTGAAGCCGCTCGAATTCAGCCCGCGCTTCATCCATGCTGTGACGGCGTTCTTCGTCCTGCACATAGATTTCAGGCCACGGCGGGGCCAGAAAGATGCGCGAGTGGTAGCGATGCGACTGGGCAATCGTGTCCAGAATAGTAGTGCCGTCCAGTGCCTGGGGTGCTGCCGCCGCGTCGATCAGGCCACGGTCGAAGAACACCCATTGCGTATTGCTGCGTGGCGCATTGGCATGGTTGTCTAGCGCAAGGTCGATGGCCCCGCGCAGGAAGGCCGTCATGTCGAGCCACGGCAGGGCCTGGCCGCCCGTGCGTGTTTGTTCCTGAACGATACGCCGTCCAGGCTCCTCAATTACGGCATCCCTGGATTTCCATTCAACCCCCACAAACGAGAACGACGATCAACTATCTCCTGAAAGGCCATCAGCATCCATCAAGGCCAGCATGCCAACAATGAGTGCGTGCATGCCCTGTTGAGTTCGGCCTCCATCTCGGCTTCCTCCGTCGCACGGTCTGCATCCACGACGGGTTCCCGTTCGGCGACCGAGTACACCGTGTCGGCCACGGCAAGGCAGTGGAACGCCACGGTGGTCAACAGCCAGCGCGCATGCTCCATCGATATGCCGTAGGCCTGAGCGATGTGGCGTTGGTGGCCGACGATCTTGTCGAGCATGGGCTGGGTCGCCGCCAGACGGCGGATCACGTTGGGTACGCCTTGCCGTCGCCAAGATGCTTGGGCTTGAGCATCGGCGTCTCGTGGGCGTGCAGCACCACGTGGCGACGCAGTTCGTCATCCAGCGCCTTTACCATCGGCTGCGGTTGCGCGCCGCACGCACCGACCCACTGTGCCAGCGTCGAGCGGGCAACAGTAAGTCTGATGCTCTTTGCGCATTCAGATGAATGCATTACGCCCATACGAAATCCGAAATCAGCTCGGCCGCGCACAGCAGATGGCAGTTGTCTATGGCTGTAAATGCGCTTCCCGCAGAGCCATGTCCTCTCTCAGAATACGCTGGATCTCCAGTATCGCGGCCGCGCTCTGTTGCACGCTGTGCCCCGAAATAATGACTTTCTCGGACTGTGCGCCGGGAAGATGTGCGCTGCGATAAGGCACAAGACCGTCATCGGAATCATCGAGGGCCACTTCGGAATTGGCTTGGGCCACGATCGAGTGATAGCGCACCTGGGATGAGATGGGAAAGCCCGCCGCCGTACGCACGAACGGATCGTTTTCGTCGAGATTGTTCACGCTATTGGGAATGGTTGCCAGGCTTTCACGGCTGCTGGCGGCCGCATTGGGTGCCAGTGTATGGGCGAGTTCTTCGAGCACCGTAATGGGAAAGCGGATAAATCCCGCCATCCAGCGCCCCAGGCGTCCACCCGCGACCGATGTGCCCCGATGAGGCGCCGCGATGAAGATGGCACTGCTGACATTCGGGAAGGGCTCGAAGCGCAACATGGGATCAATGCGCCTGATCTGCTGCGGCGTCAACCGACTGTGATCCGCAGCCAATTGCACCAGCGATTGATCGGTTGACGACACCATCAACCGCGCGATGACCCCGCCCATGCTATGCCCCACCAGCACGAGGTCGGACGACGCCGGCGCTTGGCCGGATGGGTCGAAATGCGTCAGCGTCTCCCCGAGCGCCCTGCGAATCATGGCGTGGTTCAACGCGACAGGCATGTTGGTCGGGTAGTAGACCTGCCAGATCTGGTAATGCTGGCGCAGGGCCTCATCGCCCAGGATTTCGTTGGCGAGTTCCACCCAGGCTTCAGGGCTGCTGGCCAGTCCGTGCAGCATGACGATGATCCGCCTGTTCGGATCGTAGGGCTGCATCAAGTAGACGTGCGGGCGGTCGATGCCACCCTCGCGCCCGAGCAGGCTGCGCAGCGACTGGCGGTTGAAATTGGCACGGGCCAGCCATACGCCATAGCCGGCCGTGAAATTGGCCGCCAGCGGCACACGTTGGCCGCGCAGCATAATGGCCGATTCCACATAGGGGTCATGCACCGTCAGACGGGCTGTACGAGCATGCAGCACACTGTCCAAGTTGTCTCCGTCGGGATGCAGCAGAACCGTCATGGACGGCGCGGGCATCTCGCTCCAGGGCAGCGGTTGCTGATCATGTTTTGCCGCTGGGCGACCACCCCGAGATGGGACGGCGCTCAGGGACTCGTCCGGAATGACCGCCACAAGCTCGGCGCCAAAGCCGTCGCGCCGGTAGAGGCTACGCAATCCACGGAAAGACAGGGACGAGGCTGGCAGGAGTTCGGCTGGCACCGCCGTAGTGCCCGGTAAGCGCGCGCCGCGCATATCCAGCTTCAGTTCCCAGCCTGCAATGTTCCAACTGGTCTGGTCGGGCAACTGCGTCGGCATTTGTTGCCGAACTTCGAACATGCCGGTGGCCGCATGCTCGACGGCATAGTTATACCAATCCCGCACTTGGGTCTGGCGATCCTCGAAGGCCCGCTCTCCCGGAGTATGGTCACCAAGGAACAGATAAGCATAGGCATAGCGAATCGTCTCAAGCCAGGCGGCTTGCTGCGCTGAACCGGGCTTCATGGCCTGAGCCTGCGCCAGCCATAGTTCGGACAGTGCAGCCAGGCGTCTATCCGTGGCAACCCCCGTCACGGTAGCCAAGGCCTCCGCGCACTCCGAGGAGATCGGCTTTGCGCATGCCTGCTCATCCAATGCCGCCACCCTGATGGTCTGGACAGTCGCATCGCTGAGCTTGCCGCGTGTCAGGATATCGCCGCGCTTGAGTTCGATGGCCTCGCCCGCATCCAGTGTATGAACCTCAACCACTGGGCCGAACTCACGCAGGATCGAGCAGCCCCCCAGCAACAGCGGGGCAATGACGAGCCACACTGCCATGCGGCAAGACTGCTGGAACCTCATGGAGATACCTCGTCGGCCGGCACGCCTGGCACACCTTGTCGAATCGACATCGAGAAGTCGCCCCCTGATGCGTCAGAGGCCAGTGCGCGTTCGTTGATGTGTCCCAGTGCCTGCAGTTCTGCGTAGCGATGGCCGGGCGTCAATCCGTGCAGGTCATAGATATATTCCGCAAAGTGTCCGGACAGCAGCAGGCGATAGTCCATCGGTAATGCGGGCGCAATGAGCCGAGCCAGCTCGAATACGATGGTCGTGCAGTTACTGGTCAGTGTGTTGTAAAAGCGTGGTGCGCGCCGCAGTTCATTGGCCGCGTGCAGATACTCCAGAAACAACGCGCGGACATTCGCCTGACTCATCTGCAACCGATAGAGATAAACGTCCTCGCCTCGCGCATTGCTGCGCGTACGCACAATGTCTCGCTCATCGGCGGCTACCAGGATCTGCTCGAACTGACGGAAGAATCCTCCTACCGCCGAGAAGGACTCATGGCGTTCCTTGCGAATTTCCAGCGAGAACACCACGCGTTCACCGCCATCGAAGCCGAACGACACCAGGGTGTGGGCGATGTGCGGCCCCATCCAGTAGGAAAGCACCAAGTCGGCGCTGCGCAGACGATCCAGGTCGTATGTGCGGCTCTCCCACTGCGGGGTGTAGTCGGTTTCGCTGCGCCACTGGAAGTTGCGCACATTATTCAGGTGAACATGGTTGCCGTCGATCCTGGCCTCCAGCAACTGGGCGACATCGTCAGCCCATACACGCTGGTGTGACGGCTGCAGCGTCCCCCACCACATGAGCAGGGAGGCGGCTGCGATCACAAATGCGAATCCGGCGATGTTGCGATTGCGCCGCCCAAGCAAGCCCGCCCGCGACAAGACAACGGTCACACCCAACGTAGACCACATGGCAATGACGAACCATCGCACCACCGAAGGTCCCGGCATCTGATGCCACAGAGCCAGCGCACCCCACACAGTCAGCAGCAGTACCACAAAGCCGATCGCCAAGCCTGCAAGGGCGCGCAGGACTCTGTGCATCACTCCGCTCATTGAGGCTGCAAAAGCTCAAGCAACAGTTGCCGGTGCGCATCCCGTAACTGCACCAGCGAGATGGAAGGATTCCCCTTGGACAGCATCGAGGAACTCAGCCACAGCACTGCGGGCGCGAGCGCCAACGGGAAGAAGTGTTCGGTCAAGACGCCTGGGCGAATGACGCCTCGGCGTATGTTGCGGTGGATGATGGTCTGCGCCCGCTCTTTCAGCCCGAGCGCAACTTCGTTGTGCCAACGCTGCACCAGCTCTGGAGTTCGGGCGCTTTCGGCCAGAAGCAGCCGGTAGATCGACATCGTGGCAGGGGAGCTGAAGGTCGCGTACAGGCGATCCAGGTAGACATCTACCAGCTCTGGCAACGTCAGATCCTCATCCGGGAGCCAGCCCTGGAAATCGCAAATCTGCTTCGTCGTACGTTCGAGCAAGGCGTGAAAAATTTCTTCCTTGCTTTTGAAGTGGGCATAGATGCCAGCCTTGGACAAGCCCGCGCATTCCGCCAGGCGCTCCATCGACACTGCGTTGTATGTCCGATCCGCGAATTCGACCAGGGCCGCGTCGAGTATTTCCTCTTTCCTGGCGGCAGAGGACAGGTAGCGGCGCTTGTTGTCTGGCGCGTCATCTTTCTTGGGTGGCATTCAAAGGCTCTGTTCAAAGATCTGAGGGGTGTTCCCATGGGCCTGTCACCGGCTCTACCAAGAATCAGGGCCTTCCTTGAACCCAAGCCGGCAGCTCGAATTGACCTGCGTCAATGACCGACGAGCCCGCTGATTGCGGTTCTTGGATTGTAACGTATAATTGAAAATAACCATCCAGTTGTTTGTTTTCAGATTTCACAATGCAGATCAACACAGGGCGCGAGTGAACCCGGCACATCGGGTTACGACACAGGAAGAGCGCCCTATCAACCAGCCGGGGAACACGGGGATGCACATATCAACAAGGAGATGAAGTGGGCTTGACAGCACTTGCAAGCAAGAAAGTAGGGCCTGCGGACACCAGCCACGAACCCCGCATTGCGGGGGTGGCAGCCATTCCCTCCTCTGCGACCAGACCCTCTTCAGCCCGATACCTGTACGGAACGTGACCATGCTCCCAACTTCCCCGTTGTTTCCCGCGTTCAGATTGCGCGCTGCCTCGTTGGCCCTGAGCGCCGTCGTCTTGACCGGCTGCATGTCGCTCGCTCCGGCGCCAGACACCCCGCCATTGCCCGTGCCCGAAGCCTGGCCCGCGCATCTTGGATCAGGCACCGACGGCGCCCACGCGGGAGAGCTTGCCTGGCAGGCGTACTTCACCGACCCCCTGCTGCAACGCCTCATCGAGACTGCGCTGGAAAACAACCGCGACCTGCGCGTGGCCGCGCTGCGCGTCGAGGAAGCCAGCGCCACATTCCGCATTCAGCGCTCGGATCGTTTTCCTGCCATGGGCGTGGGCGCCCAAGGTGGACGCGCGCGGGTCCCTGGCGACCTGAACATGTCGGGCCGATCGCAGGTGGGCGGCGAGTACCGGGCCGAGGTGGGTTTGACCACCTGGGAACTGGATCTGTGGGGTCGGATCCGCAACCTGGAAGACGCCGCCCTGCAAGCTTGGCTGGCTTCCGACGCGGCTCGCCAGGCCGTCCATTTGGCGCTGATCGCCCAGGTGGCAGACGGCTATCTTGGCCTGCGCGAGATCGACGAACGCGTGGCGATCGCGCGGCAAACCGTGACCACCCGCGAGGAGTCCTATCGCATTTTCCGGCGCCGCGTCGAAGTCGGCTCGACCTCGAAGCTGGATCTCACACAGGTCCAGACCCTGCTGAACCAAGCTCAGGC
Organism: Diaphorobacter sp. LR2014-1; assembly: GCF_002916785.1. Taxonomy (NCBI): domain Bacteria; kingdom Pseudomonadati; phylum Pseudomonadota; class Betaproteobacteria; order Burkholderiales; family Comamonadaceae; genus Diaphorobacter; species Diaphorobacter sp. LR2014-1. Next base: position 26,609 of record NZ_MTBE01000025.1, on the reverse strand, counting down.
GCTGCTGACGCAGCTTGAGCAGGCTCGCACCACGCAACTGCACGCCCTGGCACTGCTGGTAGGCGCTGATCCCGGCCCGCTGCCCGCCAAGGCACCCTTCGATGAAACGACGGTTCTGGCTGAGCTGCGGGCCGGTCTGCCTTCGGAGCTGCTGGTCAGTCGCCCGGACATCATTTCCGCCGAACACCAATTGCGTGCCAGCAATGCCCACATCGGCGCGGCCCGCGCGGCGTTTTTGCCGCGCATTGCGCTGACCGGCAGCTTCGGCACGGCCAGTTCCGATCTTGACGGCCTGTTCGATTCCGGCAGCCGCGCCTGGACCTTCATGCCTACCTTGTCGCTGCCCATCTTCGATGGCGGGCGGCGGCGCGCAAACTTGGAACTGAGCGAGGTGCGCCGCGACATCGCCGTCGCCGGATACGAAAAAACCATTCAAACGGCCTTCCGCGAGGTGGCCGATGCGCTGAGCGCAAAGCACTGGCTGGCTGAGCAGTTGACGATCCAGAGAGCCAACCTGGAAGCGCAAAGCGAACGCGCACGCCTGGCCAAGTTGCGCTACGACAACGGCTCGGCCGCCTTCTTGGAAGTGCTGGATGCCCAACGCGATCTGCTGGGAGCCCAGCAACAACTGGTACAGGCGCGCCGCGCGCTGCTGTCCAGCCAGGTGGCGCTGTATGCCGCGCTCGGCGGCGGCACCCTCGCCGCAGCCGGCGAGGCACAGGGTGCGGCCTCGACTCCCGCTTCCACCCCATCAACCCGTTAAGGCACGCCGAACCCATGACTGTCTCCCCCTCTCTCAAGAAAAAACTCCTGGTCGCTTTCGCTGCAGCGGTTGTTGCCGCGCTGGCCTGGTGGAGCTGGACGAGGTTTACCGACAGCGGCCCGGGCGAAGGATTCGTCAACGGCAATGGCCGCATCGAAGCCACCGAGATCGACGTGGCCACCAAACTTCCCGGCCGCATCGAAGACATCCTGGTGCGTGAAGGCGATTTCGTCACAGCCGGCCAGCCACTGGCCAAGATGCGGCTGGAAACGCTGGAAGCGCAGCGCGACGAGGCCCTGGCCATGCGTCAGCAGGCTGAGCATTCGGTGACCGCGGCGCAGGCACAGGTGGCGCTGCGTGAAGCCGACGTGACTGCCGCCTTGGCTCTGGTTGGTCAGCGCGAGTCCGAACTGGACGCCGCGCAACGGCGCCTGACACGCTCCAGCACGCTGTCGAGTGAGGGAGCCGCCTCGATCCAGGAACTGGACGATGACCGGGCGCGCGTACGGGGCGCCCAAGCGACCCTCGCGGCCAGCAAGGCACAGGCCGCCGCTGCCCGCGCCGCGGTCGAGGCCGCCAAGGCGCAGCTCGTCGGCGCGAGGTCCAGCGTGTCCGCTGCCACGGCCAGCATCAACCGCATCGAAGCCGACATACGCGACAGCGAACTGCGCTCGCCGCGTGACGGTCGGGTGCAGGTGCGGGTGGCGCAACCCGGCGAGGTGCTGGGATCGGGCGGACGCGTCCTGAATCTTATCGACCTGTCGGACGTCTACATCACCTTCTTCCTGCCCGAGACCGTGGCCGGCCGCGTCGCGCTGGGCTCGGAGGTTCGCATCATTCTGGATGCCGCGCCCGAGTATGTGATTCCAGCCACCGTTTCCTTCGTCGCCAGCGCAGCGCAGTTCACCCCCAAGACGGTGGAAACCGCCAGCGAGCGACAAAAGCTGATGTTTCGCGTGCGCGCGCAGATTTCGCAGGAGCTGCTGCGTGAGCACCTGAACCAGGTCAAGACCGGTCTGCCCGGCGTAGCCTGGGTCAAGCTCGACGCCAAGGCCGAGTGGCCTCAGAACCTCTCCGTTCGTGTGCCGGAGTAAGATATGAGCCACAGCGCGCAGCTCGCGACCGTTGCAAGTGTCCGCCAGGTAAGACTGCGCTACCGCGACGTCATTGCCTTGGATGGCATTGACCTGGACATCCCCGCTGGACGGATGGTCGGTCTGATCGGCCCCGACGGCGTGGGCAAATCCAGTCTGCTCTCATTGCTGGCGGGTGTGCGCATCATCCAGGAGGGCACGGTCGAGGTGCTGGGTGGCGACATGGCCAGCAAGGCCCATCGCAAGCAGGTATGCCCGCGCATCGCCTACATGCCGCAGGGACTGGGCAAAAACCTGTATCCGACGCTCTCGGTCGAGGAGAATCTGCAATTCTTCGCGCGCCTGTTCGGTCATGGCGCCGCAGAGCGCCGCCAGCGGATCGACGAACTGACTCAGGCCACTGGCCTGTTCAAATTCCTGGAGCGCCCGGCAGGCAAGCTGTCCGGGGGCATGAAGCAAAAACTCGGCCTGTGCTGCGCGCTGATTCATGACCCGGATTTTCTGATTCTCGATGAGCCGACGACTGGCGTGGACCCGCTGGCGCGCGCGCAGTTCTGGGATCTGATTGACCGTATCCGCGCCGATCGCCCCGGCATGAGCGTGATTGTGGCCACGGCCTACATGGATGAGGCCCAGCGCTTCGACTGGCTGGCCGCCATCGACGACGGCAAGGTCCTCGCCACCGGTACGCCGAAGGAATTGCTGGAGACAACAAACAGCCCGAACCTGGAAGAGGCATTCATCCGCCTGCTCCCGGAAGAGAAAAAGCGCGGACACCAAGCGGTTGTCATTCCGCCTCTGCCTGAGGACGGCGCGGACGATATCGCCATCGAAGCCGAGGGGCTGACCATGCGCTTTGGCGACTTCGTTGCTGTCGACAGTGTCTCCTTCCGTATCCGGCGCGGTGAGATCTTCGGCTTCCTCGGTTCCAACGGGTGCGGCAAGTCCACGACGATGAAGATGCTCACCGGCCTGCTGCCGGCGAGCGAGGGCCGGGCCTGGCTGTTCGGCCACGAAGTGAACCCGCATGATCTGGGCACCCGCCGCCGCGTCGGCTACATGTCCCAAGCGTTCTCGCTCTACAGCGAAATCACGGTACGCCAGAACCTGGAGTTGCACGCCAAGCTGTTCAGCGTGCCCCCGAAGGACATTCCGGGCCGCGTCGAAGAGATGGTGGAGCGCTTCGGCCTGGTGGAAGTCATCGACAGCTTGCCGGCCAGCCTGCCTCTGGGCATACGCCAGCGCCTGTCGCTGGCAGTCGCCATGGTGCACAAGCCCGAACTGTTGATTCTGGACGAGCCGACCTCCGGGGTCGATCCAGTAGCGCGCGATGCATTCTGGCGGCTGCTCATCGAGCTGTCACGTCGCGACCGGGTGACGGTCTTCATTTCCACCCACTTCATGAACGAGGCCGAACGCTGCGACCGCATGTCAATGATGCATGCGGGCAAGGTGCTCGACAGCGACGTGCCCGCCAAGCTGGTCGAGAAGCGCGGCGCTAAAACCCTCGAAGAGGCCTTCATCGGCTACCTCATCGAGGCGGAGGGCGGCACGGTCGCTCCCGCCGGCCCCACCGAGGCCGCCAATACGGCGATTCAGACGCCAGCGACACACACTGAGCACATCGGGCACAACGCTGAAGGCTTCAGCCTGCGCCGCATGCTCAGCTATCTGTGGCGCGAAGCACTGGAACTGCAGCGCGATCCGGTGCGCGCCACCCTGGCGCTGGGCGGTTCGCTGCTCCTGATGTTCGCGATCGGCTTCGGCATCACCTTGGACGTCGAGGACCTGAGCTATGCGGTGCTCGATCGCGACCAAACCACGCTCAGCCAAAGCTACACGCTGAACCTGGCCGGCTCGCGCTACTTCACAGAGCACCCGCCTATCGTCGATTACGAGGATCTCGACCGGCGCATGCGCAGCGGCGAACTGTCATTGGCCATCGAAATCCCCGCTGGCTTTGCCCGCGATGTGTTGCGGGGCCAGAACGTGCAGATCGGTGCGTGGCTCGACGGCGCCATGCCGCAGCGCGCCGAAACCGTGCAGGGCTACGTTCAGGGCATGCACCAGCACTGGCTGCTGGTACAGGCCAGCGAGCGCGGCGGCGCCAGCGCAGCAGGCAATGCGAGCGTCGAGACGCGCTTTCGCTACAACCCCGATGTCAAGAGCCTGCCGGCGATGGTGCCCGCCGTGATTCCCCTGTTGCTGCTCATGCTGCCGGCGATGCTGACCGCGCTGGCGGTGGTGCGCGAGAAAGAGACAGGCTCGATCACCAATCTGTACGTGACGCCGGTGACGCGCATCGAGTTCCTGCTTGGCAAGCAACTGCCCTATGTCGGCCTGGCCATGATGAACTTCCTGCTGATGAGCCTGCTCGCGGTCACCATCTTCGGTGTGCCGGTCAAGGGCAGCTTCTTGACCCTGGCGCTGGCCGCGCTGATCTTCTCCTTCGCCGCGACAGGCATGGGGCTGCTCGCCTCGGCCGTCACGCGCAGCCAGATCGCGGCCATGTTCTTCGCCATGATCGGCACCCTGATTCCGGCCACCCAGTTCGCCGGCCTGATCGATCCAGTGTCCTCGCTCGAAGGCTCCAGCAAGTTCATCGGCGAGATCTACCCCGCCACGCACATGATCTCCATCAGCCGTGGCGTTTTCAGCAAAGCGCTCGGCTTGCCCGACCTGACATGGCCGCTGTGGTCGATGCTCCTGTCGGTTCCGGTGATTCTCGGCGCGGCCGTTTTGCTACTCAAAAAGCAGGAACGCTGAGATGCGCAGACGAAACCTGGCCAACATCTACCAGCTCGGTGTCAAGGAGCTATGGAGTCTTTGGCGCGATCCGATGATGATCGTGCTCATCGTCTACGTGTTCACCGCGTCGGTCTATACCTCGGCCACGTCCATGCCGGAGACGCTGCACAACGCGCCCATCGCCATCGTCGATGAAGACAATTCGGCGCTTTCCCAACGGATTGCCTCGGCGTTCTACCCGCCGCAGTTCACGCCACCGGCCATGATCGACTATGGAAGCGTAGATCCGGGCATGGATGCCGGGCAGTACACCTTTGCCCTGGTCATTCCGCCCAACTTCCAGCGCGACGTGCTGGCCCGGCGCTCGCCTGCGTTGCAGCTCAACGTTGACGCTACCCGCATGAGCCAGGCATTCACGGGCAGCGGCTACATTCAGCAGATCGCCATCGGCGAGGTCAATGAGTTCGTCAAGCGCTATCGCGGGGCTGAGCCACTGCCTGTGGATCTCGCATTGCGTGCGCGTTTCAATCCATCGCTAGACAAGGCCTGGTTCGGCTCGGTGGTGGAGATCATCAACAACATCACACTGCTGTCCATCATTCTGACAGGCGCGGCGCTGATCCGCGAGCGCGAGCACGGCACCATCGAACACCTGCTGGTGATGCCCGTGACTCCCGCCCAGATCATGCTCTCCAAGGTCTGGTCGATGGGCCTGATCGTGCTGGTCGCCGCCTTCCTATCCCTCAATCTCATGGTGCGCGGCGTCCTGGGCGTGCCCATCGATGGCTCCATTGCGCTGTTCTTCGCCGGCGCGGCGCTCAGCCTGTTCGCCACCACGTCGATGGGCATCTTCATCGCCACCCTGGCGCGCAACATGCCGCAGTTCGGCATGTTGATGATGCTCACCATCATGCCGCTGCAGATGCTCTCGGGGGGCATCACGCCGCGCGAAAGCATGCCCGAGATCGTGCAGAACATCATGCTGATCGCGCCCACCACCCATTTCGTGGAACTGAGTCAGGCCATCCTTTACCGGGGCGCGGGCCTGGAGACGGTATGGCAGCCCTTCCTGGCGCTGGCCTTGATCGGCGCGGTGCTGTTTTTCCTGTCGCTGGCACGCTTTCGCAAAACGATCGGCCAGATGGCCTGATCGTTTGACCGCACGAGTGGGCACTCAACCCAGTAAGGAGTTTGACCATGAGCAATGAAACCATCCCTCCCAACCTGTTCAAGGCGAACCTGGAACTGCAGCTGCGCCTCCAACGCCTGATGCAGGAAAACGGCCAGCAATGGCTGGAGAACGCCGCGCGCGCGGGCAAAGACGGCATTGCCGAGTCCGGCGCGGAAATCGAAAGCCTGCTTAAGGCGGAGAACTGGCAGGAACTGGCCACGCTGCCCGCACAAACCTTCTGGCGTCAGTTTCAGCACCACGTGGGCGGCGCGCAGGCGCTGACACAAGTCGCGATCAAGAACCAGACCACCTTCACCCAAGGCCTGCAAAAAGCCATTCAAGACTGGCAGAAATCGGTTACGCAGGCCGTAGGCCAGGGCGATGCGGTACTCCCGTTCCAGGATATTTTCAAACAGTGGGGAGCCGTGTGGGCCTCGGCACAGGACAAGGAGGCACCGGGCAAGACCGGTGGCCGCAATGCCGGCTGAACAACGCACCGCCCTGGTCACGGGCGGCAACGGTGGCCTGGGCGAGGCCATCGCCCGGGCCTTACACGATGCTGGCCATACCGTGATCGTCGTCCACTCGCCAGGCAATGCCAGCATCGGCGCGTGGTTGGAAGCCCAGGCGGGTGAAGGTTACAACTTCATCGCCTACGGCGCGGATGTGGCCGACCATGCCTCCTGCCAGGAGCTGGCCGGCCTCATTCAAGCAGACGGTCACCACATCGACATTCTGGTCAACAACGCGGGCATCACGCGTGATGCTACGTTCCGCAAGCTGAGCTACGCCGATTGGGATGCGGTCCTGCGGGTCAATCTCGACTCCGTTTTCAACGTCACCCGGCCATTCATCGACGGCATGCTCGAACGCGGCTGGGGCAGGATCGTCAACATCTCCTCGATCAACGGCTCCAAGGGGCAGTTCGGCCAGACCAACTACTCCGCCGCAAAAGCCGGGATGCATGGATTCACCAAAGCCCTCGCGCAGGAGGTGGCGCGCAAGGGCGTGACGGTCAACACCGTCTCGCCGGGGTATCTGGATACGAAGATGGTGACGAGCATGTCGGAGGAAGTGGTCAAGCAGGTGATTGCCGGTATTCCCGTGGGTCGTCTGGGACGGCCTGAGGAAATCGCTGCACTGGTTGCATTCATCGTCAGTGAATCTGCGGGGTTCATGACCGGCAGCAACGTGTCGATGAATGGTGGCCAGCACATGTACTGAGTGAGGAAGGGCCGGCAAGACGATGTGCCTGCGGCCCCTTTTCATTCAATTTTTCAGTTTCATCATAGACGGAGTGCCCATCGCCATGAATCGAGACACCACGACATCACCAACGGCCGCTTGGGGGCAGTTGCTGTGGGACCCGTTGCGACTATCGGCGATGGCAAACGAGTATGCAGTGGATGCCTGGCAGCGGTCCATTCTGTATGCCGACGTTCGCCGCCAACGCGGCAACCAGTACCAGGAGCATTTGCAGGAGCAGACGCCGAACGTACTCGACTTCGCCTCTGAGGTCATCATGTCCGGGCTGGACCTTCCGCAGCCGGTCAACTATGGCCTCGTACGCATCCTGCCGCCAGCCGACACGCCGAGCGATCCCCACAAGCGACCGTTCGTGGTGGTCGATCCACGCGCGGGCCACGGCCCAGGCATCGGCGGCTTCAAACCCGATAGCGAGGTCGGCGCGGCCCTCAAGGCTGGCCATCCCTGCTACTTCGTAGGCTTTCTGCCCGATCCCGTTCCCGGCCAGACCGTCGAAGACGTCATGCGCGCCGAAGCGGCCTTCGTGCGCAAGGTCGGCGAGCTGCACCCCGACAGCCGCGGCAAGCCTGCGGTCATCGGCAATTGCCAGGCAGGCTGGCAGATCCTGATGGCAGCCGCCGTCTGGCCCGAACTGTTCGGACCGATCATCGTGGCCGGTGCGCCGCTGTCGTACTGGGCGGGCGACATGCCGATGCGCTACGCGGGCGGTCTGACCGGCGGTAGCTGGTTGACGGCATTGACCAGCGACCTAGGAGCTGGTCGGTTCGATGGTGCCTGGCTGGTTCAGAACTTCGAAAACCTGGACCCGGCCAATACGCTTTGGACCAAACAGTACAACCTGTACGCCAATGTCGACACGGAAGGCCCGCGCTACTTGCAGTTCGAAAAGTACTGGGGCGGCCACGTCTTCCTGAACGATGTGGAAATACAGTACATCGTCGATAACCTGTTCATCGGCAACAAACTGAGTACGGCGCAGCTGGTGACGTCTGATGGCGTGCGCATCGACCTGCGCAATATTCGCTCGCCGATCCTGGTGTTCTGCTCCTATGGGGACAACATCACGCCACCGCCCCAGGCCCTGGGCTGGATCACCGACCTGTACCGCAACGACCTGGACGTGCTGGGACATGACCAGACCATCGTCTACGCTACCCATGACAGCATCGGACATCTGGGAATCTTCGTCTCCGGCAGCGTCGGGCGTAAAGAGCACCAGGAGTTCGCTGAGAACATCGACATCATCGACGTGCTGCCGGCAGGCATTCACCACATGCAAATCGATGAGCATCCCGACCCAGTGCAGGAAGGAGACCCAACCAGTGACGTCTTCCTGACGCGGATTCGCCGCAGCAGCATCGATGAAGTCCGTGAGATCGTCCGTCCCGACCCTGAGAACGATCGCCGGTTCGCCGCCGTTGCGCGGATCTCCGAGGTCAACCTGGCTTGCTACCGCAGCTTCGTGCAGCCATGGATGCGTGCCCTGGTCACGGATCAGGGGGCGAAGTGGCTGGAGCCGCTGCATCCGCTGCGCATGGGCTATGAATTGTGGTCTGACAGGCATCCGCTCGCCGCCGCAGTACATGAGGCTGCGCAACACGTGCGCGACCATCGTCAGCCCGTCTCCGAGGCCAACCCTTTCCTGCAACTGCAGGCGCAGTTTTCCACCGCCGTCGAACAGATGCTGGATCAATTCCGTGATTGCCGCGACCAGATCTACGCACAGGCGTTTGACACGCTGTACAGCCTGCCGCTGGTGCAGGCCATGACTGGACAGAGCCTGCACGACGATGCACCGCCGCGACCCCGTCCCAGCGAGACGCCCGAGCATCGCCAGTATCTGGCGCAAGAGTTGACACGGCTCGAAGCGGATATTCACAGCGGCGGGCTCGCCGAAGCCGTCATACGGGCACTGTTCTTCGTGCTCGCGGCGCGTGGCGAGGCCGACGAGCGGCACTTCCGGCACGCAGAGCAACTGGTGCGTCCCCGCCTGGGCAGCGACTTCGACATGCAGGCCTTTCGCCACCTCGTGCGTCGGCAGGCTTTGCTGATGCGGCTCGACCAGGACGCCGTGGTGTCCGCCATCCCCGGATTGCTGAACGACATAGCGCCTGATGAGATCCGCCAGGTAGCGGAGATGATCGTACAGGTGGTCGGCAGCAGCGATGTGCTGTCCGCACAGGAGCAAGCCAGGCTGGAGCAGGTTGCCGCCCTGTTCGAGCAGGCGGACCACCAGGCGCAGGCGCCTCAGAAGAAAACGGCGTCGAAGACGCCAGCCGCGCCGCGCACAAGTCAAACACGGCGAGGGAAAGACAAATGACGACGTCCTCCGCACCGGTCGATGGCGCCGCCGACGCATTGCAGGTTTTGCGCAACCGCACCTTCGACGAGATCGCCATTGGCGACAGCGCCAGCCTCGAACGCGCGTTTTCGCCGCAAGACATCCAGATGTTCGCGCTGCAATCGGGCGATGATGTGGATCCGGAATCTTCGGTGTCTTCGCCCTCGCGGGACACCACCGAGGCCATTTGTGCAAACGTCCTGATCTCGGCTGTGCTGGGAACACGCCTGCCGGGACCCGGAACCCTGCATGTCAGCCAGAACCTGCGCTTCCTCGGGGCGATTCGGCCCGGCGACAGGCTGACCGTGCGAGTGCAGGTGACCAGCAAGGACACCGCCACTCGGCGTATCACGCTGGCCTGCGCCTGCACCAACCAGGAGGATGCGGCGGTTTTCCAAGGCCAGGTAGAGGTCGCGGCGCCCACTGAGCGCATTGAACGAACGCGCACCGCGTTGCCGGAAATCCACCCGGATGCGCAGGGCCACACAGGCCTGCAACGCCTGCTGGCGCACGTCGCGCACTTGCAACCGATTCGGGTGGCCGTCGCCCATCCCTGCGATGCCCCCAGTCTGTCCGCTGCGCTCGAAGCACGCCACGCGGGGTTGATCGAACCGGTGCTGGTCGGATCACGGGCGCGGCTGGAAGCAGTCGCCACAGAGGCCGGGCTGGATCTGGCCGACGTCACCATTGTGGACACACCCCACAGCCACGCCGCCGCGCAGCAAGCCGTAGCCTTGGCGGCCAATGGCGAAGTCGAAGCCCTGATGAAAGGGAGTCTGCACACCGACGAACTGATGTCCGCGCTGGTTTCGGCAGCAGCGGGGTTGCGCACCAAGCGCCGGGTCAGCCATTGCTTCCTGTTGCAGACACCGGCCTATCCGCGCCCGTTCATCGTCACCGATGCAGCGATCAATATCGCCCCGACTCTGGAACAGAAGGCAGACATCATCCGCAACGCCATCGAGCTGGCGCAGGTGATCGGCGTGCGCGAACCCAAGGTCGCAATCCTGGCCGCAGTCGAGACGGTCAGCCCGACGATGACGGCCACGCTGGACGCTGCGGCGCTGTGCAAGATGGCCGATCGCGGCCAGATCACTGGCGGCCTGCTCGACGGGCCGCTGGCCTTCGACAACGCCGTCTCCATCGCCGCTGCGCGCACCAAGGGGATCGTCTCCGAGGTCGCCGGGCAGGCTGACATCCTCGTCGTGCCTGACCTGGAGAGCGGCAACATGCTTGCCAAGCAGTTGATCTTCCTGGGCGGCGCAGCCAGCGCTGGGATCGTCCTTGGAGCCAAGGTGCCGGTCATTCTGACCAGCCGTGCCGACTCGCGTGATACGCGCATCGCCTCATGCGCGATTGCACTGATGCTCGCCCACCACTATCGGCTGTCACCCCCTTGAGCGGACTTGTTAGCAACTTAACCACCCCTTTGGAGAAAACACCATGCAGTACTCATTTTCTGGCCGCGCAGCCCTGGTCACCGGTGCAGGATCCGGCATTGGCGAGGCCATCGCGCGACTTCTTGCGAGCAACGGCTTGAGTGTCGTCGTCTCGGATGTCAGCGCCGACAATGCGAAGCGCGTCGCCAAGCTCATCAGCGCCGATGGCGGCCAAGCCGTGGCCAATGTGGCCGACGTGGCACGCATCGATGACGTTGAGGCTGCTGTGGCCTGCGCAGTCGATACGTTCGGCGGCCTTCATTTTGCGGTCAACAACGCCGGTATCAGTGGCGACCAGAGCCCAGTGGGGGAATTGGACCCTGCCGCCTGGAGCCGGGTAATCGATATCAACCTGAACGGCGTGTTCTATGGCCTGCGCCATCAGATTCCCGCGATCCTTCGTTCAGGAGGTGGTGCCATCGTCAACGTCTCTTCGATCCTGGGAGTGGTCGGCGATGCAGCGAACCCCGCGTACGTCGCAGCCAAGCACGCTGTGACCGGGCTGACCCGGTCGGCAGCGCTGGCCTATGCGTCCCAGGGAATCCGGATCAACTCGATCCATCCCGGTTACGTGCGTACGCCCATCTTGGATTTCCTGGACGAATCGGCCCTTCAGGAGGCCGTTGGCCTGCATCCGATCGGCCGTCTGGGGACCCCGGACGAAATCGCCCATGCCGTGGCGTTTTTGCTATCGGAAGGAAGCAGCTTCTTTGCGGGCACCCAGCTCATCGCGGACGGCGGCTACACGGCACGCTGAATCTGACGACGATGAGAGTGCAGGCATACCCGCACACCGTGGCGACGTCACCGGGGCCGGGCAAAAAGAGGACGACATGATGGATGCGACCACGGCCCGCTCCGGACGCCCCGGGCACGGACTGATCCTTGTACTGAACTGCGGTTCATCCAGCATCAAGTTTGCGGTGTTCGATCCCTCGGCCACGCCACTGCCTCGCCAGGCATTGTGGAATGGCAAGGTGCAGGGGATCGGCGGTGCCGATCCGGATTTCGGAGAGACCGGGGTTGCGCCGTTCCCGATCAAACTGGACACGGCACATCCCTATCCTGCCGCGCTGCGCCTCATCCGTGATCGTGTCAGTCAGCGGCTCGACGGTCGCCGGATCGGTGCGGTCGCCCATCGGATCGTCCACGGCGGCAGCAAATATTTCATGCCAGTGTGCGTGGACGAGAATGTCCTGGCCGACCTCAAGGGCTACATTCCTCTGGCCCCGCTACACCAGCCATTCGCACTCGAAGCCGTGGAGATCCTGCTGCGGGAGCAGCCCGATCTGCCACAGATGGCCTGCTTCGACACGGCCTTCCACCACACTTTGCCCCAGGTCGAGCAGATCCTGCCGTTGCCCTATGCCGCATGGGAGCGCGGTCTGCGCCGGTACGGGTTTCACGGCCTGTCGTATGAGTACATGGCGGTGGCCTTGCCCGAGCGCCATGGCGACGCTGCACGGGGACGCACCGTCGTCGCCCACCTGGGCAGCGGCGCCAGCCTGTGCGCCATGCAAGGGCTCAAAAGCATGGCCACCACCATGGGTTTCTCCGCGCTTGACGGCCTGATGATGGGCACCCGCACCGGCGCGCTCGATCCGGGCGCGGTGCTCTACCTGATGGAAATCGAGAAGCTCTCACTGGAGCAAGTGGGGCGCGTCCTCTATCACGAGTCCGGTCTGCTCGGCGTTTCGGGCATCTCGGCCGAGCCGCGCGTCATTGTCCGGCACGAGAACGATGCAGGCGAAACGGGTGAGCGAGCGCGCTTGGCGCTGGCCCTCTACGTGCGCCGCATCGTGCGCGAGATCGGGGCCTTGATTGCTGTTCTGGGCGGCCTGGACATGCTGGTGTTCACGGCGGGTGTCGGTGAACACAACGCCTTCATTCGCGAGCGCATCTGTGCGGCACTGGGTTTTCTTGGCATTGCCCTGGATACCGACGCCAACGCCAGCCACGCAGCGACGATTTCCACCGACCACAGCCAGGTCCTCGTGGCGATCGAACCCACCAATGAAGAGTGGATCGCCGCCAACCATGCGCTGTCCGGCCTGGACAGGGAGAAGGTGCGATGAAGATCGATGCCTTCCATGGATTCACGCTCGCCATTCTGCTGTTGTTCGTTGGCAAGGGCTTGGTAGCGCGTTCGGGCATCTTGCGTCGATACAGCATCCCGGAATCCCTGGTGGGCGGCCTGGCCTGCGCCTTGGTTGTCTTCCTCCTGTACTACGGGATGGGGATCGTTGTCAGTTTCGATCTGGAAGCGCGCGACGCGCTTCTGCTGTACTTCTTTGCCGCTATTGGCCTGAGTACCGACGCCCGCACACTGCGCCATGGTGGACGGCCCTTGCTGATCCTGTCGGGGCTGGCCATCGGGTTCATGGTGCTGCAGAACCTGGCCGGGATGGAGATGGCACGCGCCTTCGGCCTGGATCCGCGCACCGGGCTGATGGTGGGATCGATTTCCCTGACAGGAGGCGTGGGCACCACCTTGGCCTGGTCCGATCACTTCGTTCACAACCTCGGCATTGCGCAAGCGCAGGAACTGGGATTGGCAGCGAACATGATCGGCCTGATCGCGGCCTGCACCATCGGGGGCCCAGTCGCAAGCTTGCTCATGCGTAGGCATCGGCTTCAAGCCTCTGGGGACAGCGCCCTGGAAATTGGCACGCTGCACAGGGATGAGCAGCATGCCCGCCTGGACTACTACGGCCTGCTGCTGGCATTGCTCTGGCTCAACTTCGCCTTGATGTTGGGATACGGAATCAATGCCTTGGTCGCGCGTACCGCCGTCACGCTGCCCGCCTTTGTGGGCTGCCTGCTGGCCGGAATTCTCCTGCGCATGGCGGCCGACTGGATGAGGCCAAGTGGGCGCGGACGTTTATGGAACTGGCCGAGCATGCAGCCAGGCATCGCCCTGGTTTCCGACATGTCATTGGGCCTGTTTCTGACCATGGCGCTGATGGGACTCAGGCTCTGGGAACTGCAGCCCGTGCTCGCCTTCATCACGGCGGCGATGCTGGTGCAGATTGCCTTGGTCATCGCATTCGTTTTGCTGATTGTTTTTCGGGCAATGGGCAAGGATTACCAAGCCGCCGTGGTGTGCGCGGGTTTCGGCGGTATTGCGCTGGGATCTACCGCCACTGCCATCGCCAACATGACGGCGGTGACTCGGGAGCATGGTGCGGCACGCGAGGCGTTCATTGTGGTGCCCTTGGTATGTGGGTTCGTCATCGATATTGCGAACGCACTGGTAATCAGCCTGATGGCCGGTTAGGCGAAGCGAAACAGCGGAGCGAGCTGGCAGATGGATACATCGCTGACGCGCTGGCGAGGCGTCGTCGCCCAGGAAATCGCAATCGACTCCCGTTTTCAAGCAAGGGGCTCTTTCTACTTGTGCAGAAATAGAGGTAATACGCTTTGACGAATAAAAAGAACGGCAATATCGACTCAGCCATCAATCCGAAGTTGGATGGGGATGCCCATGTCGCTTGGGCACAGGCTTGGTCGTCTATTTCGCCGGAGACATCGTTGCTCGCGTGGGTGGACTGGGCGAGCCATTTAGCAAACAGTCCTGGCAAGCAAGCCGAGCTTTTGGCGTTTGCAGCCTCCCTGTCCGAGCAATGGATGGCCGTATTGAAGAAGAATCCGGCCAACCCGGACCGGGGAGCCACCGCTCCTGACCGGTCACCTGTCAATGACCGCCGCTTCAACGATCCTGCATGGGATCAATGGCCCTACGACCTTTTCCGCAGTTCATTCGTCAATCAGACCAAATGGTGGGAGCAGGCCACGCAGGGGGTGTGGGGAGTGGATCCGAAACACCAACGCCTGCTGGCGTTTGGCGCCAAACAGTGGCTGGAAATGCTTTCGCCCGCCAACGCTGCGGTTTTCAACCCCGTTGTCCTGAAAAGAACCATCGCAGAGCAAGGCGCCAATCTAGCGCGGGGGACGTCCAACTTTCTCGACGACTTGCGTCGGCAACTATCCGGCCAGCCTCCCGCGGGAACGGAGAACTTCGTCGTTGGGCGCGACGTAGCGGTCACGGAAGGAAAAGTCGTTCTGAGAAATCGACTGATCGAACTGATTCAGTACACGCCCACTACCGAGAAAGTCCATCCCGAACCGATCCTGATCATTCCTGCCTGGATCATGAAGTACTACGTACTGGATCTGTCACCGCATAACTCGCTGATACGGTATCTGGTTGCGCAAGGGCATACGGTTTTTTGCATCTCCTGGAGAAATCCGGATGCTGAGGATCGAGATTTGGGCATGGATGAGTACCTGGAGTTCGGCCTGCATGCAGCGCTGGACGCTGTGACTTCCGTCGTCCCCGGGCATGGAGTCCACGCGGCTGGTTATTGCCTGGGCGGAACGCTACTGGCCATTGGTGCTTCAGCCATGGCGCGTGATGGCGATACGCGGCTGGTGTCGGTAAGCCTGCTTGCCGCACAGACGGACTTCAGCGAACCGGGCGAGCTGAGTCTTTTCATCAACGAGAGTCAAGTGGCGCTGTTGGAAGCCAGCATGGCTCAAACCGGTTATTTGACCTCCGACCAGATGAGCGGAGCTTTTCAGCTACTGCGTTCCTACGATCTCATATGGTCTCGCATGATTGACGAATACCTATTGGGCGATCGCCGGGCAATGACCGACCTGATGGCTTGGAATGCCGATGGGACTCGCCTCCCCGCGAAGATGCATTCGCAGTATCTCCGACGCCTTTACCTGAATAACGATCTCAGCGCGGGGCGTTATCCCGTCACGGGTCGCCCCGTTTCAGTGGGAGACATCGCTGTACCGGTGTTTTGCGTCGGCACTGCCTCGGATCATATTGCGCCTTGGCGCTCGGTTTACAAGCTGCATCTCCTGTCTTCGGCCGAGCTGACTTTCGTGCTGACCACTGGAGGACACAACGGCGGCATCGTGAGCGAGCCCGGCCGAGGTAACCGCCAATATCAAATCCATACCCGCGCGGCCGGTGATGGATACATGGCGCCGGATGAGTGGCAAGCGACGATGCAGACGCATCCGGATTCCTGGTGGCCCGCATGGTCGGCGTGGCTGCGAGAGCGTTCCGGTGATGTTGTTGCGCCTCCGCTCATAGGTGCTGAATCCAGTGGATACCCCACTGTTTGCGACGCCCCAGGGGAATATGTACGCAACTGAATAAGCGTATCCCGCGTCCGCTATTGCGACACGGTATACGCAATATCTGTTCGTCATCCCGTTCTACTCTGATAACTGGAGACATTCATGTACTCAAGAATCCTGGTTCCGCTCGACGGAAGTCCTACTGCCGATTTGGCGCTCCACCACGCTGCGGTGCTGGCACGCCTGAATGGCGCAACCATCGTCTTGCTGCACGTCATCGAGGAGATGAAGCACAGCAACGGCTTCGAGAGGCCGAGGATCTATATTGAAGAAGTGAGGCCGGGCTTCCTGGCGGCCGGGCAGAAGCTGCTGGACGAGGCGGCGCTGCGGCTGAGGCAGGAAGGCCTGGCGGTTGAGACCGTCCTTCTGGAAAGCAAGGGCGAGCGCGTCTCGGTGCTCATCGCTCAGCAGGCACTGACCACTCAATGCGAGTTGGTGGTGTTGGGTACTCACGGACGCCGGGGCGTGGACAGGCTGCTCATGGGAAGCGATGCAGAGCAGCTCGCTCGCATCGCACCAGTTCCGGTGATGCTGGTGCGCCAGCCCCAATCGGTCATTGCGACTGCAACCCCTGGGCAGGGTGGCACGCCAGCGTGACGAAGGTTCAGTCCACCGACCAAACTGAATGGAGGCTGAAAGTCGCAGCCCCCTTGCTGCTGCTATTGCTGAGCGCCTCCGCACAGGCCCAGTCCTGCCACCAGGACAACCCGCTGCGCTCAACGGGAACGCTCAATCTGCGGATCGACAACGACATGTTCGGCGGCATTGGACAAGACCAAGGGTACTCCAACGGGTTTCTCGCCAGTTGGGTTTCCCCCAACCTCGTGGACTATAGCGATGACCCTTGTCTACCGCGTCTCGTCCGTGGGCTGAATCGCTTTCTCACGATGCTCCAACCCCAAGGCTTCGACGAACAGAACATGACCATCGGCTTCGGGCAGATGATGTACACCCCGAACGACAAAACGCGCAGCGATCTCATCAAGGATGATCGTCCTTTCGCGGGCGCCTTGATGTTGAGCCTTGGCTATAACGCGAGGCGGGGCGATACGCTGCGCACTTCGCAACTCCGCGTGGGGGTGGTGGGGCCCTCCTCCCAGGCCAGGCAAGTCCAGAACTGGTGGCATGACACCGTCGGAGTGGACAGATTCAATGGCTGGAGACATCAACTGCGCGACGAACCCGTGCTGCAGTTGCTCCACGAACGCCGAACACGAGTCATCAGGCAAGAAAACGTCAGCGGTTGGGGTTGGGATCTGACCCGCCACTGGGGCGGCAGCTTGGGCAATTTCGCCACCTACGCGAATGTCGGCGGAGAACTGCGCTATGGCCTACGCCTGCCGGACGACTTAGGCACCGCACCGCTGCGCCCGGCTGGAGAAAACACCTCGCCCGTGCGTAAGACCGCTGGCAGCAACTGGAACGGGCACCTGTTCGTGGCACTCGACGGTCGCTGGGTTTTGCACGACATCACGTTGGACGGCAATACGTTCAAGTCCAGTCATAGTGTTGATAAACGGCCATTCGTGGCCGATGTGGGCTATGGCATCGCGATGACTCAGGGCAACTGGCGCATCGCGATAGCCCGCTACCACCGCACCCGCGAATTTCGTGGACAAAAGGAAATCCCGGTCTACGGAACGATCACCGTAGGACGGCGATTCTGATGCAGATCGATTCCTTGAACGCCATGCAAGCCACTCTGTTGCTGTTCATGACAAGAGCCTGGTTGCTTGTGGAGCTACCACGTCGACGCAGTACTGCCAATGCCGTCGTCATTAGCCAGTTGGCAAGGTGAACACAGCGAGCTGAACGATAAGGCACCCGCGCTCGATAAGAGACCAAGGACAACAAATAAGGAGATAAATGGATGCAACGACTCACCCTGGCCCTACCCGGCAATGAAGATCTGGCCCGCGGCATCGCGCAGGCATGCGGCAGCGAAGCCGGCCGCATCGAAACGCGCCGATTCCCCGATGGCGAGAGCTATGTCCGGTTGCATGGCGAACCTGCCGATCGGATCGTGGATGTGATTTGCACGCTGGCCCATCCTGATCCGCAGTTCCTGCTTCTGGCTTTTGCCGCTGACGCGGCGCGCGAACTTGGCGCGCAAGAGGTGAACCTGATCGCACCGTATCTGGCCTACATGCGCCAGGACAAGCGATTCCATGACGGAGAAAGCGTGACGTCGCGGTCCTTCGCACGTCTGGTCTCATCGACCTTCGACAAGCTGCTCACGGTGGATCCGCATCTGCACCGCTATCCGACACTATCAGCGGTCTACACGATCCCCACCATCACCTTGCATGCCGCACCACTGCTGGCCGACTGGATCGCGAATCATGTCGAAGAACCTTTGATCGTGGGCCCCGACGAGGAAAGCGAGCAGTGGGCCGGCGCCATCGCGTCCCGCATCGGCGTACCGCACGCTGTGCTTCGCAAGACACGCCATGGCGATCGCAGCGTGGACATCGATGTTCCCGACCTGTCGATCTGGCGCGGCAGAACGCCGGTGCTTGTGGACGACATCGCATCATCAGGCCGCACGCTCGCCGTCGCGGCGCGCAAGCTCGCCGAGCAAGGAATGCGCAAGCCGGAGTGCGTAGTGGTGCATGCCCTGTTCGCCGAGGATGCCTGGGCCCAATTGACACCGTTGTTTGCCCGAATTACGTCCACCGACGCAGTACCGCATCCGAGCAACCGGATTGGTCTCGCTTCGCTGATTGCCGACGCTCTCTCTAGCGGGAAAACCGATCCGCGAGGCTGATCTTTTTATCGATCCAACTATTTTCAAGGAGACCTGAAATGTCCTCTCAAGCTAACCTCGCAACCGATTGGCGTGCTGGTTACGGGCCCATCGCGCACAGGTCTGAAACCATCGAACGTATGCAGGCCCTAGTGCAACGTCTGGTCGCGCAAAGGCGTATAGCAGACGAAGCCTCGGCCCATGCGCTGCTGGCTGCAGCCGACCGGGTGGCCTGCACGGCCATGAGCGTAGTGGCGCATATGACCTATGCCCGGCGCATCGACCGAAGCGGCTGCCCACTGGGCTCCGATGATTTCAAACAAACGCCCGAAGGCCACACCGGCGGCTCGCTCAACATGGTGCCAGCCTTCGTGGGTTATCTGTTGGCCAACGCGCTGACCGGGACGACACGCGGCTGGCTCATGGGGCAGGGGCACTGCGTGGCCGCGATCGAGGCGGTGAACGCACTGACCGGCGATGTATCCGCCGCCCAGCGTGGACGCTACGACCGCAGCGAGGCGGGCCTGTCGCTCCTGATCGCGGACTTCTACTCCTATGCCATCGATAAGCAGGGTCGGCCCGCGGTACCGCTGGGTAGCCATGCCGGGCCGAACACGGCCGGCGCGATCTCCGAAGGCGGCTATCTGGGGTTCGCCGGGCTGCAGTATGTGCACACGCCGTTGCCGGGAGAAAGCCTGGTGGCATTCCTCAGTGATGGCGCTTTCGAGGAACAACGTGGCTCGGACTGGGCGCCGCGCTGGTGGCGCGCCGAGGACTGCGGCTTCGCCATCCCGGTCATGATTCTCAACGGACGGCGCATCGAGCAGCGCACCCAGATCGTGCAGGAAGGTGGCGCTACCTGGCTGGCCGAAGATCTGCGCCACAACGGCTTCGATCCCGTCATCGTTGATGGACGTGATCCGATGGCGATCGCATGGGCCATTGTTGAAGCCGAAGACACGCTGAGCGCCTTCGCCGCACGCTCGGATCGGCGCTATCCGGTCAAGCTGCCCTACGTGATCGCCGAGACGGAGAAAGGTTTTGGCTTCCCGGGCGCGGCGACCAATGCCGCCCACAACCTGCCGCTGAACGGCAATCCGCGCGAGGATGCGCAGGCACGCGAGGCCTTCAACGCAGGGGCTGCGGCGCTGTTCGTGCCCGAGAGCGAACTGGAAAACGCGCTCACCGTCCTTGCGAATCACGGCCAGAGCCAGCGCTCGCGCGAAAGCGAGCACCCCATGGCCCTACGCCATCCAGCGAGCCCTCATCTGCCGATGCCGGCCTGGGCGCCAACTGAGGTATCGGGCAGCGCCATGTCCGCACTGGACCGTTGGTTCGTGGAGCTAGTGCAGGCAAATCCACAGTTGCGCATCCGGATCGGCAATCCCGATGAACTGGCCAGCAACAAGATGGGGACCACGCTAGCGCTGCTCAAGCACCGCGTCAACGTGCCCGAACCCGGCGTCCCGGAATCGACGGATGGCTCGGTGGTCACCGCACTCAATGAAGAAGCCGTTGCGGCCGCCGCCCTCGCCAACAAAGGGGGGCTGAACCTGATCGTCAGCTACGAGGCATTCGCGGTCAAGATGCTTGGATTGATGCGCCAGGAGATCATCTTCGCGCGTCGGCAGAAGGAGCTGGGCCAGCCGCCAGGCTGGATCTCCGTCCCGCTGATCGTCACATCCCACACCTGGGAGAACAGCAAGAACGAGCAGTCACACCAGGACCCGACCATTGGCGAAGCATTGCTGGGGGAGATGTCGGACACCGCACGCGTGTTGTTCCCGGTGGATGAAAACACGGCGTGCGCCGCGTTGCGAGCGGTCTACGCCAGCCGCGGCCAAGTGGCTTGTGTGGTGGTCTCCAAGCGCGACACGCCGAATCACTTCAGTGCCGCCGCGGCTCAATCGCTGATCGAGCATGGAGCAGCCCATGTAGCCGGCGATCCGTCCACCGCACAACTGCAATTCGTAGCGATTGGCGCCTACCAGTTGGAGGAAGCGCTCAAAGCCCATGCCCGCCTGGAGCACCATGGGCTTGCGTCGTGCATCACCGTGGTGGTCGAGCCCGGCCGTCTACGCATTCCGCGAGACGAACTTGAGGCCGCCTTCGTGCTCGGTGACGAATCCCTGCAAGCGCTCTTCCCGCCTCACCTGCCGCGCGTGTTGATAAGCCATACCCGCCCTGAGCCGATGCTGGGCGTGCTTCGCCGCATTGACAGCGGCCCTTCGAAGACGCGGGCTTTGGGCTACATCAACCACGGCGGCACCCTCGATGTGGCTGGAATGCTGATCGCCAATCGATGCACCTGGGTGGATGCCATCTATGCCGCTGCGCAAGTGACCGGCTGGAACAGTTCGCAGGCTGCTGCTGCCGCGACCGACGCGTGAATTTCAAGTGGTTCTGACACGGTCCGCAGTGACCGCGCCAGCTCCTGATTTCACAACCCACCAACAAGCGAGGAGACAACTTCATGCTCTCACTGACCAGCCTGGGCGGTGCCGGTACCGTCACCGGCTCCAAACACCTGATCACATATGGCAGTACCCGCATCCTGATCGACTGCGGACTTTTCCAAGGACTGAAGAACCTGCGCGAGCTGAACTGGCAGCATCTTGTCGTTGAGTCCAAGGACATCGATGCGGTTGTACTGACGCACGCGCACCTGGATCATTGTGGATATCTCCCCCGATTGGTGCTGAACGGGTTCCGCGGGAAGATTTTCTCGACGCCAGCCACACGGGACGTCGCCGAACTCATCCTGCTCGACAGTGCTTGGTTGCAGGAGAAGGATGCCGAGTTCGCCAACCGGAAGGGATTTTCCAAGCACAAGCCAGCCCTTGCCCTGTATCGGGTCCGAGATGCCGAACGCACGCTCTTGCAGTTCAAGCCCGTGCCACTGCATCAGGAGACGGTATTGCCGGGCGGTGCACGCCTGGTTCTACGCAGGGCCGGCCACATTCTTGGAGCGGCGACGGCGCAGATCGACATCGGCGGCAAGCGTTTGGTGTTCTCCGGCGACCTGGGCCGCTATGACGATGCGGTCATGCCTGATCCTGAACCCGTCACGGAAGCGGACTACATCATCATCGAGTCCACCTATGGCAATCGTCATCATGACCGTTCCGATGCCGTCGAAGCGCTAGGCGACATCATCGAGCGTACGACTCGCCGCGGAGGCACCGTAGTGATTCCCGCTTTTGCCGTAGGACGCGCGCAGTCGTTGATCTATGACCTATGGCTGTTGCGACAGCGCGGTCGGCTCCGCAACGTGCCCGTCTATCTGGACAGTCCCATGGCCACCAGCGCAACTGCGCTGCTGCACCGCCATGCCGACGACCACAAGCTCGCTCAACACGATTTCGAGACGGCATTCTCAGAAGTCACATACGTGCGCGACGTTGAAGAGTCCAAGGCGCTATCGGCGAATCGATACCCCAAGGTGATTATTTCCGCCAGCGGCATGGCCACCGGCGGCCGCGTGCTGCATCACATAGAAGCGTTTGGCGGTAGCCATCAGAACACGCTGCTGTTCTCTGGATTCCAAGCAGCAGGTACGCGCGGGCGCAAGCTGCTTGAGGGCGCTCGCGAAGTCAAGATCCATGGACGCTGGATGCCGATCAAGGCAGAGGTCGCCGAGCTTGCGATGTTGTCGGCTCATGCCGACAGCGATGAGCTGATGCGATGGCTGCGCGGCTTTACCAAGGCGCCGGAAAGAGTGTTCATTGTTCACGGTGAATCTGATGCCTCTGAGGCGCTGCGCGAACGTATCCAGCGCGAACTCAATTGGCACGCATCGGTGCCCATGCAAAACCAGGAGTTCGCCCTGTGAGTGCCCGCATCACGCCCCAGACACCCGCCTTGCAAGCATTGCGCATGCGACTGCATGCCCAGCATCAACCCGTCGTCTTGATGCGTACCGATTGCCATGTCTGCCGTGCCGAAGGGCTGGCACCGCGGTCACAGGTACTGATCATTGCCGGCGACCGCACTGTGCAAGCGCTACTGTACCAAATCGACAGCGATCTGCTCAAAACCGGACAGATCGCTCTGTCCGAGGCCGCCTGGGATGCCCTGGACATTCATGAGGGCGATCTTGTGCAGGTTCGGCATCCTCCGCTGCTCGAATCGTTGTCGGCCGTGCGTGCGCGAATTCACGGCCACCGACTGCAAACGACGGAGTTGCAGGCGATCGTCCGTGATGTGGTCGATGGTCGCTATACCGATGTCGCACTTTCGGCCTTCCTGACCGCAACGGCGGTACTGCCTCTGGATATGCAAGAGACCATCCATCTCACCCGTGCGATGGTCGATGTCGGGGATCACCTGCAATGGCAGGCTCCGATTGTTGTGGACAAGCATTGCGTGGGCGGATTACCGGGAAATCGCACCACGCCGTTGGTGGTTGCCATCGCCGCAGCCAATGGATTGGTGATGCCCAAGACCTCATCACGCGCCATCACCTCTCCCGCTGGCACCGCGGACACCATGGAAACGCTGGCTCCTGTAGACCTGGACCTGGATACGCTCAGAAAGGTCGTGGAGAAAGAGGGTGGATGCGTGGCGTGGGGCGGCGCGATGCACCTCAGCCCCGCGGACGACATCTTCGTGCGTATTGAGCGTGAACTGGATATCGACACGCAAGGACAACTGATTGCCTCGGTGTTATCCAAGAAGATTGCAGCAGGGGCGACCCACATCGTGATCGATATTCCGGTTGGGCCAACCGCAAAAGTCCGCAGCCGGGAAACTGCCGAGCATCTTGCGCATCACCTTTCGGAAGTCGCCGCGTCATTTGGCCTTGTATTGCGTTGCCTGTTTACAGACGGGAATCAGCCTGTCGGCAGAGGTATCGGCCCGGCGTTGGAGGCGCGCGACGTGTTGGCCGTATTGCGCAACGAGGCGGATGCGCCGCAAGACCTATGTGACCGCGTGGCGTTGGTGGCGGGCGCGGTGCTTGAGCTTGGCGGCGTCGCCAAAGAAGGGGAGGGACTTCGGTTGGCTCATGAGACGATCAGCAGTGGCCGCGCGTGGGAAAAATTTCAGAGAATCTGCGCGGCTCAGGGGGGATTTCGTGAGCCGCCCCAAGCTCTCTATGTCGAACCGCTTTTGGCAACCACTTCAGGCCGAGCAGTACACATCGACAACCGTAAGCTTTCTCGTTTAGCCAAATTGGCCGGTGCGCCTGAGAGTCCAGCCGCAGGGATTCAATTGCAGGTGCGCTTAGGTGACGAGATAACACGCGGACAACCATTGATGTTTTTGCATGCGCAAACCTCTGGAGAGATGGCCTATGCACTCGCATACGTACAAGGCATTGGGGACATTGTAAAGATTGAACCTTAGCGCCGTGGATAAACAGGGCTCTTGAATGCTCGGTCAAACACAGCCCGGCCTCTCGTTTGGAAAAGTTGAACGCCTACATCTCATGCTCAAGAACATATGAAAAAACATCGCTTAAAAGAAGTTTTCAACCTGCATCGCGTGGAGCAAACAGAAGGAGGTCGTCAGCGCCTGAATAGGAACATTGCTCATGGAACTGCGGCACCTGCGTTGCTTTATCGTTTTGGCCGAAGAACTTCATTTCACACGGGCGGCTGAGCGTCTTCACATTGAGCAACCTCCTCTGTCCCGCGCCATCAAGGAGCTTGAGGACGAGTTAGGCGCTGTGCTCTTCGACCGGGACCGCCGGGGCACCCGACTGACCGCTGCGGGTGCCGTGTTCCTGCAGGACACTCGCCGGCTATTCACCGTCCTGGAGCAGGCCCGCGAGAACGTCAAGGCTGTCGCGGCGGGCTTGCGAGGCAGCCTGCGCATCGCCGTATCCGACGGCGCGCTCGATCCCCGGCTGTCGGCGTTTCTAGCCCGTTGCCGTGCCGAAGAACCCGAGATCGAGATACGGATGTCCGAAGTGCCTTTGGCCGAGCAGTTGCGCGGCCTGCGCTCGGGCGACTTCTGCATCGGATTCGCTCATACCGCCGACGTCGGTGATGGCATCGTCGCCGAACCTATCTGGCAGGACCCGCTGGTGGTCGCCTTGCCAGCCCGGCACGCACTGCTCGTCCACAAGGAGGTTCCACTCCATGAACTCCGGGGGCATCCTCTTGTCCTGTGCGATCCCCAGGTGTGCGAAGGCTACTGCCGCGAGTTGGCGCGCCTCCTGCAGACCCAGGAACACAAACTGAATGTCGTTGAGGAGGTTTCCTCGCTGGACATGATGCTCACCTTGGTCGGTGCCGGCTACGGCGTGGGCTTCATGACGGCGACCAAGATTCCGGTCAGCCAGCGACCGGACGTGGTGATCCGTCCATTGGCGCTGGATACAGCCGTGATCACCACCTACCTGCTTCGACTCGAAAGCAGCAACTCATCGGCTTCGCTGGTGCGATTTATCGACCGCCTCCGGGACCCTTCGAGCGACTGACGCAACGGACCGCACCACTTAAGATTGGGCATCGGCACGAAGATTGCGTTCCGTTGCACTCATCAGCTCTGCCGCACTTATGCTGAGGGCAGCGGAGATTTTCAGTATCAATGCGAGCGTGGGCATGTGCTCCCCACGCTCGATCTTGCCCATATGCGAGCGAGCTATACCAGCCATGGACGCGAATTCATCCTGAGCGACTCCCTGCGCCAAGCGGGCAGCACGCACCGCTTGGCCGAAGGCCAGTGCCGGCTCGGCTTCATAGGTGGTTGTGCCAGGGGGGCGGCCCGGTTGAACGCTGCGCTTCTGCATCACCAGAAGCGTCGATCAATCGACCGAATTTAACCACGTTAAAGATATCTCTTTTGGCTATCATGGTGGCTCGCCTTTTTGATCCGATCGCTTTGTGGGGGCTCTCATGCACGACGCCACCAGCCAGTTTTCCTTTTCCAATTTCAGGCTTGCCATAGCGCCTGGCGTACCGTCATCGCATCTTTCGGCATTGCTTGCGTTGCAGCGTGCGGAAGAGCCGGAAGTCACCATTTCGTTTCATGAGGTCACAGCCGATGATTTGATTGCGGGACTTCGGGAAGGCCGCTACGACGCGGGCATGACGCTTGAAGGATCGAGCGATCCGTCGCTGAAAAGCCAACCTCTATGGACCGAGAACATGGCCGTCGCCATGCCGTTGCGCTTTCCCTTACTTGACCAGGCGAAGCTCACGATCGCCGAACTGTTGGACTACTCCGTCTTTCGCTGGCCTGCAGAGAATTGCCCTTTGCTGGATCAGCGGCTGCCTTCTCTTCCCGCGGTGAGTCAACAGAACATTCAGCGTGTCTCTTCCTTCGAGATGATCGCGCTATGGGTCGCTGCCGGCTACGGCGTCGGGGTATCCGCGCAATCGCGCATTGAGCATGCGCAGGGATGGGGCATTCACACACGGCCGCTGTCTGACGGACCCTACGAGATCGTGACCCACCTGCAGCGGCCCTGCGGACAAGCCGACGTTGTTTCAGAGCGGTTCGAGCGCAGAGCACTGCAGGTCGCCAAGAATGCTCCAACCTAGTCGAGTGCCAATGTCCTCGTTCTGCGTCTTCAGTTCGGGGTCTCCTCGTTTTCAGTGCAATAAGTGACGGTACGCAAAGCTAGCACTGGCGCGGGGGTGGTCTGGGTAGACCGTTGATTTCATTGACTTTCCTGTTCGCTTTGTAAACGGGTATGGTGGCCTCCCACTTTTGAGGTTCACGATGCAGGGTTGGCACACAACGTTTTTGGGGATGCGTGGGCTCCCCCGCGATATCAGCGACTTCGAGATGAAGGCATTTTTCACCTTCGATGGTGCCGAGCGCGACGCAATCAATGCACGCCGAGGTGATTCCCACAAGCTTGGTCTGGCGCTCCATATTGGTTTCCTGCGCATGAGTGGGCGTTTGCTCGGTGCCTTTCGGGTAATTCCAGTA
>NZ_MTBE01000024.1:0-66348 GCF_002916785.1 Diaphorobacter sp. LR2014-1 | reverse complement strand
CGCACAAGGTTGTAGGTGGCAAAGCACAGCAGCGCCTGGCCCGTGAGCTTGGCCTGACCGATCAGCTTGGTCTTTGCCAGACCACCGACGGTCTTGATCCAGCCAAAGGCCTCTTCGATGCGCTTGCGCACCTTCAGGCTGGTCTTGTAGCCCTCGTGCCGTGTCACTCGCGCATCCACCGCCGAGTGTTTGTCCTTGGCCGCCACGTGGGGCGTGACTTTGAGCTTTCTGCAGCCTTTGATGAAGGCCTTGCTGTCGTAGCCCTTGTCGGCACCGACCGTGGCCCGTTTGTTCCTGTTGCCCCGACGCTCCAACATGGCCAGCGCCGCCTCGCGCTCGGCCGTGCCGCTGGCGTGGGTGATCTCGACATCCACGATCAGCCCGTTGCGGTTCTCCATGAGGATGTGCCCCATGTGGCACAGGCGGGATTTGTCGCCCTGGCTCTTCTTGAACAGCCGGGCATCGGCGTCCGTGGTGCTCTCGTGGGTGTCGTTGCAGCGCTCCTGCCCCTTGAAGTCCACCTCGGGGTTGCGCCCAGGCGGCGTGCCGCTGTCGTCGTCTTTGCGCTTGAAGCTCTTGTGCGAGGCCCAGGCGTCAATGAGCGTGCCGTCCACGCTGAAGTGCTCGTCGCTGGCGAGCTTGCCCCACTGGGCACTGAGCTTGACGCGCTCGAAGAAGGCGCGGGCGAGGTCTTCGTTGAACAGACGTTCGCGGTTGGCGCTGAAAGTGGAGTGGTCCCAGACCTTGTCTTCGATGTTCAGGCCCACGAACCAGCGGTACAGCAGGTTGTAGTTGATCGCTTCGACCAACTGGCGCTCGCTGCGGATGGAGAACAGGATCTGCAGCAGCAAGGCCTTGAGCAGCATCTCCGGTGGCACCGATGGGCGGCCACGGCGGGCGTACACCGCTTCGAACTCGCGGTTCATGGTTGCCAGCAGCGCATCAACCACCGCGCGCAACTTGCGCAGCGGGTGTGCCTGCGGCACGCGCTCTTCAAGGCTGATGTAGCTGAACATCGCCCCCTGGAAATCTTGACTGCCTCTCATCGTCCTCGTCTGGGTCGTTCACCGATGGCTTCAGATCGTAGCGGCCAACGCGGGCGTCGGCGGGGGATTTTTCAACGGCCTGTTAGGCGGGCCCCGTGGCCGCGCTGCACCACAATGGGCGTTGGCGCGTTGCCACAATGGTGCGGCTATGTGCAGTGATCCACCCGCGCTCCGTTACCGATTGTGGATCGGCCGGGGTTTTTACTTATAATCAAGGGCTTTGTGAAAGTTTTGGTCTGTGGCGCAGGCGTCTTCCAACGATAAAAAAATCGCCTCCGAGACTGAATCTGAGGTTGAGGATTCCGACTTCAAGCCCCTGACTGCACAAGAGGCGCGGGAGTGGCGGTCACGCCATCCGGCACTGTCGGTCTGGCGCATTGTCTGGGGCCAGGCGGCGGTGGGGGCGGTAGTGGCCCTGCTGGCATGGTGGCTGACGGGCAGGCTGCCGGTGGCATGGTCCGCCGGGTACGGGGCTCTGTCCGTCGTGGTGCCGGCGGCGCTGTTTGCCCGTGGCATGGCGCGCAGGCGCTCCACGGCTGGTGCTGCGATGGTCGGGCTTCTGGGTTGGGAGTTGGTCAAGATTGCATTGACCGTCGCCATGTTGGCGGCGGCGCCCCGGGTAGTGCCGGGGCTCAGCTGGCTGGCGTTGCTGGTCGGCATGGTGGTAACGATGAAAACGTACTGGATCGCGCTGCTGGCGCGGCCTGGTGTCCGACGAACCGATTGATATTTGAGAGAAGAGTTGTCCGATGGCCGCAGATGCGCACGCCCCGACTGCAAGTGAATACATCGTTCACCACCTGCAGCATCTCCAGAACATCAAGCAGAAGTCCATCATCGACTTCTCGGTTGTCAACCTCGATTCCGTTGCCGTCAGCGTGATCTTGGGTGTTTTGGGTCTGTTCGTCATGTGGCTCGCTGCCCGCACGGCCACTTCCGGTGTGCCAAGCCGCTTCCAGGCGGCTGTCGAGATGCTGGTCGAGATGGTGGACAACCAGGCCAAGGCCAACATCCACAACGCGCAAAGCCGTAAGTTCATTGCACCTCTGGCGCTCACCGTGTTCGTCTGGATTTTCCTGATGAACGCCATGGACCTGCTGCCGGTGGACCTGCTGCCCGTGCTCTGGCAGGTCGCCACAGGTGACTCGCATGCCTACCTGCGCGTCGTTCCCACCGCCGACCTGTCCACCACCCTGGGCCTGTCCAGCGCCGTGCTGATCCTGTGCTTCGTGTACAGCATCAAGATCAAGGGGCTGGGCGGCTGGGCGCATGAACTGGTGACCGCGCCCTTCGGCACCAGCAAGAACCCTGTTTTCGCCCTGATCCTGGGCGTGGTCAATCTGCTCATGCAGATCATTGAATACGTTGCCAAGACCGTGTCGCATGGCATGCGACTGTTCGGCAACATGTACGCTGGTGAGTTGGTGTTCATGCTGATTGCCCTGATGGGTGGCGCAGCGGCTATGTCGCTCTCTGGTGTGTTGCTCCCCGTGGGGCACATCATTGCGGGCTCTATCTGGGCGATCTTCCACATCCTGATCATCACCCTGCAGGCCTTCATTTTCATGATGCTGACGCTGATTTATCTCGGCCAGGCGCATGAAGCTCACTGATCCTTTCGTTTCCTTTCTCAACCTTCCTTTCTTTTCATCCTAGGAGTCATCATGGAAAACATTCTCGGTCTCGTCGCTCTGGCTTGTGGTCTGATCGTGGGCCTCGGCGCTATCGGCGCTTCGATCGGTATTGCCCTGATGGGTGGCAAGTTCCTGGAATCCTCCGCACGCCAGCCTGAGCTGATCAACGAACTGCAAACCAAGATGTTCATCTTGGCAGGTCTGATCGACGCCGCCTTCCTGATCGGCGTGGCCATCGCTCTGCTGTTCGCTTTCGCCAACCCCTTCGTTCTGGCCTAAGCCTCCGTCAACGCCCTAGAAAGAAAGGTGTTGCCGTGAGTATCAACGCGACCCTGTTCGTTCAGGCCATTGTTTTCCTGATCCTGGTGCTGTTCACGATGAAGTTCGTGTGGCCCCCGATTGCGAAGGCGCTGGATGAGCGAGCCCAGAAAATCGCCGATGGTCTCGCAGCTGCCGATCGTGCCAAGACCGAGCTTGCTGCTGCCGACCAGCGTGTGAAGCAGGAACTGGCTGCCGCCAGCAACGAAGCCGCGACACGCTTGGCCGACGCTGAGCGCCGCGCACAGGCCATCATCGAAGAGGCCAAGGCGCGCGCCAACGACGAAGGCAACAAGATCGTCGCTGCTGCCCGTGCCGAGGCCGAGCAGCAAGCGATCCAGGCACGTGAAGCCCTGCGCGAGCAGGTGGCGGCCCTGGCCGTCAAGGGGGCTGAGCAGATTCTCCGCAAGGAAGTCAATGCCGGCGTTCATGCCGATCTGCTGAACCGTCTGAAGACCGAGCTGTAAGGGAGCATTCAATGGCTGAACTCGCCACCATTGCCCGCCCTTACGCCGAGGCGCTGTACAAGGCCTGCACCGACCAAGCCGGTGTGGACCTGAATGGCGCTACAGCCTGGGTGGACGAGCTGGCGGCGATTGCCGCCAATCCCCAATTGCGCCAACTGGCGGACAACCCCAAGGTGACGGGCGAGCAGGTGTTCGACGTCATCGTGGGCGTGGCCCGCTCGGCGTTGCCTGACCTGGCCAAGAACTTCCTGCGTACCGTGATCGATAACGGGCGCGTGCAGGCGCTGCCTGAAATCGCGGCCCAGTTCCGTACGCTGGTCAATCGCAGCCACGGCACTTCGGATGCCGTGGTGTACAGCGCCTTCCCGCTGGATGCGGGCGCTCTGACCGATTTGGGTGCCACGCTTGAAAAGCGCTTCGGTCGCAAGCTCAATCTCTCCGTGCAGTTGGATGAGACCCTGATCGGCGGCGTGCGCGTGGTGGTGGGCGACGAGGTGCTCGACGCTTCCGTCAAAGCCCGTCTGGAACAAATGAAAGCTGCCCTCACCGCCTGATGGGCGTGAGGTCTCGGCTATACCCCCAAGAAAGAAGGAAAGAGTCATGCAACTCAATCCCGCAGAAATTTCTGAACTGATCAAGAGCCGCATCGAAGGTCTGGCAGCCAGCAGCGACATCCGTAACCAGGGCACCGTGGTGTCCGTGACCGACGGTATCGTGCGCGTCCACGGCCTGTCGGACGTGATGCAGGGCGAAATGCTCGAATTCCCTGCCGCGGCAGACGGCCAGCCCTCCTTCGGCCTGGCCCTGAACCTCGAGCGCGACTCCGTCGGCGCCGTGATTCTGGGCGAGTACGAACACATTTCTGAAGGCGACACCGTGAAGTGCACGGGCCGCATTCTGGAAGTGCCGGTGGGCCCGGAACTGATCGGACGCGTGGTGAACGCTCTCGGCCAGCCGATCGACGGAAAGGGTCCGATCAACGCCAAGATGACGGACGTGATCGAGAAGGTCGCTCCCGGCGTGATCGCGCGCCAGTCCGTGGACCAGCCGCTGCAAACCGGCCTGAAGTCCATCGACTCCATGGTGCCAATCGGCCGTGGTCAGCGTGAACTGATCATCGGCGACCGCCAGACCGGCAAGACGGCAGTGGCCATCGACGCCATCATCAACCAGAAGGGCCAGGGCGTGACGTGTATCTACGTCGCCATCGGCCAGAAGGCATCGTCGATCAAGAACGTGGTGCGCGCCCTGGAGCAGGCCGGCGCCATGGAATACACCATCGTCGTGGCGGCTTCGGCTTCCGAGTCCGCCGCCATGCAGTACGTGTCGGCCTACTCCGGCTGCACGATGGGCGAATACTTCCGCGACCGTGGCGAAGACGCGCTGATCGTGTACGACGACCTGTCCAAGCAAGCTGTGGCCTACCGCCAGGTTTCGCTGCTGCTGCGCCGCCCGCCAGGCCGCGAAGCCTTCCCCGGCGACGTGTTCTATCTCCACAGCCGCCTGCTGGAGCGTGCAGCCCGTGTGAATGCCGACTATGTGGAAGCCTTCACCAAGGGCGAGGTCAAGGGCAAGACGGGTTCGCTGACCGCACTGCCCGTGATCGAAACCCAGGCCGGCGACGTGTCTGCCTTCGTTCCAACCAACGTGATCTCGATCACCGACGGTCAGATCTTCCTGGAAACCAGCCTGTTCAACGCTGGTATCCGCCCCGCCATCAACGCCGGTATCTCGGTGTCGCGCGTGGGTGGTGCCGCCCAGACCAAGCTGATCAAGGGCCTGTCCGGCGGTATCCGTACCGACCTGGCCCAGTACCGTGAACTCGCGGCGTTCGCGCAGTTCGCCTCCGACCTGGACGAAGCCACGCGCAAGCAGCTGGATCGCGGCGCCCGCGTGACGGAACTGCTCAAGCAGCCCCAGTACAGCCCGCTGAGCACGGCCCTGATGGGCGCGACGCTCTTCACGGTGAACAAGGGCTTCCTGGACGACGTGGACGTGAAGAAGGTGCTGGCCTTCGAAGCCGGCCTGCACCAGTACCTGAAGACGAGCCACGGTGCGCTGCTGGACCGCCTACAGCAGAACCGCGCGTTCGACAAGGAAGGCAAGGACGAGGCCGAACTGACGCAAGCCATCACGGCGTTCAAGAAGTCGTTCGTTTAAATCGGACGAGGAACCATCATGGCAGCAGGTAAGGAAATACGCGGCAAGATCAAATCGGTGGAAAACACCAAGAAGATCACCAAGGCCATGGAAATGGTGGCCGCGTCCAAGATGCGCAAGGCGCAAGACCGCATGCGTGCCGCCCGACCCTATGCCGAGAAGGTGCGCAACATTGCCGCCCACCTCGGCGAGGCCAACCCTGAGTACGTGCACCCTTTCATGAAGGCGAACGATGCGAAGGCAGCTGGCATTATTGTCGTCACGACCGACAAGGGCCTGTGCGGAGGCATGAACACCAACGTGCTGCGCGCCGTCACCACCAAGCTGCGCGAACTGCAGTCTACGGGTGTCGATGTGCAGTCGGTGGCTATTGGCAACAAGGGGTTGGGCTTCCTCAACCGCGTGGGTGCCAAGGTCGTGGCGCATGCCACCGGGCTGGGCGATACGCCGCACCTGGACAAGCTGATCGGACCGGTGAAGGTGCTGCTGGATGCTTACGCGGAAGGCAAGATCAACGCGGTGTACCTCAGCTACACCAAGTTCATCAACACCATGAAGCAGGAATCGGTGGTGGAGCAGTTGCTGCCCCTGTCGTCCGAGCAGATGCAGGCCCAGAAGACCGGCCATGGTTGGGATTACATCTACGAGCCTGACGCGCAGAGCGTGATCGACGAACTGCTGGTGCGCTATGTCGAGTCGCTGATCTACCAGGCAGTGGCAGAGAACATGGCCTCGGAGCAGTCCGCGCGCATGGTGGCCATGAAGGCCGCCACCGACAACGCCGGTAACGTCATCAACGAGCTCAAGCTGGTCTACAACAAGACGCGCCAAGCGGCGATCACGAAAGAACTTTCGGAGATCGTTGCAGGTGCCGCGGCAGTCTGACGCCGCCTTCGGGTCTCGGTTTAAATTTTTGGAGCAAATCAAATGGCTCAAGTGCAAGGCAAGATTGTTCAATGTATCGGCGCCGTGGTGGACGTGGAGTTCCCGCGCGACCAGATGCCCAAGGTGTATGACGCCCTGAAGCTCGAGGGCTCGCCCCTGACGCTGGAAGTGCAGCAGCAGCTGGGCGACGGCGTGGTGCGTACCATTGCGCTCGGTTCTTCGGACGGCCTCAAGCGTGGCCTGATGGTCACGAACACCGGCAACCCCATCACCGTCCCCGTGGGCAAGGCCACGCTGGGCCGCATCATGGACGTGCTGGGCAACCCCATCGACGAGCGCGGCCCCGTGGACCAGAGCCTGACGGCTTCCATCCACCGCAAGGCCCCCGCTTATGACGAGCTGAGCCCTTCGCAGGAACTGCTCGAGACCGGCATCAAGGTGATCGACCTGGTGTGCCCGTTCGCCAAGGGCGGCAAGGTGGGTCTGTTCGGTGGCGCCGGCGTGGGCAAGACCGTGAACATGATGGAACTCATCAACAACATCGCCAAGGCACACTCGGGTCTGTCCGTGTTCGCCGGCGTGGGTGAGCGTACCCGCGAGGGCAATGACTTCTATCACGAAATGGCCGACTCCGGCGTCGTGAACCTGGAGAACCTGGGCGAATCCAAGGTGGCCATGGTCTACGGCCAGATGAACGAGCCCCCGGGCAACCGTCTGCGCGTGGCCCTGACCGGCCTGACCATCGCCGAGTCCTTCCGTGACGAAGGCCGTGACGTGCTGTTCTTCGTGGACAACATCTACCGCTACACGCTGGCCGGTACCGAAGTGTCCGCTCTGCTGGGCCGTATGCCTTCCGCCGTGGGCTACCAGCCGACGCTGGCCGAGGAAATGGGCCGTCTGCAAGAGCGTATTACCTCGACCAAGGTCGGGTCCATCACGTCCATTCAGGCCGTGTACGTGCCTGCCGACGACTTGACCGACCCCTCGCCCGCCACCACCTTCGCCCACCTGGACTCCACCGTGGTGCTGTCGCGTGACATCGCCGCTCTGGGTATCTACCCTGCCGTGGACCCGCTGGACTCCACCAGCCGCCAGTTGGACCCGCAGGTCGTGGGTGAAGAGCACTACCAAGTGGCCCGCCAAGTGCAGGGTACCCTGCAGCGCTACAAGGAACTGCGCGACATCATCGCAATTCTGGGTATGGACGAGCTGGCCCCCGAGGACAAGCTGGTCGTGGCCCGTGCCCGCAAGATCCAGCGTTTCCTGTCGCAGCCGTTCCACGTGGCCGAGGTGTTCACGGGCTCGCCCGGCAAGTACGTGCCGCTGTCCGAGACCATTCGCGGCTTCAAGATGATCGTGGCTGGCGAATGCGACCACCTGCCCGAGCAGGCCTTCTACATGGTGGGCACCATCGACGAAGCCTTCGAAAAGGCGAAGAAGGTGGCCTGAGGGTCCGAAGGCCGGCCCCGCGTCCGGCCCTCGTGAGTCCCACAGGCTTGCCATTCCCTTTTTCTAGGAGCAAAGATGAACACCATCCATGTTGATGTGGTCAGTGCCGAAGAGTCCATCTTCTCCGGCGAGGCGCGCTTCGTCGCGCTGCCCGGCGAAGCGGGCGAATTGGGCATCTATCCGCGCCACACGCCACTCATCACCCGCATCAAGCCGGGTTCGGTGCGCATCGAATTGCCTGACGGCAATGAAGAGTTCGTTTTCGTGGCCGGTGGCATTCTGGAAGTGCAGCCCGACTGCGTGACCGTGCTGTCCGACACCGCCATCCGTGGCCGTGACCTGGACGACCAGAAGGCGCAGGAAGCCAAGGCTGCGGCCGAGGAAGCCCTGAAGAACGCCAAGAGCGAGATCGATCTGGCCCGCGCCCAGTCCGAGCTGGCCGTGATGGCAGCGCAGATTGCCGCGCTGCGCAAGTTCCGCCAGAAGCGCTGATCGACTGATCGCCTTCCATCGCAAAAGCCGCCTTCGGGCGGCTTTTGTCGTTATGGGTGGGCCCGCTATGGCGCTCGTCCATCGGCGCCGTCCGACGCCAGCCAGGCCCAACGCGACGCTAGCATGGGCCATGGTCAACCCTTTGGCAGAGTCCGCGGCAGACGCCCTGGTGGTAGCGCGCCCCGAAGGGCTGTATTGTCCACCGGGTGGCTTTTACATCGACCCTTGGCGGCCGGTGGACCGGGCCGTCATCACCCATGGCCATGGCGACCACGCGCGGCGCGGGCATGGACACTACCTAGCGCACGAGCACAGTGCGGGTGTCCTGCGCGATCGGCTGGGGGCGGACATCGCTTTGCAGACGCTGGCTTACGGCGAACCCCTGCACCACAACGGCGTGCGCATCTCACTGCACCCTGCGGGCCATGTGCTGGGCTCGGCCCAGGTGCGGCTGGAGCACGGCGGTCGCGTGTGGGTGGCCTCGGGTGACTACAAGCTGGAGGCCGACGGCACCTGCGCGCCGTTCGAGCCCGTG
The DNA here is from genome assembly GCF_002916785.1 of Diaphorobacter sp. LR2014-1. Classification (NCBI taxonomy): domain Bacteria; kingdom Pseudomonadati; phylum Pseudomonadota; class Betaproteobacteria; order Burkholderiales; family Comamonadaceae; genus Diaphorobacter; species Diaphorobacter sp. LR2014-1. The sequence goes on along the minus strand of NZ_MTBE01000024.1, from coordinate 57,362 downwards.
CGCTGCGACACGTTCATCACCGAATCCACCTTCGGCCTGCCCATCTACCGTTGGCCCGCACAGGCCGTCCTGCAGGCCCAGATCAACGACTGGTGGCGTTCCAACGCGGCCCTGCGCCGCCCTTCGGTGCTGTTTTGCTATGCGTTCGGCAAGGCGCAGCGCATCCTGCATGGCGTAGATGCCAGCATTGGTCCGCTGCTCATGCATGGCGCGGTGGAGCCCCTCAATGCCGCTTACCGCGCCGCCGGCGTGCGCCTGCCGCCCACGCAGGGGGCCACCGACGCGTCACTGGATGCTGCGACGCGCGAGACCGCGCTGGTGCTGGCGCCGCCCTCGGCCCAAGGCAGTCCGTGGATGCGCCGCTTCCCACGCCACGCCGATGCTTTTGCCAGCGGCTGGATGCAGTTGCGCGGCACGCGTCGCCGCCGCGGGGTGGATCGTGGTTTTGTGCTCTCCGATCACGCAGACTGGCCGGGGCTGCAGCAGGCGATTGCCGCCACGGGGGCCGAGCGCGTGTTCGTCACCCATGGCAGCGTGGCCGTCATGGTGCGCTGGCTGCGCGAACAAGGGCTGGATGCCCAGGCTTTCGCCACCGAACACGGCGACGAGGACGAGGCCGCGCCGACCGACGCGCCAACTGCAGCGCCCACTGCATCGGAAGGCGACGCAGGCGACGCGGCCGGAGGCACCTCCTGATGCAAGCCTTTGCCGCGCTCTACCAGGCGCTGGATGCCAGCACGTCCAGCCTCGTCAAGCAGGCCGCGCTGCGCGACTATCTGCGGGGTGCGCCACCCGAGGATGCCGCCTGGGCCGTCTACTTCCTCGCGGGTGGCAAACCACGCCAACTCGTGCCCACCAAGCTGCTGCGCGCGGTGGCGCGCGAGGCGGCGGGGTTGCCGGAATGGCTGTTCGACGAAAGCTACGAGGCTGTGGGCGATCTGGCAGAGACCATCGCACTGCTGCTGCCCCCGCCCACGCAGGCGCACGCCCTGGGGCTGGCCGCATGGATGCGCGAACACCTCTTGCCGCTGCGCGGCCTGGCGCCCGACACCCAGGCTGAACGGCTGGGTGCGCAATGGGCGCGGCTGGCGCCCGAGGAGCGGCTGGTGTACTTCAAGCTCATCACGGGGGCCTTCCGCGTGGGCGTGTCGCGCTTGCAGGTCACGCAGGCGCTCGCGGCCGTGAGCGGCGTGGACGCCAAGCGCATCGCCCAGCGCCTCATGGGCTACACCCACGTGGGCGCGCAGCCCGGGGCGGCCGACTACCAGCGCCTCGTGGCGCCCCAGGGAGATGGTGCGGGCGCGCAGGCTGTGGAAGCCCAGGGCCATCCCTATCCCTTCTTTCTGGCGCACCCGCTGCAGCTGCCGGTGGCGCAGTTTGACGCCGCGCTCGGCCCGCCGGCGGACTGGATCGTGGAATGGAAGTGGGACGGCATCCGCGCCCAGCTCGTGCGGCGTGGGGGCGCCATTTGGCTGTGGTCGCGCGGGGAGGAGCTGGTGACCGATCGCTTCCCCGAGCTGCAGGCGCTGGGCGACGAAGCCCTGCCCGACGGCACGGTGCTCGACGGCGAGATCGTCGTCTGGCAGCCCGCGCGAGCGGCTGCGCCGGCGCAGCCGCGCCCGTTTGCCGACCTGCAAAAGCGCATCGGCCGCAAGTCGCTGGGCGCCAAGCTGCTGCGCGAGGTGCCCGTGGTGCTGCTGGCCTACGATCTGCTGGAGGAACACGGCCAGGACCTGCGAGGCCTGCCGCTGCAGGCGCGGCGCGCGCGGCTGGACGCGCTGCTGGCGCGCGTCGACCACCCGGCGCTGGTGCCCAGCCCGGTGCTGCCGGGACAGAGCTGGGCCGAACTGGCCCGCCTGCGGGACAGCGCGCGTGCCCTGGGCGTGGAGGGCATGATGCTCAAAGGGCGCACGGCGCACTATGGTGTGGGCCGCACCCGGGACGTGGGTATCTGGTGGAAGTGGAAGATCGACCCGATGAGCGTGGACGCCGTGCTCATCTATGCGCAGCGCGGCCATGGGCGCCGCGCCAGCCTGTACAGCGACTACACGTTCGCCGTGTGGAGTGCGCCGCAGGGCACCCAGGGGCGCACTCTGGTGCCGTTTGCCAAGGCGTATTCGGGCCTCACCGATGCCGAGATGGCGCGGGTGGACGCCATCATCCGCAAGACCACGGTGGAGAGCTTCGGCCCGGTGCGCAGCGTGCGGCCCACGCTGGTGTTCGAGCTGGGCTTTGAGGGCATAGCGCGCAGCGCGCGGCACAAGAGCGGCATCGCCGTGCGCTTCCCGCGCATGCTGCGCTGGCGTGAAGACAAGCCGGTGGACGAGGCTGATTCGCTGGATACGCTGGCAGCGCTGTTGCCTGCTACGCCATGATCTGGTGCTATGAATACAAGAGCTGTTGGCGCTGGATGGACGGGCGCTGCAGGCGATTTTCCCTCGAAATGCCATGGCCCGCGCGGCGGCAATGCCTTGGCCGCGCGGTGCAACGGGGGGTGCCGTGACCGCCCCGCGCTTCCCCCTCGCAACCGGCTGGCTGGCCACGCGCGGCTGGGCGCCATTCGCCTTCCAGCGCCAGGTGTGGCGCGCCATCGCGCAGGGACGCTCGGGCCTGCTGCATGCCACCACGGGCGCCGGCAAGACTTATGCGGTGTGGCTCGGGGCGCTGCAGGCCTTTGCGGACTTGGAGTCAAAACGGCCTGTAGCGCCCGTCCATCTGGCGGTACACGCTATAAATAACGAAGCAGCACCGCGCACCGCACCACTCACCGTCGTGTGGATCACGCCCATGCGCGCGCTGGCCGCCGACACGCTGCGTGCGCTGGCGGCGCCGCTGCAGGCCCTGGCCGCACAGCATGCCGGCCTGGCGCACTGGAGCCTGGGCGCACGCACGGGCGATACCGGCAGCGCCGAACGCAGCGCCCAGGCGCGGCGTCTGCCCACGGTGCTCGTCACCACCCCCGAAAGCCTGTCGCTGCTGCTGGCGCGCGCGGACGCGCGCGAGCAACTGGCCCGCGTGCGCCTGGTGGTGGCGGATGAATGGCACGAGCTGCTGGGCAACAAACGCGGCGTGCAGGTCCAGTTGGCGCTGGCGCGGCTCGCGGGCTGGAACCCGCGGCTCATGGTCTGGGGCATGTCGGCCACGCTGGGCAACCTGCCCGAGGCCATGCAGACGCTGCTGGGCCGGGAGGGCGGCACGCTGGTGCGCGGCCGCGTGGAAAAGCGCCTGGTGGTGGACACCCTGCTGCCCGAGCGGCCCGAGCGCTTCACCTGGGCCGGCCACCTGGGCCTGGCCATGCTGCCGGCGGTGGTGCGCGCGCTGGAGGAGTCGCCCGGCACCACGCTGGTGTTCGTCAACGTGCGCTCGCAGGCCGAGCAGTGGTACCAGGCGCTGCTGGATGCGCGGCCGGACTGGGCGGGGCAGATCGCCATCCACCACGGCTCGCTGGACCGTGCTGTGCGCGAATGGGTGGAGGCGGGGCTCAAGAGCGGCAGCCTGCGCGCCGTGGTCTGCACCAGCAGCCTGGACCTGGGTGTGGACTTCCTGCCGGTACAGCGCGTGCTGCAGATCGGCTCGGCCAAGGGCGTGGCGCGCCTGCTGCAGCGCGCCGGCCGCTCGGGCCACGCACCAGGGCGGCCCTCGCGCATCACGCTGGTGCCCACGCACAGCCTGGAGTTGGTGGAGGCCGCCGCCGCGCGCGCCGCGGTGCATGCCGGGCGGGTGGAAAAGCGCGTCTCGCCGCACCAGCCCGTCGACGTGCTGGTGCAGCACCTGGCCACGGTGGCGCTGGGCGGGGGCTTCGAGCCCGAGGCGCTGTATGCCGAGGTGCGCCGCACGGCCGCGTACCGCACGCTGCCGCGCGGCGTGTGGCAGTGGTGCCTGGATTTCGTTGCGCGTGGCGGCAGCGCCCTGGCGGCCTATCCGGACTACCGCCGTGTCGTGCCGGACGAGAACGGTGTGTGGCGCCTGCCCGATGCGCGCCTGGCACGCCGCCACCGCGCCAACATCGGCACCATCGTGAGCGATGCCAGCATGCAGGTGCAGATCCTGCAGGGCGCTCGCCTGGGCGCGGTGGAAGAGGGCTTCATCGCGCGGCTGTCGCCGGGCGATTGCTTCGTGTTCGCCGGGCAGGTGCTGGAACTGGTGCGCACGCGCGAGATGACCGCCTTCGTGCGGCGCGCGCCGGGGCGGCAGCCCACGGTGCCGCGCTGGAACGGCTCGCGCATGCCGCTGTCCACCGTGCTGGCCGACTACGTGGTGCAACAGCTCGCGCAGGCGGGGCGGGGCCGCTACGCCAGCCCCGAGCTGCGCGCCGTGCGCCCGCTGCTGGAGGTGCAGCGCCGCTGGTCCGCCCTGCCCACGCCGGGCACGCTGCTGGCCGAGACGCTGCGCACGCGCGAGGGCTGGCACCTGTTCCTCTACCCGTTCGCCGGCCGGCATGCGCACATCGGGCTGGCCAGCCTGTTCGCCTGGCGCGCGGCCCAGGGGGTGCCGGGCACCTTCTCGATCGCCGTGAACGACTATGGATTGGAGCTGCTGTCCGCCACAGAACGCGACTGGCCGGCCTTGCTGCCCGACCTGCTGCGCACCGACGCCGCCGCGCCGCAGGCCGCCCGGCAGGCGCACGCTCTGGCGCCCGACGAGGCGCTGGCCATCCGCAACACTGCCAACGCCACGGCGCCCGAGTCGGTGCCGCAAGAGCGTGACGCGCGCGCAGCGTTGCTGCACGAGGTGCTGGCCAGCCTCAACGCCACTGAAATGGCGCGCCGGCGCTTTCGCGAGATTGCGCGCGTGGCGGGGCTCATCTTTCAAAGCCACCCGGGCGAGCAGCGCAGTGCGCGCCAGCTGCAGGCGTCTTCACAGTTGTTCTTCGAGGTTTTTCGGCGTTATGACGCGGGCAACCTGCTGCTGCGCCAGGCCGACCAGGAAGTGCTGAGCCAGGAGCTGGACGTGGCACAGCTGCTGGCGGCGCTCACACGCATGCAGGCGCAGCAGCTCATGGTGCAGCCTCTCGTGCGACCCGGGCCGCTGGCCTTTCCGCTGATGGTGGAGCGCTTTCGCGAGCAGCTCAGCAACGAGGCGCTGGCCGACCGCATCGCGCGCATGCTGGGCGACATGGAAGCCGCCGCCAGCGCGCGCAAACCCGTACCCGCCCCGCCGGTGCAGGACGTCGTGCCCCCTGACCCGCCGCGCCGCCGGCGCGCCGCCCCCCCGGCCGCGCCACCGCGGCAGGAAGCATCGTCCGCCGTCACCGACGCACTGCGCGGCACGCTGGACTTTGCCGATGCCTCCGAGGGCACGGGCGCCGCGCCGGCCGCGGCGCGGGGCCGTTCCCCGCGCCGCGCGCGCAAACCTTCGCGCCCGTTGCCGCGCCTGTGACCCATGCATGCGCCTGATCCGCCCGCCGACCTGGCCGTGGACCTGGCCGGCACCACCGTGTGGCTGCTGCCCGAGCGCGCGCTGTGGTGGCCGGAGGGCGCCATGCTGTGCCTGGCCGACCTGCACCTGGGCAAGGCCGCCACCTTCCGCGCGCGCGGCCTGCCCGTGCCCGCGGGCACCACGCGGGGCAACCTGGATCGGTTGGCGCAGTTGCTGGCGCGCCACCCCGGCGTGCAGCGCTTGGTGGTGCTGGGCGACTTCCTGCATGCGGCCGAGGCCCACGCGCCCGCGTTGCTGCGCGCGTTGGCCGTTTGGCGCGAGGACCATGCGGCACTGGAACTGGTGCTGGTGCGCGGCAACCACGACCGCCACGCGGGCGACCCACCGGCGTGGCTGGGCGCGCGCATCGTGGAGGAGCCTTGGTCTCTGGGACCTTTCGCCTGCTGCCACCATCCACAGCACCGCGCGGGGCAGTGGGTGCTGGCCGGACACCTGCACCCCACGGCCGTGCTGTACGGCGGCGGGCGCGATGCGCTGCGCATGCTGTTTCGTGGCGGAGCCGGGACTGCTGGTGTTGCCGGCCTTTGGCGAGTTCACCGGCGGCCATGCCGTGCCCGCCGCGCCGGGGCGCCAGCGCTTCGCGGTGGGGGCGGGGCGCGTCTGGGCGTTGCCCTGAAGGGGTGATCGAAAAGGGAGTTCCGCCTCGCAAGGCGTGCTCTGGTACTCAGTCCACCGTGCCCGGGATGACGGGAGCGTCGGGCAGCTCGTTCGGCCGGTCCACGCCCTCGGTGGCCGGAAAGTGCTCTACGAGCAGCGCAGAGACCTCGCTCAGCGCCTGGGTCAGACCGTCCTCGTACCGGCCTTGGCGGAAAGCCTCGGCCATGTGCGACACCATGCTGCGCCATGTCGCCGGGGGCACGCGGCGCGCTAGAGCGCGGTCGGCCACGATCTCGATGGCATGCTCGGCCAGCATCAGGTAGATGAGCACGCCGTTGTTGTGTTCGGTGTCCCACACACGCAGCTTGCCGAACTGCGTGACCGCGCGCTCGCGCGCCGTGGCGCCGCGCCACAGGTACGACAGCGGCAGGCCGCCTTCCACGCAGATGCGGATCTGACCGGTGTGGCGGCGCTCGCTGGCGGCCACGCGCTGGCCCAGGCGCTCCAGCACCTCGGGTGGCAGGGCCTGGTGCAGGCCGCCGTCGGACCAACGGTGCCGCAGCAGCCGCGCCAGGCGCGCCAGCACGCCGGAAGGTGGGGATGAAGAGGGTGTGACCATGGTGTTTCGCTCTGTGCTTGCCGCCCTACCAGTCGCCCGATGCACCGCCGCCGCCGAAGTCTCCGCCGCCGCCCGAGCCGAATCCACCACCGCCTCCACCGCCCCAGCCACCGCCGTGACCGCCTCCCCAGCCGCCGCCGTGCCACACCACGGGGCCGCCGCGGCCCGCAAAGATCCAGGTGTAGAGCAGCGCCAGCAGCCCCGCGCCACCCGCCAGCAGCAGGCTGGAGGTGACGATGAAGGCCAGGAACCCAGCGCCGCCGCCCATCACCAGGCCGCCCAGGCGCTGGCCGAACAGCCGGCGCACCACGGGGCCCGCCACCATCACGCCGAAGAAGAGGAAGACGGCCAGGTCTGTCCAGTCAAAGCCCGCGGACGTGCCGCGGCCCTGCCAGTCGCCCTGCTGGCTGCTTTGCGGCGCGGGCAGGTTTTCGCCCGCGATGCGCGCGCCGATCTGCTGCACCGCGGCGTCCAGCCCGCCGGCAAAGTCGCCCTCGCGAAAGCGCGGCTTCATCGCGCCATCGATGATGCGCGCGGCGGCGATGTCGGGTATGGCGCCTTCCAGCGCCTTGGCCACCTCGATGCGCATGCGCCGGTCGTCCTTGGCCACGACCACCAGCACACCATCGCCCACGTCCTTGCGGCCGATCTTCCAGGCGTTGCCCACGCGGTTGGCGAAGGCGGCGATGTCCTCGGGCGCGGTGGTGGGCACCATCAGCACCACCACCTGCGAGCCGTGCTGCTGCTCGATGGCGGCCAGCCGCGCCTCCAGCCTCTGGCGCTGCGCGTCGTTCAGCGTGCCGGTCTGGTCGATCACGCGCGCCTGCAGCGCAGGCACCGCGCGCAGCGGCTGCGCGGTGGCGGGGAGGGCTCCGATAGCTACAAGAAATATAGCTATCAGCGCTTGAAGGGCAAGCGCTAGCGGCATATTTTGCTTACAACCCCGATGTCAGGGCTTGGAGGCGGGTGCGGGGCTGGAGAAATCCACCTGGGGCGGCGCAGAGATCTCGGCCTCGTTCGCCACCGTGAAGCTGGGCTTGGGTTCATAGCCGAACACCATGGCCGTGAGGTTGGTGGGGAAGCTGCGTGCGAGCACGTTGTACTCCTGCACGGTCTGGATGTAGCGGTTGCGTGCCACGGTGATGCGGTTCTCGGTGCCCTCCAGCGTCACGCGCAGGTCGCGGAAGGCCTGGTTGGCCTGCAGCTGCGGGTAACGCTCGGCCACCACCATCAGGCGCGACAGCGCGCTGGACAGCTCGCCCTGCGCCTGCTGGAACTTGTTGAACGCCTCGGGGTTGTTGAGGGTTTCGGGCGTCACCTGGATCGAGGTGGCCTTGGCGCGCGCCTCGATCACCTTGGTCAGCGTCTCCTGCTCGAACGCCGCCTCGCCCTTGACGGTGGCCACGATGTTGGGCACCAGGTCGGCGCGGCGCTGGTACTGGTTGAGCACTTCGCTCCACGCGGCCTTGGACTGCTCGTCCAGGCGCTGGAAGTCGTTGTAGCCGCAGCCCGAGAGGGCCAGCACGGCGGAAAGCATGGCGATGAGTCGTTTCATGGTGAAGAGGCCTTTTCAATGCAGAAGAAAGACGGGCGGCACGGCGCCGCGCATGCCGATCATTGTGCATGCATCGGCCAGGCGCATGACAGGGCCATCGAAAGGCACAATACGCGGCTGGGTTGCAACCACCGACACTTCGCCATGCCCCGAACCCCGCTGCGCGCGGCCGCCCTGGCCGGTTCCCCCGACGATCTGGAAGCCGCGTTCTACGACGCCCTGCAAGCCGGCGACGTGGAGCGCGTGATGGCCTGCTGGGCCGACGAGGACGACATCGTCTGTGTGCACCCCGGCGCCGCGCGCCACGTGGGGCCCGCCGCCATCCGCGCGGCGTTCGCCACCTTGCTGCAGCAGGGCGGCCTCAACGTGCATCCCGCGCAGGTGATGCGCGTGCAGGCCCTGGCGAGTGCCGTGCACAGCGTGCTGGAACATGTGCGTGTGATGCTGCCCGACGGTCCGCGCGAGGCCGTGGTACAGGCCACCAACGTCTACCACAAGACCCCGCAAGGCTGGCGCCTGGTGGCGCACCATGCCAGCGCCGCCGGCATGCACGAGGCCGAGGGCGCTGCGCCCGCCGGGCACCTGCTGCATTGATGCCAAGCCTTTGATGGGCTGGTTTATGGGTCAAATGGGCCTTTAGCACAATACCAGCAAGCGCTGCCAGCTATGAAATATGAAGCGCCTTGGTGGCTGCCCGGCGGCCATGCACAGACCATCTGGCCCGCGCTGTGGGCGCGGCGCACGCTGGGGCCGCCGCCGGCCTATGTGCGCGAGCGCTGGCTGGCGCCCGACGGCGACTTCGTGGACGTGGACTTCCTGCGGCCGTGTGCCGCGGCGGGCGCGGCCCCCGCGCCGCTGCTGGTGCTGTTCCATGGACTGGAAGGCTCGTCGCGCAGCCACTATGCGCAGGCCTTCGCCGGCGTGGCCCGCGAGCGCGGCTGGGGTTTTGCCGTGCCGCATTTTCGCGGCTGCAGCGGCGAGATCAACCGCGCGCCGCGCGCCTACCATTCGGGCGACCATGAAGAGATCGACTGGATCCTCCGGCGCCTGGCCGGGTTGCAGCGGACCGGCGGTGGGGCGCGGGCGCCGCTGCTGGCCGTGGGGGTGTCGCTGGGCGGCAATGCGCTGATGCGCTGGGCCGGCGAGCAGGGCGGCAGCGCGCTCGCCAGCGCGGACGCCATCGCCAGCGTGTGCGCTCCGCTGGACCTGGCGGCCGGCGGCCACGCCATCGGGCGGGGCTTCAACCGGCAGGTGTACACGCGCATGTTCCTGCGCACCATGGTGCCCAAGGCGCTGGCCAAGCTGGCGCAGTACCCCGGCCTGTTCGACCGGGCGGCCCTGCTGGCCGCGCGCGACCTGCACGCTTTTGACGACCTCTTCACCGCGCCGCTGCACGGCTTTCGTGATGCAGAGGACTACTGGCGCCGCGCGTCGGCCAAGCCGCTGCTGCCTGCGGTGCGCGTGCCGGCGCTGCTGGTCAATGCGCGCAACGATCCCTTCGTGCCCGGCGCCAGCCTGCCGTGCGACGGTGAGGTGGCGCCCGCGGTCACGCTCTGGCAGCCGGCGCATGGCGGCCACGTCGGCTTTGCGCAGGGCGGCTGGCCCGGCCATGTGCGTGCCCTGCCCGAAGCCGTGGCCGCCTGGCTGGCCGACCACGCGGCGCTGGGGTGAATGCCTGCGGGGGCGCGGACGAGGGCGCACAATCGCTGTCATGGATGACATCGTCAAGCAGGCCATCGCCAAATGGCCCAACGTGCCGGCCTGCTACGGCTGGCTGGGGCTGGATGCGCGCGGCCACTGGTACCTGCGCGATGACGCCGTGCAGTTACAGGGGGGCTTCGCCGTGGCGCGCGGAACGCGGCTGGAGCATGCCAAGCTGATCGAATTCATCCACCGCAACTATGAGGCGGATGGTGAAGGCCGCTGGTTCTTCCAGAACGGACCGCAGCGCGTCTATGTGGAACTGGAGGCCACACCGCTGATTTGGCGTCTGGGCGCTGACGGCGAGCCCGTGGCGCACACCGGCCGGCCGGCCGGTCGGGTGAATGAGTGCCTGGTGGACGAGGCCGGCCGCGTGTACCTGGCCTGCACCGCCGGCCTGGGCCTGGTGCACAGCCTGGATGTGGAGGCGTTGGCGCGCCAGATCGATCAGGGCCGCTGGACGCCACGCGAGGTGCTGGCGGCCGACCTGCCCGGTGCCTACGGCTTTGTGCCGAGCCCGCAGGCGGCTGCGGGCCCACTGCCTGCGTAACGCGCACTGCAGAACCCCCCGGCCAGAAACCAACAAGCCGGCACGCGGCCGGCTTGTGACGAGGCGAAAAGTGCCTTAGTTGGAGGCTGGTGCGCTCGCAGCGGCCGCGCCGCCTTCGGCGCCGGGACGGTTGGGCTCCTCGAACTTGGCGCCGGCGGCATTGGCCATGTAGGCCACGCCGCGCGCGATCTCGGTGTCGTCGAAGTCGCCGCCACCCTGCGGTGCCATGGCGCCCTTGCCCTTGAGGGCCGATTGCACCAGGGCTTCGAAGCCCGTGGCAATGCGCGGCGCCCAGGCGGCGGCGTCGCCCAGCTTAGGCGCGCCCGCGGCGCCGGTGGCGTGACAGGCGGCACACTGCCCCTGGAAGACGGCTTCGCCTGTGCGCAGCGGGCGGTTGGCGTCGCGCACCTCGACGTTGCCAATCTTCTGGATGCGCTGGGCCACGGCCAGTTCGGGGTTGGCGGAGCCGGCCGCCGGCTTCTTGTCGGCCGTGACGAACAGCACCAGGCCGATGATGGCGAACACCGGGAGCACAAACGCAAAAATGACGGTGACCAGGAGTTGCTTGGGGTTCTTGATCGGTCCGGTATGCGCTTCGTCGTGGGTGTCGCTCATGGGATCCTCTGGTGATTCTGTTGTACTGGGGGCTGAAGGGAAAAGACTTTTCGATTATAGGAGCGCGCTCCACGCCCGCCCGTTGGGGAAAAAACGGGCAGGCGCGCGTCCTGACCTATGTCAGGAGCGTGGGGTCTCTTCGGCGGGAGCGGTCCAGCCGCCGCCCAGCACCTTGTAGAGCGTCACCTGGTTCTGCAGTTGCTGCAGGCGTGTCACCACCAGCGACTGCTGGGTGGCGAACAGCGAGCGCTGTGCGTCCAGCAGGTCCAGGTAGCTGGCCACGCCATTGCGATAGCGCAGGTCGGACAGTTCCAGGCGCTTGCTATCGGCCAGCGTCTGGGCGCGTTGGGCATCGATCTGCTCCTGCAGCGTGGCCTGCCCGGCGAGTGCGTCGGACACCTCGCGGAATGCGGCCTGAATGGATTTTTCATACTGTGCCACCGCGATCTCACGGCCGGCACGCGCGGACTCCAGGCTGGCCTGGTTGCGTCCGGCATCGAAAATCGGCAGGGCCAGTTGCGGCGCCAGCGAGAAGGCCCAGGAGCCGCTCTTGAACAGCCCTGACAGTTCGTTGCTGACCGTGCCCACCGAGGCCGTGAGCGCGATGCGCGGGAAGAACGCCGCACGCGCCGCGCCGATATTCGCATTGGCGCCGATCAGCAACTGCTCGGCCTGGCGGATGTCGGGGCGGCGCACGAGCAGGTCCGAGGGCAGGCCCGCCGGCAGTGGCTGCATGGGCGCCGCATTGACCAGGCGCGACGAGGGCAGGCTGGTGCGAATGTCGTCGGGCAGCGGCTGGCCCAGCAGCAGGGCCAGGGCGTTCTCGTCGAGCAGGCGCTGGCGCTGTTGCTGGGCGTAGGTGGCACGCGCGGCCTGGGCCAGACTTTCGGCCTGGCGGTTGTCGAGCTCGGAACTCACGCCATGCTCCAGCCGCAGGCGCGTGAGCTTGACGGACTCCTGGCGCGTTTCCAGCGTGCGGCGGGAAATGTCCAGCAGTTCCTCATCGGCCAGCAACGTGAGCCAGCCCGAGGCCACGGCTGCCACCAGGCTGATCTGCGCCGACTTGCGTGCCTCATCCGTGGCCAGGTACTGGGCCAGTGCCTGCTCCTTCAGCGCGCCGATGCGGCCGAAGAAGTCAATCTCCCAGGCGGAGATGCCCAGGCCTACCTGGAATTGGTTGCCATAGTTGCCGTTGACGATGCTGGGCTGGCGCGTGCCGCTGGCGATGGCGTTTACCGTGGGGAACTGGTTGGAGCGCTGGATCTGGAACTGCGCGCGCGCCTGCTCGACGTTGAGCAGGGCCACGCGCAGATCGCGGTTGTTGTCCAGCGCCGTGGCTATGAGCCGCTGCAGGCGCGGGTCGGTGAAGTAATCCTTCCAGTCGATGTCGGCCGCGGCCTTGGCCGCCGCCGGTTGGTCGTTGCCGGCCAGGGCAAAGGACTGCGGCACGGGTGCGGCCGGGCGGTCGTACTTCGGGATGAAGCTGCAGCCGGCCAGTAGTGCGGCCGCCAGCAGGGGGGGAAGAGCGCGCGCCGGGCGCGCGCGGGACAGGTTGTGCTTGTGCATGTTGTCTTACTCCGGTCGGGCTCAGGCGGCGGCGTCGCTGCGGTGTTGTTCGGCCCTCTTGGCGTCGTGCTCGTGTTGACGCTCGCTGCCCTTGAAGAAACTGCGCACCAGTACGAAGAACACGGGCACGAAGATCACGGCCAGGACGGTGCCGGTGATCATGCCCCCGACGACGCCGGTGCCGATGGCACGCTGGCTGGCCGAGCTGGCGCCCGTGGCCAGGTACAGCGGCACCACGCCCAGGGTGAAGGCCAGCGAGGTCATGAGGATCGGGCGGAAGCGCAGGTGGGCGGCCTCCAGCGCAGCCTCCATCAGGCCCTTGCCCTGGGCCTGCAGGTCCTTGGCAAACTCGACGATCAAGATGGCGTTCTTCGCCGACAGGCCGATGATGGTCACCAGGCCGACCTGGAAATACACGTCGTTGGCCATGCCGCGCAGCAGCACGCCCAGCACCACGCCCAGCACGCCCAGCGGCACCACCAGCATCACCGAGAACGGGATGGACCAGCTCTCATACAGCGCCGCCAGGCACAGGAACACGGCCAGCAGCGAGAACGCATACAGCACCATGGCCTGCGAGCCGGCGAGCTTTTCCTCGCGCGACTGGCCCGTCCACTCGAAGCCGAAGCCTTCGGGCAGCTGGGAGGCCAGGCGTTCCATTTCCTGCATGGCATCACCCGTGCTGTAACCGGGCGCCGCGTCGCCGGCGATCTTCATCGCCGGGTAGCCGTTGTAGCGCACGGTCTGCATGGCGCCGGTGATCCAGCGCGTGGAGGCGAAGGTGGACAGCGGCATCACCTGGCCCTTGTCGTTGAGCACAGGGATGTCGAGCACCGACTCCGGCTGCATGCGCGCCTGCGCATCGGCCTGCACCACCACCCGCTGCAGGCGACCCTGGTTCGGGAAGTCGTTCACATAGGTGGAACCCAGCGCCGTCGATAGCGCAGCGTTGATGCGATCGAAGGACACGCCCAGCGCGTTGGCCTTGTCGCGGTCGATGTCGATCTGCATCTGCGGCGCGTCCTCCATGCCGTCGGGGCGCACGGCGGCGAGCACCTTGCTTTGCGAGGCCATGCCCAGCAGCTGATTGCGTGCCGCCAGTAGCGCATCGTGACCCTTGCTGCCGCGGTCTTGCAGGCGGAAGGTGAAGCCGGACGCCGAGCCCAGTTCGGGGATGGGTGGCGGGCTGAGCGTGAAGATGAACGCATCGCGAAAGCCGCCCAGCGCGCCCATGGCGCGACCGGCCACGGCCTGCGCGGTCTGGTCGGGACCGGGGCGCTCGCTCCAGTCCTTGAGGGTGATGAAGGCCAGGCCGGCGTTTTGCCCCTGACCCGAGAACGAAAAGCCCGAAACGGTGACGATGTCGCGCACTTCAGGCTGTTTGAGCATGAACTCTTCCACCTTGGTCAATGCTGCACGGGTGCGCTCTTGCGAGGCGCCAGGGGGCAGTTGCACGTTGGAGATCAGAAAGCCCTGGTCTTCATTGGGCAGGAACGAGGTCGGCAGACGCATGTACACCACCGCCACCGCGCCCAGCAGCACGGCGTAGATGATCATCATGCGGCCGCTGCGGCGCACGAGCCTGGCCAGAAAGGACTCGTAGCTGTGCGTGGCGTGCTTGAAGGACCGGTTGAACCAGCCAAAGAAGCCTGTTTTGTCGTGGTGTCCCTCGGTCACGGGCTTGAGCAGGGTGGCGCACAGCGCGGGGGTGAGCGACAACGCCAGGAAGGCCGAAAATGCGATGGACGTGGCCATGGTGACCGCGAACTGGCGGTAAATGTTGCCCGTCGAGCCTGCAAAGAAGGCCAGCGGCACGAACACGGACACCAGCACCACGGTCATCCCGATCACGGCGCTGGAGATCTGGCCCATGGCCTTGCGCGTGGCCTGCAGCGGCGGCAGCCCCTCCTCGGCCATGATGCGCTCCACGTTCTCCACCACCACGATGGCGTCGTCCACCACGATGCCGATCACCAGCACCATGCCGAACATGGTCAGCACGTTGATCGAGAAGCCCATGGCCAGCAGTGCGCCAAAGGTGCCCAGCAAGGCCACCGGCACCACGATGGTGGGGATGATGGTGTAACGGAAGTTCTGCAGGAACAGGAACATCACCAGAAACACCAGTCCGATCGCTTCAAGCAGGGTATAGACCACTTTTTCGATGGACACCGAGATGAAGGTGGAGGTGTCGTAAGGGATGGTGTAGGCCACGCCCTGCGGGAAGTACCTTTGCAGCTCGGCCAGCTTGGACTTCACGGCGTCGGCCGTGGCCAGCGCATTGGCGCTGGAGGTGAGCTGCACGCCCATGTCCACCGAAGGCGAGCCATTGAGCCGGCCGCTGAAGTTGTAGGTCTGCGCGCCCAGTTCGATGCGCGCCACGTCTTTCATGCGGACGGTGGAGCCGTCGGTGTTGGCGCGCAGGATGACGTTGCCAAACTCTTCGGGTGTGGACAGCTGGCCCTTCACGACAATGGTGGCCGATATGGTCTGGCCCGCTGGGCTGGGCAGCTCGCCCAGGTTGCCGGCGGACACCTGCACGTTTTGCGCGCGGATGGAGGCATTGACCTGATCCAGCGACAGGTTGAAACCCTTGAGCTTGGCCGGGTCGATCCAGATGCGCATGGCGCGCTCGGAGCCGAACTGCGTCACGCCGCCCACGCCAGGCAGGCGCTGGAGTTCGGGCACCACGTTGCGGGCAGCGTAGTCGTTGAGCGCGTCGATGTTTATGTCCGGGTTGTCGGACGTGAGGCTGGAAAGCAGCAGAAAGTTGGATCGCGATTTCTCGACGCGCACGCCTTGCTGGGTGACGGCCGCCGGCAGGCGCGGCGTGGCCCGCGACAGGCGGTTTTGCACATCCACCTGGGCCAGGTCGTCGTTGGTGCCGGGCTCGAAGCTCAGCACGATGGTGCCGGTGCCGTTGGCCTGGCTGGTGGTCTCCATGTAGGCCAGGCCGGTGGCGCCGTTCATCTCGCGCTCGATGACGGACAGCACGTTGTCTTCCAGTGTCTGCGCCGTTGCGCCGGGGTAGGCCACGGTCACCTGGATGGTGGGGGGAGCCACGGTGGGGTACTGTGCCACGGGCAGCTGGGTGATCGAGACAGCGCCGATCACCATGATGAAAATTGCGATCACCCACGCGAAGATGGGGCGCTCGATGAAGAACTTGGCCATGTGCCGCGCTCCTGTCTTTTATTGCTTTGCCGCCGCAGGGGCCGGCTGACTGGAGGCCGCCGAAGCGGGGGTGGCGGGCGCTGCCGGCGCGGATGCGGGTGCCGCGGCGGGCTGTTGGGCGGCGCCAGCAGCTTGCCAGGCGACGGGCTTGACAACGATGGGGTCGCCAGGCTTGCCGCGTGGCAGCTTCTGGAATCCGTCCACCATCACCTGCTCACCCGACTTCAGGCCCTCAAGCACCACCCAATGGGCGCCCTGGGCGGGCCCCAGCTTGACCACCCGCGGCGTGACGTGGTTGTCGGGGCCCACCACCATCACCGTGTCGGCCTTGCCGGAGCGGGTGACGGCCTGCTGGGGCAGCAGGATGCCGTTGTCCACCTGCGCCTGCTCCAGGCGCACGCGCACGTACAGGCCGGGCAGCAGGGCGCGCTCGGGGTTGGGGACTTCGGCACGCAGGGTCACCTGGCCGCTGGTGGCGTCCACGGTGAGGTCGGTGAACAGCAGGCGGCCGGTCTGCGGATACACGCTGCCGTCTTCCAGCACCACGCGCACGTTGGCCGCATTGGCACTGGACTGCTTGTACTTGCCGCTGGCCATGGCGGCCTTCAGCTTGATGGCCTCCGAGGCGGACTGCGTGAAGTTGATATACAGGGGGTCGATCTGCTGGATCACCGCCAGCTCGGTGGGTGTGCCCTGGCCCACCAGCGCGCCTTCCGTGACGAGGGCGCGGCCAATGCGGCCGGAAATCGGAGCGGTGACCGTCGCATAGCCCAGGTTGATGCGCGACGTGGTCAGCGCGGCCTTGGCGGCGGCAACATTGGCTTCGGCGGTCTTCTGCGCGGCGACAGCATTGTCGTATTCCTGCTTGCTGATGGCGTTGACGGCCACCAGCGGGCGATAGCGCTCGGCCAGCGCACGGCTTTGCGCCAGGCTCGCCTCGGCCTGGGCCACGCTGGCCTCGGCCTGGGCCACACTGGCCTGGTAGGGCGCGCTGTCGATCAGGAACAGTTGCTGGCCGGCCTTCACATCGCTGCCTTCCCTGAAGAGGCGCTTTTGCAGAATGCCCGCGGCCCGAGCGCGCACTTCGGCAACGCGCGAGGCTTCCAGCCGGCCGGGCAATTCGGTGACCAGCCCGATGTCACCCGGCTGCACGGTGACCACGCCCACCTCCGGTGCGCGGGGTGATGCGCCCGCGGCGGGGGAGTCGCTTTTCTGGCCGCAGGCGCCGAGCGCGAGGGCCGCTGCCAGCGCAACCGCGAGGGCTGCGGGGACAGGGGTGCGCTGGAAGGGGCGGATAGCACGGGCTGTTGCGTTGTTCAGGCGAGGCATGGAAATCCTTTGACGGCGGTATGCGTTAGATGTTGTTTGAGACCGGCGGGTGATGCTGACACGGGTGAATGACAGACGCGCAAAGGGGAATGATTATACATACATCCATGAATGTATAATTACGTGGAAAGCGCGGCCGTTGCCGTATCCACGTTTTGGAGGTTCCCATCCATGGCACGACGTACCAAGGAAGATGCAGATGCTACGCGCAACAGCCTTTTGGATGCTGCCGAGCGTGTGTTCTACGAAAAAGGCGTGTCGCGCGCCTCGCTGAGCGACATTGCCCAGGCTGCGGGTGCCACGCGCGGCGCGATCTACTGGCATTTCAAGGACAAAGTGGCCTTGTTCAATGCCATGATGGACCGGGTGACCCACCCGCTGGAGCAGGTGGGCAGCAAGAGCGCCAGCATGGCCACTCTGCCCCCGTTGGAGCGGCTGCGCTCCATGGTGGACTTCGTCCAGCGCACCATCGTCCAGGACGAGCGCACGCGCCGGGTGTTCGAGATCGCGTTGTACCGGGTCGAATACGTCAACGACCTCGCGGCGGTGCGCGACAACCATATCGAAGGCTGTGCAGATTTTTGCGCGCTGATCGAGGGTGAATTGCGTTCGGCGGCAGAAGACCAGAACCTTCAATTGCCGATGGAGCCACACACCGCCGCGATGGGTGTACGGGCGCTGTTCGATGGCCTGCTGCAGTCCTGGTTGCTGACCCATGGACGCTTCGATCTGGTGACCGTCAGCCGAGGCGCCATTGACGCTTATCTGCGGGGGTTGGGTTTTCGTCTGTAGCCACAGCCACGTGCGATAATCCGCCGCTTGTTCGCCATCGGGCGGACTTTCCCAGCGGCTGTAGCTCAGTGGATAGAGTATTGGCCTCCGAAGCCAAGGGTCGTGGGTTCGATCCCCGCCAGCCGCGCCACATTCCCCAGCCCTTGTTCCCAAGGGCTTTTTTGTTCCCACCGTCCATTCGTCAAGCCGCGCCTACGGACGGGTAGTCCCTAGCCTACGGTTGGCCCTTTGCAGTCCCCCGACAGTGAACTTCACACGGCAGTTTCCGTGTGACTTGTTCAACTTACCGGAGATGGAAATGGCAAACACCAATCAGGGCAACCAGAACCAAGGCAACCGCAATCAGAGCCAGGGGAGCCGGGACAACAACCAAGGGCAGTCGGGCTCGGGGCGCGGATTTGCCTCAATGGACCCCGACCGCCAGCGCGAGATCGCCGCAGAGGGGGGCCGTGCAGCGCACGCTTCGGGTAACGCTCACGAGTTCACATCGCAGGAAGCCCGCGCCGCGGGAGCCAAGAGCCATGGCGGCGGGGGCAACAACGCCTCTTCCGGCTCGGGCAATACCCGGGGCGGCAGCAGCGAGCAGCAGGCGCGCGCCGGCAGCCAGAGCCACAAGAACGACCGTTGACGTCTGGCACGGGACCGGAGGCCCGCAGTAGGCAGGGCCTTCGATCCAGCCGGTGTCCCGCGCGGGTCGGCACGCGCGCTTGAGCCCC
Organism: Diaphorobacter sp. LR2014-1; assembly: GCF_002916785.1. Classification (NCBI taxonomy): domain Bacteria; kingdom Pseudomonadati; phylum Pseudomonadota; class Betaproteobacteria; order Burkholderiales; family Comamonadaceae; genus Diaphorobacter; species Diaphorobacter sp. LR2014-1. The sequence continues at coordinate 38,709 of NZ_MTBE01000024.1, read as the reverse complement.
AAGCTGTCAGCCATATAAGCGTGCTCCTACATCCCGTACGAGGGCATGTCCGCAGGATGAGACGTTTCAAACGTGATCGAACTCTGGTGGATACAGCATCTGGTCCGCACCCATAGGACTACCCATGACCACATCAACTCCCCATCCCTGGGGAACGAATCTGCAAAAAGCCCAGACCTTTCAACCGGACTGGGACAGTTACGTCGTCACGAAGGTCAAGCATGTGCGGGCGGCCTTGCTTTCCGGCATCGACACCTTCAGCGCGGAAGGCTTCACCGTGCCCATGGCCACCGGCTTCATCGAACTGACAGGGATGCGCGCCGGGTCCTTCCGTACGTTTCTGAAGATCGGGTTTTCCGAGTCCAACCGCGTCATGCTGCCGACGTTCCAGCTGGTCGACAACGCGGCGGTGGGAACGCTGATCCTGCCTTCCCCCTGCTTTGGCTCCGCGCTCCAGTTCGTCAACAGTCCCATGGCCCATTTCCGCATCGGCGGCGATGGTCGCCGCAACGCGTTGGCAACGGACGTCACGCTGTTGAACAGCGCATTGATCGAAGCCGGCGAACCCGAAGGCATGGAAATCTGAACCCGGCGCACAGCCCGGCGCGCCGTGCGCCCGGTGACCCCAGCCATTGACGGAGTGATCGCATGAAAGCGCTCACCTACCAAGGCGCCAAGGACGTGCGCGTGGAAAACGTGCCCGACCCCATGCTGCTCGCACAGGACGATGTGCTGCTGCGCGTCACTGCCACGGCCATCTGCGGCTCGGACCTGCACATCTACCGGGGAAAGATCCCTGGCATGAAGGACGGCGACATCCTCGGCCATGAATTCATGGGTATCGTGGAAGAGGTGGGCTCTGCAGTGACGGCGCTGCGCCCTGGTGATCGCGTGGTGGTGCCGTTCGTCATCGCCTGCGGGTCCTGCTTCTATTGCGACAAAACCCTGTTCGCGGCCTGCGAGAACACCAATCCGGGACGCGGCGCCATCCTCAACAAAAAGAACGCCACCGCGGGTGCAGGGCTGTTCGGCTACAGCCACCTCTACGGCGGTTACCCCGGCGGGCAGGCCGAGTACGTGCGGGTGCCGCACGGCAACGTCGGGCCGCTAAAGGTGCCCCAGGTGCTGAGCGACGAGCAGGTGCTTTTCCTGTCCGACATCCTTCCCACCGGCTACCAGGCGGCGGTCAATGCACAGATCGGGGCGGGCTCTTCGGTGGCGATCTTCGGCGCGGGACCGGTGGGGCTGATGAGCGCCCTGGCGGCGCGCTTCCTGGGTGCGGAGCAGATCTTCATGGTGGACCACAACGAATACCGGCTGCAGTTTGCCCAGGCCACGTACGGCGTGGTGCCCATCAACTTCGACAAGGACGAGGACCCGGCCGAAACCATTCTCTCGGCCACGGGTGGGCACGGCGTAGACGCCACGATCGACGCCGTGGGTTTCGAGGCCAAGGGCAGCGCGCTGGAGACGGCGCTCACCGCCGTGCGGCTGGAGGGTTCCAGCGGCAAGGCGCTGCGCCAGTGCATCGCCGCGACACGCCGCGGCGGAGTCCTCAGCGTACCGGGGGTCTATGCCGGCTTCATCCACGGCTTCCTCTTCGGTGACGCCTTCGAGAAGGGGCTGACCTTCCGCATGGGGCAGACGCATGCGCAAAAGTACATGCCCCAGTTGCTGGAACACATCGCCAATGGCCGCATGCGGCCGGAGGTCATCATTTCCCACCGCATGAAGCTTGCCGATGCCGCGCGCGGCTATGAAATCTTCGAGAAGAAGGAAGAGGAGTGCCGCAAGGTGGTGTTGACGCCCTAGCGCGCTGCTACCCGCGCGTGCTGCTGCCCGCGTACGGTGAGGCCGGGCCAGGTTGGGCAGGCCACCGGCCGCCGGAGTCAGTCATCGCCTCCCTCCCATGGGTGGCGATGCGGCTACCCATGGGCCGGGCCTTCATCGCTTGATGGAAACCGCCAGGTCTTCGGCGTGGTCCTTGTGCGCTTTGAGTTTCGGCAGCGCCTTGAGGGCGAAGCTCTGGATCTCCGGATCGTCTGCGTCTTTGCCGGCCGCCTCGAACAGCGCGATATCTTTGCGGTGGTCGTTAAGGCCCACCTGCGAGAGGAATTCCTGGTCGAAGTTCTGGGCCTTGGCGATCTGGTCCAGCTGCTTTTGCTTGTCGCCAGGGAGGGTGGTGGGCAGCGCGACGCCCTTGCGCGCTGCCAAGGCCCGGAGTTCATCGTTGGCGGCGGTGTGGTCCTTCACCAGCATGGCGCCAAACGATTTCACTTCGTTGGCCGTAGCGCGGTTCTGTGCAAGCTTGCCGGCTTGGACCTCGTAGAGCCCGCCGGCGGCGGCCTGCGTCAGGAATTCGCGGTCTTTCGTGCTGGCATCGGCATGGGCCGCTGCGGCGAGCACCAGCCCGCAGGCTGCGGTCACCAGCCTGGCGGTGCAGATCTTTGGCATGGCTGTCCCCCTAGAAAAAAGGGCCAGTATCCGGACGGCACTGCGAAGGGACTGTCGGCCCGTGCAGGAGGGGTGGGTCAGCCGTCTCCTACCGCCACTGCGGGGCGGCTGCGCCGGCAGGGGCGCTCAGGCGGCCTGGCACTGGCCGTCCACGAACACCCGCATCTCCCCCGACTGGAAGGCAGTCCATTGCTCGTTGGAGGTCAGCGGCGCCGTGACGACCACGGCCACCTTGTCGTTGGGCGTGGTGTGGGCGGAAAAGTCCACGCGCAGGTCTTCATCGCACAGCTGGGCTTGCGAGAACGGGTGGCGGCGTTCGATGTAGTACAGGTGGGTGGACGCGTGCGCCCACAGCGCCTGCCCGTTGGACAGCAGGAAGTTGAAGGTGCCGTGGGGCGCAATGCGCGCCGCCAGCTCGCGCAGCGTCAGCGTCAGCTCCTCGATGCTCGGCATGCCGGCGTGGGACTTGCTCAGCTCTTGCATCAGCCAGCAGAACACATGCTCGCTGTCGGTGGTGCCGACCGGGTGGAAGTGCGCGTGCAGGCGCGGACGGAAGTCCTTGAGGTCGCCGTTGTGCGCAAACACCCAGTAGCGCCCCCACAGCTCGCGCACGAAGGGGTGGCAGTTTTCCAGGCTCACCACGCCCTGGGTCGCCTTGCGGATGTGGGCGATGACGTTGCGGCTCTTGATGGGGTAGCGGCGGATCAGCTCCGCCACGGGTGAATCGGTGGCACGCTCATGGTCCACGAAGTGGCGCAGCCCGCGCCCCTCGAAGAAGGCGATGCCCCAGCCGTCCGTGTGGTCGGCCGTGTTGCCGGCGCGTTGCGCAAACCCCGTGAAGCTGAAGGTCACGTCGGTGGGCGTGTTGGCATTCATGCCAAGGAGCTGGCACATGGGCGATCGGCCTGTGGTGCGTTGGAGGGCGGCTTACTGCCGGTCCAGCCAGAGCTTGCCGCCCGTGGCCCAGTTCTCGCGCTTCACGTCCGTGATCAGGATGTCCACCGACTCGGGGGAGCCCCCCAGGATTTCGACGGACACGCGCGTGATCTCCTCGACCAGCTTGCGCTTTTGCTCGACGGTGCGGCCTTCCATCATCTCGATGTGGTACGTGGGCATGGTGTTGCGGTTCCGGTGGGGGTTCAGGGGTTGGGAACGACGGGTGCCGGGGCCTGCGGCGCAGCGGGCTGTTCGCGGGCACACAGCGGGCAGATGCACGCGCGGCCGCGCGCCTCGGCGGGCAGGCGCGCCAGTGCGTCGCGCGAAACGCTCTCGTGCATGCACCAGCATTGCTGCGCCGGCAACCCGGCGGCCACGGCGCAACCGTTGGATTGGCCGCACAGCGGGCAGCGCGTGGTGGAGGGAGCGGTGGTGGGCATGGGGGAGAGTGTACGAAAGCACAACGGCACCCGTGGGTGCCGTTGTGGTCAAAATGGCCCCTGGCGCCCGTCCATCAAGCGCTAGCAGCTATTGTTTGAATAGCAATCAAGCCTTCTTCTGCGCGGCCTTCACCTTCTGGCGCCAGGCGTGCAGCAGCGGCTCGGTGTAGCCGCTGGGCTGCTCTACGCCCTTGAACACCAGGTCGCAGGCGGCTTGGTAGGCCATGGACTCGGCAAAGCGGCCGTGCATGCGCTGGTACAGCGGGTCGCCGCTGTTTTGCTGGTCCACCTTGGCGGCCATGCGCTCGAACGTGGCGCGTACCTGCCCTTCGGTCACCACGCCGTGCAGCAGCCAGTTGGCCACGTGCTGGCTGGAGATGCGCAGCGTGGCGCGGTCTTCCATCAAGCCGATGTCGTTGATGTCCGGCACCTTGGAGCAGCCCACGCCCTGGTCGATCCAGCGCACCACGTAGCCCAGGATGCCCTGGATGTTGTTGTCCAGCTCCTGCTGCTTTTCGGTCTCGCTCCAGTTCGGGTTGCTGCTCACGGGCACGGTGAGCAGGCCGGTCAGCAGGTTGTCGCGCTCGGCATCGGCGTCCACCTTGAGCAGCTCGGCCTGCACGGCGGCCACGTTGACCTGGTGGTAGTGCAGCGCGTGCAGCGTGGCGCCCGTGGGGTTGGGCACCCAGGCAGTGTTGGCGCCGGCCTTGGGATGGGCGATCTTCTGCTCCAGCATGGCCTTCATCAGGTCGGGCGCGGCCCACATGCCCTTGCCGATCTGCGCGCGGCCGGACAGGCCCATGGACAGGCCCACCAGCACGTTGTTGCGCTCGTAGGCCTGGATCCAGGCGCTGCTCTTCATGTCGCCCTTGCGGATCATGGGGCCGGCCTGCATGGCGGTGTGTATCTCGTCGCCGGTGCGGTCCAGGAAGCCGGTGTTGATGAAGGCCACGCGCGCCGTAGCGGCGGCAATGCAGGCCTTCAGGTTCACGCTGGTGCGGCGCTCTTCGTCCATGATGCCCAGCTTCACGGTGTTGGCGGGCAGGCCCAGCACCTGCTCCACGCGGCCGAACAGCTCGTTGGCAAACGCCACTTCGGCAGGGCCGTGCATCTTGGGCTTGACGATGTAGACGCTGCCCGTGCGGCTGTTGCGGATGCCACCCGCGCCACCCTTGAGGTCATGGATGGCGATGGCCGTGGTGACCATGGCGTCCAGGATGCCCTCGGGGATCTCCTTGCCCTCGGCACCCCACAGGATGGCGGGGTTGGTCATCAGATGCCCCACGTTGCGCACGAACATCAGCGAGCGGCCGTGCAGCTTCACGGGCTTGCCGTCGGCGCCGGTGTATTCGCGGTCGGGGTTCAGGCCGCGCGTGACCTGCTTGCCGCCCTTGTCGAAGGTGTCGGTCAGCGTGCCCTTGAGGATGCCCAGCCAGTTGCTGTAGCACAGCACCTTGTCTTCGGCGTCCACGGCGGCCACGGAGTCTTCCAGGTCCAGGATGGTGGACAGCGCAGCTTCCACCACCACGTCGGCCACGCCGGCGGCGTCGCCCTTGCCGATGGGGGTGTTGCGGTCCACACGGATGTCGATGTGCAGGCCGTTGTTCACCAGCAGCACGGACGATGGCTCGGCCGCATTGCCCTGGTAGCCCACGAACTGGGCCGCGTTCTTCAGGCCGGTGGTGGCACCGCCCTGGAGCGTGACGGCCAGCGTGCCGCCCTCGACCTTGTAGGCCGTGGCGTCCTTGTGCGAGCCGCTGGCCAGCGGGGCCGCCTGGTCCAGGAAGTCGCGTGCGAATGCGATGACCTTGGCGCCGCGCACGGGGTTGTAGCCCTTGCCCTTCTCCGCGCCGCCTTCTTCGCCGATCACGTCGGTGCCGTACAGCGCGTCATACAGCGAGCCCCAGCGCGCGTTGGCGGCGTTCAGGGCGTAGCGTGCGTTCAGGATGGGCACCACCAGCTGCGGGCCGGCCTGGATGGCCAGCTCGGCATCCACGTTGGTGGTGGTGGCCTGCGCGCCCTTGGGGGGCTCGACCAGGTAGCCGATCTGGCTCAGGAAGGCGCGGTAGCCTGCCATGTCCTGGATGGGGCCCGGGTTGGCCTTGTGCCAGGTGTCCAGTTCCTTTTGCAGGCGGTCGCGTTCGGCCAGCAGGGCCGCGTTCTTGGGCGCCAGGTCGGCCACGAGGGCATCGAAGCCCTTCCAGAAGGCGGCCGGCTCGACGCCGGTGCCCGGCAGCACCTGCTCGTTGATGAAGGCGTGCAGTTCGTTGGCCACCTGCAGGCCGTGGACGTGGGTACGTGCGGTCATGAGAAACCCCCTAGCGGTAATTGAAAAGCCGTGGCCCATGGCGGAGCCTTGCATGCCACTGTATTGGAAATATTTCCATTAATAAATCGCGCACATATCTCTTAACCAATGACTTTTTTGCAAAGGTTGGCACACTCCGCATGGGGAGTGCGGTGCATGCTTTCATGAAATTGATAGCTGCTTGCGCTTGCTGTATAAGGCTTGAAGCCTGATTTGGCTTGTATTCATGGACAAACTCAAAGCGTTCGAGTCATTCGTGTCGGTGGCCACGCGGGGCAGCCTCACCGCCGCCGCCAAGGCCGAGGGCGTGGCCCCGGCCATCATGGGGCGGCGCCTGGACGCGCTGGAGGAGCACCTGGGCGTGAAGCTGCTGGTGCGCACCACGCGGCGCATCTCGCTCACGCACGAGGGCAGCGCCTTCCTGGAGGACTGCCAGCGCCTGCTGTCCGACGTGGCCAACGCCGAGGCCAGCGTATCCGCCGGCGGCGTGAAGGCCACGGGGCATCTGCGCGTCACCGCACCCGCGGGCTTTGGCCGGCGCCATGTGGCGCCCCTGGTGCCGCGCTTTCATGACCTGCACCCCGAGGTGACCCTCTCGCTGAACCTGAGCGACCGCGTGGTGGACCTGGCGGGCGAGGGCTACGACTGCGCCGTGCGCGTGGGCGACCTGCCCGACTCGTCCCTGGTCAGCGTGCGCATGGCGGACAACCGTCGCCTGTGCGTGGCCACGCCCCAGTACCTGCAGCGGCGCGGCACCCCCACCCACCCGGGCGAGTTGGCGCAGCACGACTGCCTGACCCTCTCCAGCGATGCCTCGCAAACGCGCGGCTGGGCGTTTCGCGTGCCGGTGGCCGGCGGTGGCGGCGCCACCGAGGTCGTGCACTTCAAGCCGGGCGGGCCCCTCGATTGCTCCGACGGCCAGGTACTGCACGACTGGTGCCTGGGCGGCTGGGGCATCGCCTGGCGCAGCACCTGGGAGGTGGAGTCCGAGATCGCGGCCGGCCGCCTGGTGGCGGTGCTGGAGGAGTTCGCCGCGCCGCCCAACGGCATCTATGTCGTCTTTCCCCAGCGCAAGCACCTGCCGCTGCGCGTGCGGCTGTGGATCGAGTACCTGAAGCACCATTACGCGCAGCCCGAATTCTGGGCACGGCCCGCCTCTGTCTGACATGAACGCGGGGCACAATGCCGCGGCATTCCTCCCACCGGGCCGCCATCATGCCGGGGCCGTACGAACGGCCCACCGTACAGGAGCTTTCATGCGCATTCCCGTTCTTTCTGTTCTCCCCGCGTTGCCCGCCGCTCGCTGGATGCTGGCCGTCATGGCGCTGGCCCTGGTCGCCGGCTGCGCCTTGCCCGCCCGGCACGCGGAAACCACGCCGCGCGCCCACGGGGTGCCGGCCGGCATGGTCAGCGTCACCTACGCGGATCCGGCCGGCTTTGCCGAGGCGCGCGAGCAAACCCCGCACGAGCCCGCCGCGGCCCGGCGTGCCTGGATGGATGCGCTGTGCGAACACCTGGCCGAGCGCGTGGCCGCAGCCTTGCCGGAGGGCGAGCGCGCGGAGGTGCACATCACCGACGTGCGCCGCGCCGGTGCATTCGAGCCCGCGGCGCGGGCCACCGCCCAGGCGGTGCGCGTGGTGCGCGACGTGCATCCGCCGCGCATCGCGCTGGAGTTCAAGCGCCTCTCGCCTGACGGCCGTACCTTGGCCGAAGGCAGTCGCACGCTGCCGGGCTTGGCATTCCAGATGCGCGGGGACCGCTATACTGGCGACAAGCTGCGCCACGAAAAGACGCTGATCGACGATTGGGTGGCGCAGGAGTTCTCCGCGCGCCGCCCATGACCTGTGCGCGCCGCGCGTACCTCTGCCGAAAGGAAACCTGTGACCACCGAAGCCCTGCTCGCCTATGCCCACATCTTGGCCTTCCTCATGGCCGCCACCTTCCTCGCCAGCGAAACCGCGCTGTGCCGCAAGGAGTGGATGAACGCGGCCGCAGTCGAGCGGCTGGCGCGGGTGGACATGCTGTACGGTATCTCGGCGCTGCTGGTGCTGGCCACCGGGCTGGCGCGCACCTGGTGGGGCATGAAGGGCGGGGCGTGGTACTGGTCGCAGCCGCTGCTGCATGCCAAGGTCACGTTGTTCGTGGTGATCGGGCTGATGTCCATCGTCCCGACCATGCGTTTCCTGCGCTGGCGCCGCGCGGTGCGCGCCGGCGGCGCGCTGCCCTCGGATGACCAGGTGCGCAGCACGCGCCGTCTGGTGATGATCGAGGCCCATCTGCTGGCGCTGATTCCGCTGTTGGCCGTCTTCCTGGCACGCGGCGTGGGCACGCGCTGAGCGCTGAGGGAAGGGCAAAAAAAGAAACCCCGCGGGCGGCAGGCGCGCGGGGTTTTCTCGTGCAGGCCCGATGGGCGGGCCCGTGCGGTGCGTCGGTCCTTTAGCTGGCCGCGCCGCTCAAGCACTCTTTCATGAAGGCCTTGCGGGCGTCGCCCTTGAGGTTCTTCGCAACGGCGTCCGCGTTACAGCTCTTCATCTTGTCCTGCTGGGTGGACGCCTTGTTGCCGCTCAGGCACTCCTTCATGAAAGCTTTGCGTTCGTCGCCCTTGAGGTTCTTGGCGCCGGCGTCGGCATTGCAGGTCTTCATGCGCGTCTGCTGCGCCGTGGGCGCCTTGGCGGGGGCGGAGGCGCCGGCCGCGGGGGCGTCCGCAGCGTGTGCGGCGAACGAAAGGGCAAAGCCGGCAGCGGCCAACAGGGGAAGCAGTTTCTTCATGTAATGCTCCTGCAAAAAAGGAAAAGGTGAATGCGCCCGCCGGCAACGCAGTGCCCCACGGGCCACCCAGCATAACGCCGGGCGGTCACGAATGGATGACGGGTCGGCCCGTAGAATCCGCCCCCATGCTCTCCGTCAAACAGGAATTGCTCGCGGCGCTGGCCGACGAGCTGGAAAAGGTGTCGCCCGGCGCAGGCAGCCGCGCGGCCTTCGAATCCCCCAAGGTCGCTGCCCATGGCGACCTCGCGTGCACGGCCGCCATGCAACTGGCCAAGCCCCTCAAGCAGAATCCCCGCGCACTGGGCGAACAGCTACAGGCCGCGCTGGAGGCCACGCCCGCGTTCCAAAAATGGGTGCAAGCCATCGAGATCGCCGGCCCCGGTTTTCTGAACATCCGCCTCAAGCCCGCCGCCAAGCAGCAGGTGGTGCACGAGGTGCTGGCGCAAGGCGCGCAATATGGCTACCAGCCGGCGCGCGGCGAGAAAGTCCTGGTGGAGTTCGTCTCCGCCAACCCCACCGGGCCGCTGCACGTCGGTCACGGCCGCCAGGCCGCCATCGGCGACGCCATCAGCCATCTGTACGCCACCCAGGGCTGGAGCGTGCACCGGGAGTTCTATTACAACGACGCGGGCGTGCAGATCGACACCCTCACCAAGAGCACGCAACTGCGCGCCAAGGGCTTCAAGCCGGGGGATGACTGCTGGCCCACCGACGCGGACAACCCGCTGGCCAAGAATTTCTACAACGGCGACTACATCCAGGACATCGCCGACGCCTTCCTCGCCAAGGCCACCGTCCAGGCCGATGACCGCGCGTTCACGGCGAATGGCGATGTCGAGGATTACGAGAACATCCGCCAGTTCGCCGTGGCCTACCTGCGCAATGAGCAGGACAAGGATCTGCAGGCCTTCAACCTCCAATTCGACCAGTACTACCTGGAGTCCAGCCTCTACGCCAACGGCCATGTGGACGCTACCGTGCAGCGCCTCGTCGCCAACGGCAAGACCTACGAGCAGGACGGCGCGCTGTGGCTCAAGTCCACCGACTACGGGGACGACAAGGACCGCGTCATGCGCAAGCAGGACGGCACGTACACCTACTTCGTGCCTGACGTGGCCTACCACATCCAGAAGTTCCAGCGCGGCTTCACCAAGGTGGTGAACATCCAGGGCACGGACCACCACGGCACCATCGCGCGCGTGCGCGCCGGCCTGCAGGCGGCGGACGTGGGCATCCCCCAGGGCTACCCCGACTACGTGCTGCATACCATGGTGCGCGTGGTGCGCAATGGCGAGGAGGTCAAGATCAGCAAGCGCGCCGGCAGCTACGTGACGCTGCGCGACCTGATCGAGTGGACCAGCAAGGACGCGGTGCGTTTCTTCCTGCTGTCGCGCAAGCCCGACACCGAATACACCTTCGACGTCGACCTGGCCGTGGCGCAGAACAACGACAACCCCGTGTATTACGTGCAGTACGCCCATGCGCGCATCTGCTCGGTGCTGCGCGGCTGGCGCGAGGACTACGACGTGGCCGCGCTGCGCGATGTAGACCTGTCGCCGCTGGAAGGCCCGCAGGCCCAGGCGCTGATGCTGCTGCTCGCCAAGTATCCCGAGATGCTCACCGCGGCCGCGGCCGGCAATGCGCCGCACGACGTGACCTTCTACCTGCGCGATCTGGCCGCCGCCTACCATAGCTATTACGACGCCGAACGCATTCTGGTGGACGACGAGGCCGTCAAGCAGGCGCGGCTGGCGCTCGTCGCGGCCACAGCGCAGGTATTGCACAATGGATTGGCGGTGCTGGGCGTGTCTGCGCCAGCCAGAATGTAAGTGACCACTGATATGAAGAAACAGCAACGCGGCGGCACCATCGTGGGCTTCATCCTCGGGGTGATCGTGGGCCTGGGAGCCGCGCTGGCCGTGGCCGTGTATGTGACCAAGGTGCCCGTGCCCTTCCTGAACAAGAGCACGCCGCGTGCGTCCGAGCAGGACGAGGCCACGAAGAACAAGAACTGGGACCCCAACGCGCCGCTGTACGGCAAGAACCCCGTGCGCCCCGCTGCGCCGGCTGCCGCTCCCGCGTCCGACACCGCGACCGCCGCAGCCCAGCCTGCGTCGGGTCCGCGGGCGGCGGCCAGCCGGCCCGGCGCGGCACCGACGTCGGCCGACCCGCTGGGCGACTTGGCCCGCGCCAAGGCCAACGCGGCGCCCGCTCCCGCGACCAGTGCCGATCCTTTCGAATACTTCGTGCAGGCGGGCGCTTTCCGCACCCAGCAGGATGCCGATGCGCAGCGCGCCAAGCTGGCCATGCTGGGCTGGGAGGCGCGCGTCAGCGAGCGTGAGCAGAACGGCCGCACGGTGTTCCGCGTGCGCGTGGGCCCGTTCGGCAAGCGTGACGACGCCGAGTCGCTGAAGGAAAAACTCGATGGCGCGGGGGTGGAGTCCGCGCTGGTCCGGGTGCAGCGCTGAACTTTTGCCCGCGCTGGCGCTCACAACCCTCCATACTGTCCAGGAGTGATCCCAACCTATGAAACGCCGTGAGTTTTCTCTGACCGTCGCCTCCGCGGCCACCGCCCTGAGCCTGCCGCTGGCGGCGCCCGCACTGGCGCAAGGCCGCCAGTTCAAGGAAGGCAAGGACTACGTCAAGCTGGGCAAGCCCGTCGCAACCGAGGCACCTGCCGGGAAGATCGAAGTTATCGAGTTCTTCTGGTACAGCTGCCCGCACTGCAACACGTTCGAGCCTTCGCTGGAGGCCTGGATCAAGTCGGCGCCCAAGGACCTGCACATCCGCCGCGTGCCCGTGGCGTTCAATGCGAGCTTCGTGCCGCAGCAAAAGCTCTACTACGCGCTGGAAGGCATGGGCAAGCTGCCCGAGCTGCATGCGAAGGTGTTCCGTGCGGTGCACGTGGAACGCCTGCCGCTGAACAAGGACGAGCTGATCTTCGACTGGATCGGCAAGCAGGGCGTGGACGTGGCGAAGTTCAAGGAGGTCTACAACTCCTTCACCGTATCCAACCAAGTGCGCAAGGCGTCGCAGCTGCAGGACGGCTACCAGGTCGAAGGCGTGCCCTCCATGGGAGTGGCCGGCCGCTACTACACCGACGGCACCATGGCCGGCAACATGCAAAGCGTGCTGCAGGTGGTGGAGCACTTGGTTGGCGTAGCGCGCAAGGGCTGAAGCTCCCCACCGCCACCAGCGACAAGCGCGCCTATGGGCGCGCTTTTTTCATGCCTGCGCACCGGTTGGCGCGGCGGTATGGCGGCCGGTGGCAGGCCTGTACGGGTTGATGCGATCCACTGCGGCGGCGGCGCGCTTGCGTCAGTACAATGATCGCAAGATTCGTGCCCTCTATGAGAACCCGATTGCCCTTCCTCCTCCTGTCCCGCGCCGCAGCGCTGGCCCTGGCGCTGGCCGCATCGCCGCTGGTGCACGCCGAAAAAGCCGACCGCAACAAGCCCATGAACATCGAGGCGGATGCCCTGCGCCACGATGAGCTCAAGCAGACCAGCGTTTTCACCGGCCGTGTCGTCATGACCAAGGGCACCATCGTGCTGCGCGGCGCGCAGCTGGAGGTGCGCCAGGACCCCGACGGCTTCCAGTACGGTGTGGTGACGGCCGAGCCGGGCAAGCGCGCTTTTTTCCGGCAAAAACGTGACACCGCGCCGGGCGCACCCGACGAGTTCGTCGAGGGCGAGGGCGAGGTCATCGAATACGACGGCCGCGCCGACGTGGTGAAGCTCATCCGCCGCGCCGAGCTGCGCCGCTACCGCGAGGCCACACTGACCGACGAGCTGGCCGGCGCCCTCATCGTCTACAACAACCTCACGGACGTGTTCACCGTGGATGGGCAGAAGACCGCGCCCGCTGGCGCCACTGCCGGCACGCCGGGCGGCCGGGTGCGGGCGGTGCTCGCGCCCAAGGAGCCTGCCTCGGGCACCAGCGCCACGCCGCCTGTGCGCACCGAGCCGCCCGCGCTGCGTACCAGCCCCAGCCTGGACGGCGCGAAGTGAGCGCGGCCTTGGACGATGCGCGCATGAGCGAAGGCGTCAGCCGCCTGGAGGCACTGCACCTGGAGAAGTCCTACGGCAGCCGCAAGGTGGTCAAGGACGTGTCCGTGGTCGTGCAAAAGGGCGAGGTGGTGGGCCTATTGGGCCCCAACGGCGCCGGCAAGACCACGTCGTTCTACATGATCGTCGGCCTGGTGCGCAGCGACGGCGGCCGCATCAGCATCGACGGGCAGGACGTGACGGACATGCCCATCCACCGGCGCTCGCGGCTGGGCCTGTCGTACCTGCCGCAGGAAGCCTCGATCTTTCGCAAGCTCAATGTCGAAGACAACGTGCGCGCGGTGCTGGAGCTGCAGACCGACGAGGCCGGCCGCTCCCTGCCGCGCGCCGAGGTGGAGCGGCGCCTGACCGCGCTGCTGCAGGAACTGCGCGTGGACCACCTGCGCAAGTCGCCTGCACTGGCGCTGTCGGGCGGCGAGCGCCGGCGCGTGGAGATCGCGCGCGCGCTGGCCACGCAGCCGCGCTTCATCCTGCTGGATGAGCCCTTCGCCGGCATCGACCCGATCGCCGTGATCGAGATCCAGCGCATCATTGGCTTTCTCAAGGCGCGCGGCATTGGCGTGCTGATCACCGACCACAACGTGCGTGAGACGCTGGGCATCTGCGACCACGCCTTCATCATCAGCGACGGCCAGGTGCTGGCTCAGGGTACGCCGTCGGACATCGTCGACAACGCGGAAGTGCGCCGGGTGTACCTGGGCGAGCACTTCCGCATGTGAGAGTGATGGGCGACCACGGCGCGATGCAGGACCAGACAGTGGGTTGCAGGCCATGAAGCCCGGCCTGTCGCTGCGCGTCTCGCAGCACCTGGCGCTCACACCGCAGTTGCAGCAGTCGATCCGCCTGCTGCAGCTGTCCACGCTGGAGCTGGCCCAGGAGGTCGAGCAAATGCTCGACGAGAACCCCTTCCTGGAGCGCACGCTGGAAGAGGCCCCGCGCGAGGAGTTCGGCCTGGCCCAGGCCGATGCACCGGTGAGCGAGCAAGACCGAGAAGTCGAAGATGCTATTTATTCAGGAGCTGTCAGCGCAGGGCAGGAAAGCGCTACAAGCCAAAATGATGCAGAAACCTCCACAGCCGAATCCACGGCCGAACCCGCGGACTGGGAAGGCGACGGCTCGGTAGACCTGGCGCCCGACGACAGCGAGTGGGGCGGCGACGCCCCGGCACGCAACGGTGCCGGCGCGGGGAGCGACGACGAGGTGGACGCCACCGAGCTGGCCCGCAGCCAGGAGTCGCTCACGGCCTTCCTGCACCGCCAGGCGCTGGCGCTGCGCCTGTCCGAGCTGGACATGGCCGCGCTGCGCTTCCTCATCGAATCGCTGAACGACGACGGCTACCTGGACGAGTCGCTGCAGGACCTGGCCGCCAGCCTGGCGGGCACCGAAGACCCCGAGCAACTCGATGAATTGGTGCACCGCTTCACAGTCGCGCTGCGCCTGCTGCAAAGCCTGGAGCCCGCGGGCGTGGGCGCGCGCGGACTGGCCGAATGCCTCACGCTGCAGTTGCGTGCGATGGACCAGGACGAAGAGGGCGACCCCGACGTGATCCAGGCCGCGCTGGCCATTTGCGGCCAGCCGCTGGACCTGCTGGCCAAGCGCGACGTGCGCCGCCTGGCGCAGGCCTGCGGCACCAGCGAAGAGCGCACGCGCGCCGCGATGGCCTTGATCGCGCGGCTGGAGCCACGCCCGGGCAGGCGCTTTGCCGACGTGGACCGCAACATCATCGTGCCCGACGTGATCGTCAAGAAAACCGGCCGCGGCGGACAGCAGAACTTCAGCGTGCAGCTCAACCCGGACGTGATGCCGCGCCTGCGCGTGCACGACATCTACGCCGGTGCGTTGCGCGGCGGCCGTGGCGAAGGCCACCAGGCGCTGCAGGCACGGCTGCAGGAGGCGCGTTGGTTCATCAAGAACATCCAGCAGCGTTTTGACACCATCCTGCGCGTGTCGCGCGCCATCGTGGAGCGGCAGAAGAACTTCTTCGTGCATGGCGAACTGGCCATGCGCCCGCTGGTGCTGCGCGACATTGCCGATGAACTGGGCCTGCACGAGTCCACCATCAGCCGCGTGACCACCGCCAAGTACATGGCCACGCCGCAAGGCACCTACGAACTCAAGTATTTCTTCGGCTCGGGGCTGGGCACCGAAACCGGCGGCAACGCCTCCAGCACGGCCGTGCGCGCGCTCATCAAGCAGTTCATCGCGGCCGAGAACCCGCACAAGCCGCTGTCGGACAGCCAGATCGCCGAGATGCTCAAGGAGCAGGGCATTGAATGTGCGCGCCGCACCGTGGCCAAATACCGTGAGGCGCTCAAGATCGCCCCGGCCAACATCCGCAAGGCACTTTGAACCATGGCACGCGTCGTCTTCGACCTTCCCCCGCACTTCGGCTTCAGTACCGAGCTGCAGATCTACATCAGCCATGTCAACCAGGGCGGGCACCTGGACAACGCGCAGTTGCTCAGCCTCGTGTCCGAGGCGCGCGTGCGTTTCTTCAAGTCGCTGGGCTACCCCGAGGCCGACGTGGCGGGCCTGTCCACCGTGGTGGGCGACATCGTGGCGCAGTACAAGTCCGAGGCGTTCCACGGCGAGACGCTGCGCGTGGAGATGACGCCGCAGGACTTCAACCGCTACGGCTTCGACCTCGTCTTCCGGTTGACCGAGAAGAGCCAGGGGCGCGAGATCGCGCGCGGCAAGACCGGCATCGTCTTCATCGACCGTGCGGCCCGCAAGCCCGCACCCATTCCTGAATCCGTGCTCCAGCCATTGCTGCAGCGCGCAGCACAGCCGCAATGAACCAGCTTCAACTCTTTTTGCCCTGCGCCGCTGGCGTGGAGGGCTATCTGGCCGACGAGGTGCACAGCCTCACGGGGCTGGCCGGGCAGGACCTGCTCGTGGGCCGCGCGGGCGTGCTGCTGCGCGCCTCCTGGCGCGACGCGCTGCGCCTGAACCTGCACAGCCGCCTGGCGCAACGCGTGCTGGTGCAACTGGCCGAGCGGCCCTACCGCAACGAGGACGACATCTATGCCGCCGCGGCCGACGTGGCCTGGGAGATCTGGTTCACCCCGCGCCAGAGCTTCAAGGTGGAGGTGACGGCCCAGCACAGCCCGCTCAAGAGCCTGAACTTCGCCGCGCTGCGCGTGAAGGATGCCGTGGCCGACCGCTTCCGCGCCAAGGCCGGCGTGCGTCCCGACGTGCAGACGCAGTGGCCCGACGTGCGCGTGCACCTGCACTTGACCAGCGACCGCGCCCAGATCTACATCGACACCTCGGGCGAGCCGCTGTTCAAACGCGGCTGGCGCGAGGACAAGGGCGACGCGCCGCTCAAGGAAACGCTGGCCGCGGCGATGATCGCCGCCACCGGCTGGGACCCGCATGGCGAGCAGCCGCTGCCGCTGTACGACCCCTGCTGCGGCAGCGGCACCGTGGTCATCGAGGCCGCGCAGATCGCCTGCCGCATCGCGCCGGGCCTGCAGCGGCGCTTTGCCTTCGAGAAGCTATTGCCGCACCAGGCGCATGTCTGGTCTGCTATCAAGGATGAAGCGGCCAGCGCCGTTACCGCGGCTTCGGTGCCGATTTTTGGCAGCGACGTGTCGCACCGCATGGTGGACTTTGCCCAGCGCAATGCCGTGCGCGCCGGCGTGGCCGACGCGGTGCAGCTGCGCGGCGGCGACGCGTTGCAGCGCATGCCGCCCAGTGAACAACCCGGGGTGATGCTGCTGAATCCGCCATATGGCGAGCGCATCGCCGCGGCCGGCACGGCGGGGCGCAATGCGCGTGAGCGCATGTCCACGGTCGAGCGCATGGGCCGCGAGACGGCGCAGACCGAGGACGGCGTGGACTTCTTCGCGCAGTTGGCCGCGCACTGGAAGAAGCACTACGCCGGCTGGCAGGCCTGGATGCTCACGCCCGACCTCAAGCTGCCCGGCAAGATGCGCCTGAAGGAGTCGCGCCGCGTGCCGCTGTGGAACGGCCCCATCGAATGCCGCCTGTTCCGCTTCGACCTCGTGGCGGGCGCCGTGCGGGATCGGCCGCGCGCCGGCCACGCGGGGGAGGGCGGCGCGGCCAACGGTGCGCCGGGTGCGCCGGCCGGCGGAGCCTCGGATGCGTCCTGAGCTGCGCCTGCCCGCCGTGGCGCCGGCGGGCGAGAGCGCGCGTGCCGTGGTGCTGGACACCAACATCGTGCTCGACCTGTTCATCTTCGCCGACGCGGCCGTGGCCACCGTGCGTGCGCTGCTGCAGGCCCAGCGCCTGGACTGGATTGCCACGCAGCACATGCGGGACGAGCTGGAGCGCGTGCTGCAGTACACCCACCTGCAGCCGCGTATGGCGTATTACGGCGTGGGCGCAGGTGACGTACTGACGGCGTTCGACGCGGGCGTGCGCCTGGTCGAGGTGGCGCCGCGCGCGCCCTGGGCCTGCAAGGACGCGGACGACCAGAAGTTCATCGACCTGGCGGTCGCGCACCGCGCCATTATCGTGTCCAAGGACAAGGCTGTGCTTTGCATGCGAAAACGGCTGTTGACGCAGGACACGCATGCGGTGGCGGCTATTGTTTTTGAAGAGGTTTGCGAACCATGTCCAACCTGATCGTGCATGGCGGCACGCCGCTGCGTGGCCGCGTCACCCCCTCTGCCAACAAGAACGCGGTATTGCCCGTGCTGTGCGCCACGCTGCTCACGCGCGCGCCGCTGCGCCTGGTGGGCGTGCCCGACATCACCGACGTGCGCAAGATCCTGGAGATCTTCCGCACCCTGGGCAGCGAGGTGCGCTGGGACCATGCCAGCGCCACGCTGGAACTGCACCACCAGGCCACGCACTTCGACGCCGCCACGCACCGCCTGCCCGAGGAGATGCGCTCGTCCATCATGCTGGTGCCGCCGCTGCTGGCGCGCTTCGGCGTGGCGCGGCTGGAGGACAACGTGAAGGGCTGCACCCTGGGCGTGCGCGAGATCGACCCGCATGTGGAGGTCTTTCGCAGCTTCGGCGGCCAGGTGGAGCGGGCCGAGGGCTCGCTGCTGGTGCGCCGCGTGGGCATGCTCACGCCGGTGCACCACTGGCTGGACTATGCCTCGGTGACCACCACCGAGAACTTCGTGTTGTGCGCCGTAGCCGCTCAGGGCACCTCCACGCTGACCAACGCAGCGTCCGAGCCGCACGTGCAGGAGTTCTGCCGCTTCATGCAAATGCTGGGCGCGCAGATCGAGGGCGTGGGCACCTCGCGGCTTACGGTGCATGGCGGCGGCGACCTGGGGGGCGGTGAATTCCGCTTTGCCGAGGACTTTCACGAGATCACCACCTTCCTGGCGCTGGGGGCCATCACCGGCGGCGACGTGGTGGTGAAGAACAGCGCGCCGGAGAACTTCCCGCTGATCGACCGCACGTTTGCCAAGTTTGGCGTGCGCGTGGAGCACCGGGACGGCTGGTCGCGCGCCTTCGTGGACGGGCCGCTCACGGTGCAGACGCCCTTCACCCCCAACGTGCTGACCAAGGTGGAGGCCGCGCCCTGGCCCTATTTCCCGGTGGATCTGCTGCCGATCTTCATCGCGCTGGGCGTGCGCGCGCAGGGCAACGCCATGTTCTGGAACAAGGTGTACGACGGCGCTTTAGGCTGGACGGGCGAGCTGTCCAAGTTTGGCGCGCATGTGTACCAGTCCGACCCGCACCGCATCGTCACCTTCGGTGGCGGGCCGCTCGCGCCGGCGGTGGTGGAGAGCCCCTACATCATCCGCGTGGCGA
The DNA here is from genome assembly GCF_002916785.1 of Diaphorobacter sp. LR2014-1. Taxonomy (NCBI): domain Bacteria; kingdom Pseudomonadati; phylum Pseudomonadota; class Betaproteobacteria; order Burkholderiales; family Comamonadaceae; genus Diaphorobacter; species Diaphorobacter sp. LR2014-1. The sequence continues at coordinate 19,996 of NZ_MTBE01000024.1, read as the reverse complement.
TCGCGCTGTTCATGGTGTCGGCCAGTATCCCGGGGCGCTCGGAGATCCGCAACGCCACGCCCATCCGCCGCGCGCACCCGCACTTTGTGGAGAACCTGCGCAGCCTGGGGGCCCGGGTGGAGTGGACGGCAGAGGAGTAGCCGCGCCCTGATCGCCCCAGCCTTCGCTGCGCTGCAGCACAAAAGTGGATTGTGGTTTATACTTACTCTTAAGGGTTAACACTTAGTGGTTAACCCGGTGTTGGTCGGCGTATGAGATGCGCGCCGTTCCGCACCGGATGAGCATCTCAGTCAGGAAACCACACCATGCGCGAAGCCGTCCGTCTGATCCTCGAGTTCATCCAAGAAGCCCGCGAGGCCCATCTGGAAATCGCCAGCCAATAAGGCTGGGTGGGCCGCCCAGGTGGCCCTTTGTTACCGACCGCTGCGCCCCATTGCCTTGGCATGGGGCGTTTCTGTTTTTAAGGCCAAATCAAGCTCTAGCGCTTGTGTAATAAGCGCGAACAGCTATTAATACAATAGCTAACGCGCAACCTACGACGTTACACTGCGCGCCTCAGGCCTCCTGGGGCCCTGTTTCTCCTCCTCCTTAGCCCGCGGGTCCAAGCCCCGCCCGATTCCGCATGAACGCCACCTCCGACACCCCCGCATCCGCCGCCGCCCCCGCCCTGGGGCCGGACGAACTGGACGAACTCGACAGCCTGCTGGACGACCTGCGCACGCGTGAGGAAGATGTGCCGCAGTGGGAGTTCTGCGACGGCTTCCTGACGGCGCTGGTCTGCACGCGCCGCCCCGTGCCCGCGGCGGAATGGCTGCCCATGCTGCTGGGCGACGGCCTGGAGCTGGACGTGGCCGAAGGCGAGCCCCTGCCGCTGGTGCCCACGTTCAAGGACCTGGCGCAGCAGGAGCGCTTTCTTGCCTTGTGGGAGCTGCGCCGCGCCGAAGTGCAGGCGCAACTGGACGAGCAGGCCGAATCGCTGGACGCCGACAACGCCTTCCAGCCCGAGGTGATCGACATGCGCGGCGCCATCGCCAGCCTGCCCGAGGAGGAGCGCGCCGAGATGGCGGGGCAGGAGATTCCTTCCTTCGGCCAGGTCTGGGCACTGGGCTTCATGTTCGCCGTGGAGAACTGGCCCGAGGACTGGGCCACCCCGCGCGACAAGGAAGCCGCCCAGTGGCTGGACGGCGCGCTCGAATCCATCGTCGCCCTCACCGAGGACGACACCGGCAAGCCCGAGATCTGCATGTACGCCGAAGACGGCCCGCCCAGTACCAGCCAGGAGCGCCTGGAGGTCTTTGGCGAGGCCATCTGGGGCGTGTACGACCTGCGCCAGCTCTGGCGCAGCCTGGGTCCGCGCCAGGAAACCATCGTCAAGGGCGAGCAGCCCGGCCGCAACGACCCCTGCCCCTGCGGCAGCGGCAAGAAGTACAAGAAGTGCTGCGGCGCGGCTTGACGCGGCTGTGGCCAGGTGTGGCTCGCCTGGCGCGGCCTTGCCTGGTGTAGCTGGCCTGGCGCGGCCCGGCCTGGCGCGGCCCGGCCTGACGCGGCCCGGCCTGGCGCGGCCCGGCCTGGCGCGGCCCGATTCGACTCGCCGGCATTGAGTGGGCGGCACGCAGCCGGTGGCCCGGTATTGCGCTCTGGGCCTGCCCAGGTGCTACGGCGCCGCCAGGCCCAGTGGGACCGTCAGGAGCGCGAAGGGGCGGGCGCCTGGGCCAGCAACTGCGCCAGCCGTCCCAGCGCGTGGCGCACCGTGGCGGCGCGCACGGCGGCGCGGTCTCCGGCAAAGCGCCGCAGTTCCGAATGGGTGGCGCCAGCCACGCACCAGCCGAACCACACCGTGCCCACCGGCTTGTCGGGGCTGCCGCCCGTGGGGCCGGCCACGCCCGTCACGGCCACGCTGACCTGCGCGGCGCTGTGGCGCACGGCGCCCTCGGCCATGGCGCGGGCCACGGGCTCGCTCACGGCGCCGTGGGCCGTGATGAGATCGGCGGGCACGCCCAGCAGCGCGGTCTTGGCGGCGTTGGAATAGCTGACGAAGCCGCGCTCGAACCATTGGCTCGACCCCGACAGGTCGGTGCAGGCGGCGGCGATCAGGCCGCCGGTGCAGCTCTCGGCCGTGGCCAGCATCCAGCCGCGTGCGAGCAGCGTGGTGGAGATATGAATCAAATCGGCCTCCAGCGCTCGTCCATCAAGCGCTGGCAGCTCTATTTTTGATAGCTCCATGGCATTCACCCGAACCAGTGGCGCCACAGCGCGATCACCAGCAGCGTGCAGAACGCGGCCACCAGGTCGTCCAGCAAGATCCCCAGGCCGCCGCGCCAGCCGAAGCCCTTGAACAACCGGTCGGCCCAGGCCACGGGGCCGGGTTTGGCGGCATCGAAATAACGGAACAGCGCAAAGGCGGCGAGCTGGCCCCAGAAGCCCATGGGCATGGCCAGCCACAGCACGATCCAGATCGCGACGATCTCATCCCACACGATGTGTCCGGGGTCTGCCACGCGCATGTGGCGTGAGGTGACGGTGCAGGCCCACCAGCCCAGCAGCAGCGACAGCGCGATCAGCAGCCCCATGCCGCGCGGCGTGAGCCACAGTTGCAGCACCAGGAACGCCAGCCACCCCCACAGCGTGCCCACCGTGCCCGGTGCCACACGCGACAGTCCGCTGCCAAAGCCCAGCGCGATGCAGTGCGCGGGGTGCACGAACAGAAAGCGGCGCAGGGCGTGGGGCGGCAGCGGGGTGGGGGGCGGCGTATCGGGCATGGGCGGCAAGGATGCAAGTGCCGGCCGATGCTACCAGCGGCGCCGGCCCGGTAGCGGGAGCGGTCAGGCGAAGTGGTCGAACGAGGCGAAGTGCTGCGCCACGGGCTGCCCCTGGCCGTCCACTACACGCAGGCCGGGCGCGGCCTCGACGCGGCCGATGCGCGTGGCGCGCGTACCGCTGGCCTGCGCGGCGGCCTGCACGGCGGCCTGCTGTGCGGGAGGGGCGGTGAAGACCAGTTCGTAGTCGTCGCCGCCGGCCAGCGCGCATTGCATCAGCGTTTGTGCGTCAAAATCGGCTGTAGCGCCCGCCTGCTGGGCGCTAGCAGCTAGTAAATTGGTAGCGACGGTGGCGTCCACGCAGGCGCCCACGCCCGAGGCCTTCAGGATGTGACCCAGGTCGCCCAGCAGGCCATCGCTCACGTCGATGGCGCTGCTGGCTACGCCGCGCAGCGCCAGTCCCAACGCCACGCGCGGTGTGGGCTGCTCCAGCCGTGGGCGCAGCTGCTGCAGTGCGCCGGGCGGCAGCGCCAGGCGCCCGCGCAGCGCATCCAGCGCCAGGCGCGCCTCGCCGGGCGTTCCGCTCACGTAGATGTCGTCGCCCACCCGCGCACCGCTGCGCAGCAGGGCCTGGCCCGTGGGCACTTCGCCGAACACGGTGACGCAGAGGTTCAGCGGCCCCTGCGTGGTGTCGCCACCGACCAGCTCGCACTGGTGCGCGTCGGCCAGCCGCAGCAGGCCGTCCGCAAACGCCTGCAGCCAGGGCGCATCCACGCGCGGCAACGCCAGCGCCAGCGTGAAGGCCAGCGGCCTGGCGCCGCAGGCGGCCAGGTCCGACAGGTTCACCGCCAGCGCCTTGTGGCCCAGGTGCGCGGGGTCCACGTCGGCAAAGAAATGGCGGCCCTCGACCAGCATGTCGCTGGACACGGCCAGCTGCATGCCGGGCGTGACCGACAGCAGCGCGCAGTCGTCGCCCACGCCCAGCGCCGCACGGCGCACCGGGCGCGTGAAATAGCGCGCAATCAGGTCGAACTCACCCATGGGCGGCTGCCGCGTTCAGATGTCGTGCCCGCGAAAGCGCAGCGCGGCCTGGCGGCTGACCTCGGCCAGCAACTGCTCTTCGCGCTGGCGCTCGCGCAGCCAGCGGGCGTCGTTCTGGCCCAGCGCGGTCTCACCGCGCAGCATGTGCAGCGCGCCCGATGCGCCATGCGTGCCGGCGTAGCGCGCCACGTGGTCCAGCGTCTGCAGGATGTGGTCGCGCAGCGGCATGTGGTCGCCGCTGGCGGGGTCCACGTACACCGCGTCCAGTCCGAAGCGGCAGGCCTGGAAGCGGTTGTAGGTGTAGACGAGGTAGTCGTCCTCGGTGGGGGTGAAGGGCTGCTCGGCCAGGAACCACGCGGCCAGCGACTGCACGTAGCCGGCCAGCGCCGCGGCGCGCTCGATGGTGAGCGGCGTGTCGAACACGCGGATCTCGATGGTGCCGTACTCGGGCTTGGGGCGGATGTCCCAGTAAAAGTCCTTCATGCTCTTGACCACGCCGGTGCGCGTCATTTTGTTGAAGTACTGCTCGAACTCGCTCCAGGTGAGTACGCAGGGCGCGCGGCCCGACAGCGGGAACGCGAACACCGAGTTGAGGCGCGCGGAGTCGAACTGCGTGTCCTGCGCCTGCACGTACGGGCTGGAGGCCGACAGCGCAATGAAGTGCGGGATGTAGCGGCTCATGCGGTGCAGCATGAGCAGGGCGGAGTCGGCGTCGGGGCAGCCGATGTGCACGTGCTGCCCGAAGATGGTGAACTGCTTGGACAGGTAGCCGTACAGCTGCGACAGCTCCTGAAAGCGCGGCTTGTCGTAGATGCGCCGCTCGTGCCATTGCTGGAAGGGGTGCGTGCCGCCGCCGACCACGGCGATGTTGAGCTTGTCCGCGCTCTTGACCAGCGCGTCGCGGATCTGCGTGAGTTGGCCCAGCACCTCGGAGCTGCTGTGGCACACGCCGGTGGAGATCTCGATCATGCTGTTGGTCATCTCGGGCACCACGCTGCCGGGCAGCGGCACCTTCTTCATGAGACGCAGCATGTCCTCGGCGTAGGGCGCGAGGTCGTAGTCGTTGGTGCTCACGAGCTGCAGTTCCAGCTCGACGCCCAGCGTCAGGGGCTCGGAATGGTGGAAGGCTTCAAGACTCACGTTGGGTGTCTCCGGTGTTGCTGCCGCGGCTGCTCAGGGGCGCCCAGGGCTTGGAGCTTTCGCCCGCGCGGTAGATGGCCACGGTGGCGATCACTGCGCCCAGCACTTCCATCACCAGGATGGCCGGCAGGGCGATGCGCGCGATCAGGTGGCCCGTGGAGGCCGAGGCCACCACGAACTGCGAGGCCACCAGCAATGCGATGGCCGACATCGGCGCCATGGCGCAGCTCAGCCACAGGGCCTGGCGCCAGCTGGCGCCACTGCCCACGTTGCCCACGCCCACGCCCAGCGCCTTGGCCAGCAGGCGCACGAAGATCAGCGCCAGCACGGCGCCGACCACCGGGCCGCTCCAGTCGGCCTGCGCGGCGACGGTGGAGACGAGCACGAACATCAGCATCGTCAGCAGCGAAGAGGCGGTGCCCATCTGCCGCGGCCAGGCCCAGGGGCGCGGGTGCAGTTGCTTGAGCAGCATGCCGCCCAGCAGCGCGGCCAGCGGGGCCGAGCCGCCCATGTGCGCGGTGACGGCGGTGCTGGCGGCGATCAGGGCCATCAGCAGCATGGAGGTGTTCTCGCTCGTCGGGCTCATCACGCGCAACGCCAGGCGCAGGATGAGCGACAGCAGTGCACCCACGGCCACAGAAACGCCCAGCACCACCAGCGCGGGATACAGCGTGCCCACCAGGCCCACGCCGGGGCGGTTGATGAGCTCGGCCTGCGCGCTGCCCAGCGCCAGCGCATACAGGGACGACAGCGTTGCGAGCACCACGGCACGGTCGGTCACGGGGCCGGCGGCGCGCGTGTCGGACACCACGCGCGTCAGAACCGCCGGTGATGCCGCCATCGCGACCAGGGCCAGCGGGCCGGCGGCGCGCTCGGGTACGTCGAACCACAGCATCGTCCAGTACACCGCGAAATAGGTGAAGGCGGACTCCGCGATGCTCTGCACCAGCACCATGGGGTTATGGCGGAACCAGCGCAGCGGAATGCGACCGCCCGCCTCGAACAGCACCACGGCCACGCCCAGCTCCACCAGGAACAGGCCAATGCCCTGCAGCGGCCACACGGCGCCGCCAAAGCCCAGCAGGCCCACGATGGTGCCCACGAGCGTGTAACCCACGACCTTGGGCAGGCCGCTGTAGCGTTGCACCAGATAGCCCGTGATGGAGGCCACGGCCAGCAGCAGCGACCACTGCACCGTGGGCAACCCCGCCGATGGGCGCAGCCACTGCGCCCAAAAGCTCATCAGCTCATTCATTGTTGTAGATCCTCTGTCTCGTGCGGGCAGGCCCGCTGGATGCCCGGACGCAGCCTGCCCCAAGGGTGCGCGCTGCGGCTGCGTGGAACGTGACTACGTTCCCAGGCTATTAACTGAATGTATCTGCAGCGGTCGCGTTGCTTCTGTAGGACGGCGCGCAGCCTGCGGTGGGCGCACCTTATCAGACGGTGCGGCGCGGGGGCAGGAAAAAGCCCAGCGGCGCGCTGCGCCAGCGCGCCAGCAGCGCGCGGTAGATGCGCGCGCGGTCCACGCTGCCCACATTGTGCGCACGCAATGCCAGGCGGAACGCCAGGTAGAAGCTGACGAGGACGTTGAGCGCACCGTTGAAGGGCACCATGGCCACGGCCCACCAGAAAGCCGGCTGGTGCAGCACGTCCATGCCCAATGTGGCGCTGGCCACGCCGATCTGCCCGGTGGACAGCGTAACGTGGCGCACATCCAGGCCCAGCCCGAAGAACGCGGCAAAGGCCGGCGTGAGCCCCAGCATGAAGCCGAGCGAAATGTTGGCCGCAAAGCCCGAAATGTTGCCCCGCAGAAAGCGCGCCCAGCGGGCGGCGCGTGCAGCACCCAGCATGTGCGTGATGCGCGGGTTGTACTGGATGGCAGAGTCCAGCCGGCGCAATACGAACCAGTTCTCCACCCAGCCAGCGAAAATGCTGGACGCGAACAGCAGCACGCCGGTGAAGGCCGCGAACAGCAGCGAGGGGCCCAGCAGGTGCAGCGACTGCAGCACGTGTTCCGCCTGGGCCGTGCCGATGGCCGGCTGCCCGAGCATCTGCGCGATAAGCAGCGCCAGGGCCAGCGCCGCGGGGAACACCAGCAGCACGTTGCCCAGCACGGCGGCCACCTGCGAGCGCACGAGATGCGCGACCTCGTCCACGAAGGACTCCAGCCCCTGCGCCTCGTCCAGGTCCTTGAGCTTGGCGGCCATGGCGGGTGCCGTCATGGCGGGCTGCTTGGTGGCCACCGTGAAGTGCAGCAGCTGGATCAGCACGAAGCTGACGGCGTAGTTCACGCCCGCCATGAAGCCGCCCCAGAACGCGGACAGCGCCAGCGCGTACAGCCCGAACTTGGCCAGCGTGGTGAAGGCCATCACCAGCCCGCCGCCGGCCGCCTTGCGCACCATGGCCAGGTATTCGCCCGCCGTGCGGGTGATGTAGTGCGCGCCCGTCTCGGCACTGCGCTCGGCGACCTTGGCCGCCAGCATGGACGAGTTGGACGCCACCAGCGCACGCAGGCTGCGCCGCTCGCGCCCCACGGTCACCAGGCGCGCAAGGTACTTGGCCGCCGCCACGGCGGGGCGGGGCGACAGCAGGCATTCCAGCAGCTCGCGCACGCGCAGGATGCGCTCGCGCAGCTGGCGCAGGCGAAACACTAGGCCCACGGAGATGCCGTTGTCCTCGAAGTGCGCATACACCGTGTTGGTGGCGGCGCGGCAGGCGTCCAGGCGCTCGCGCAGGCGCTGCACGGCTTCCTGCAGGCGATCGCCGGTGCGCAGCGGGTGCTCCACCTCCACGCGCAGGCTCTCCACGTCGCGGATCAGCGCATGAAAGGGCTGGGCCTCGCGCGCCTCCTCGCTCATGCGCAGACGCAGCTCGGGCGCAAAGCCGGTGGACAGGATCTGCCCGGCGCAGTAGGTGATGGCGTCCAGCAGCGCGCGCTGCCAATGGCTGGCGCCGCCCTGCTCGCTGGCGGGCACCAGCACGGCCAGCAGGCGGCCCAGCAGGGTTTCGTCCAGCGACGCCAGCCAGCGCGCGTCGAAATCGCCAGGCAGCGCCAGCATGAACAACTCCGACGCATCCAGCGTTTCGGGGCTGGAGGGCAGCAGTTTGTAGCGCACGCGCTCGGCCAGCTCGCTGGCCATGGAGGTGCGCTGGGCAAAGCCGAAGTCCGCCAGCAGCGTGGTGATGTCCACCTGCTGCGTGAGCGCTGCCCACCAGGCCTGCAGCCGCACCTGGATGTCGGGCGAGCGTTCCGCCGCGTCGACCAGCAGGGCCACGCGGCCTGCGGCGCCCTCCGTGGACTGGCCGTCGCCGCGCACCCAATCCAGCACGGCGATGAGTTGCAGGTGCCGCTGTGCCAGCGGTGCGGTCGGGTCGATCCCGGCGAGCAGCTGCGCCAGATCAGGGCCGCTGCGGCTCAATGCAGCACCCTTGCCGCCATGGGCTGGCCCGGTTGGCCGGGCGAGAAGGCCTCCAGCACGAATAGTTCAATCGGACAGGTGAACGGCTCACCATCCTCGGCCACGCAGAAATAGCTGCCGTGCATGCTGCCGCTGGCGGTGCGCAGGCGGCAGCCGCTGGTGTACTGAAATGCCTCACCGGGCTTGAGCAGCGGTTGCTGGCCCACCACGCCCAGGCCCTTGACCTGCTCGGTGTGGCCATTGGCGTCGGAGATGATCCAGTGGCGTGAAATCAGCTGCGCGGTCACGTCGCCCGTGTTGGTGATCGTGATGGTGTAGGCAAAGCTGTATACGCCTTCGTCGGGCGCGGACTGGTCGGGAAGGTACTGCGGCTGCACCTCCACCTGGAACTGGTATTTCGGCATCGTGCAATGGTAGCGGCGATGGTGCGGCCCGCGTCGCACAAGGCCTGCTAATGCCCCGCTCCGGCTGTGCCCGGCATGCGACCGTCGCGCCGCCGCGGCGTCAACTGCGACAATCGCGGCCATGAGCCGCACCTACCGCATCGCCCCCTCCATCCTGTCTGCCGACTTTGCCCGCCTGGGTGAGGAAGTGCGCAACGTCATCGCCGCCGGCGCCGACTGGATCCACTTTGACGTGATGGACAACCACTATGTGCCCAACCTCACCTTCGGCCCCATGGTGTGCCAGGCCCTCAAGCCCCATGCCGTGACGCCCGCAGGGCACGCCGTACCGATCGACGTGCACTTGATGGTGCAGCCCGTGGACGAACTGGCCACGGCGTTTGCCAAGGCGGGGGCGGACCTCATCAGCTTCCACCCCGATGCCTCGGCGCACGTGCACCGCAGCATTCAGAACATCCGCGCGCAGGGCTGCAAGGCGGGCCTGACCTTCAACCCCGCCATGCCGCTTGACGTGCTGGACTGGGTGATCGAGGACATCGACCTGATCCTGTTGATGAGCGTGAACCCCGGCTTTGGCGGACAGAGCTTCATCGACAGCACGCTGCGCAAGATCGAAGCGGCCCGCAGGCGCATCGAGGCCTCGGGCAAGGACATCCGCCTGGAGGTGGACGGTGGCATCAAGGCCGACAACATCCGCCGGGTGGCGGATGCGGGCGCGGACACGTTCGTTGCAGGCAGCGCCATCTTCGGCAAGAGCGACTACAAGGCGGTGATCGACGCCATGCGCGCCGAACTGGCGTGAGGCGCCGCCGCGCGGCTTGATCGCAATCCGCTGAAAAAGCCTATTGCACCGGCGTGGTGGCTTCGCGCAGCACGCCACCGCCTTCCACCGAGCCCGACACCGTGGCGCTGCTGCGCACGCGCGCCTCGCAATCGGACCGGTCCTGTGGAGTCTTGAAGGCCTCGCAGCGGGCCAGCGCGTTGCGCTCATAGATGCTGGTGTCGCTGCTGGACAGCTGGCCCGTGCGCGCGGCCTGGGCGGCCGCCCCTGCCTCGCGTACGCAGGCGGCGCGGCTTTCCGCGGGCACGGACGCGCAGGCGGCACGGTCGCTGCTGTACTGGCTGCGCACTTCGTTGGCAGCCTGCGCCGCGCCGGCGCACAGCAGCAATGCGGCGGGAAGCAGGGCGGTGAATCGATGCAATGCCATGGGATGACCTCCTGAAGGGCGATGGTTTTGACGGTTCCAACAATGGCTGTCCAGCGTAGGGCGCCACCCGGGGGGCGTCTGTCCGCATGCGGCGCCGTGGTGTGTCGGACGGGTCGGACAGCGCATACACTGCCCGCGCTCAATGCATGACTGACAAGGACAAGGGATGGAACGGGTGCAACAAGACCTCGCCGCGCTGCTCGCGCGCACCGACGCCGCGATCGTGGACCTCGACGGCACCATGGTGGATACGTTGGGCGATTTTGCCGAGGCGCTCAATCGCATGCTGCGCGACCTGCAGCTGCCCGCCATCGCGCCGGGGGCGATCGAGCGCATGGTCGGCAAGGGGTCGGAGCATCTCCTGCGTTCAGTGTTAAAACACGTTCTAGCGCCCGACCAGCAAGCGCTGACAGCTATGCAATTGGAAGCAAAGGCCGAGGCCTTGTATCCCCAGGCGTGGGAGCGCTACCAGCACCATTACCTGGCCATCAACGGCCAGTATGCGGCGCTGTACGCCGGCGTGGCCGAAGGGCTTGCGGCGCTGCACCGCACCGGTCGGCCGCTGGTGTGCCTGACCAACAAGCCCACCGACTTCGCCCGGCCTCTGCTGCGCGCCAAAGGGCTGGACGGCTTCTTCACCCACGTGTTCGGCGGCGATGCGTTCGCGCGCAAGAAGCCCGACCCGCTGCCACTGCTCAAGGCCTGCGAGGCGGTGGGAACCTCGCCCGCGCGCACGCTGATGATCGGCGACTCCAGCAACGATGCCCAGGCCGCGCGTGCGGCGGGCTGCCCCGTGGTGCTGGTGACGTACGGCTACAACCACGGCCAGCCCGTGCGCGGCGTGGACGCGGACGGCTACGTGGATGCGCTCACCGAGCTGATCGCTAGGGCCTGTTCACACTATTTTTGCCAGTGCGAATGGCGTGAAAACCGCGCCAATCTAGGCGCGTGACGACGCCAAGGCCGGGGCCTTGGCTAGGAGGGCAACGACGAATGGCGCGGTTTTCACTCCGTTCCCTCCGGGTTGCGATCAAAAAGGGCCATTCGCGGCGTTGCCAAGCCTCGCTGGGGTAGCACCCCAGCTTCGTTTGGCGCCTTGCGCCTGGCCCTTTTTGATCGCAACGCATCTGGCAAAAATAGTGTGAACAGGCCCTAGCTGAATTCCTCCGGCCGCATGCGCGCCATAGGCGCCGCGCGGGGCGCCCGGGTCCTCAGAAGCTCTCCCATTCGTCGTTATCGGCAGTCGTGCGGGCCGCCTGCGCGGGTTGAGGGCGCGCTGCTGCCGGACGTGCCAAGGCGGCCGCCGGCGGCGTGGCGGGCCGGGCAGGGGCGGCGGGTGTCGCGGAGGTGGCGGGTACGGGAGCCGGCGCAGCCGTGGCATGCACGGGCGCCATGCGCGGCAGGGCGGAGGCCTTCTGCGCCAGCTTGAACACGGCGACGGCCTCGACGAGCTCGCGGGCCTGGCCGCTGAGGCTGCTGGCGGCGGCGGCCATCTCCTCGACCAGCGCGGCGTTCTGCTGCGTGGCCTGGTCCATCTGGGTGATGGCCTCGCCCACCTGGGCCACGCCCGCGCTTTGTTCGCTGCTGGCGGCGCTGATCTCTCCCATGATGTCGGTCACGCGGCGAATGGCGGTGACCACCTCGGTCATGGTGGCACCGGCCTTGTCCACCAGCTGCGAGCCCTGCTCCACGCGCTCCACGCTGGCGGTGATGAGCTGCTTGATCTCCTTGGCGGCCTCGGCAGAGCGCTGCGCCAGCGCGCGCACCTCGCCGGCCACCACGGCAAACCCGCGGCCTTGCTCGCCGGCACGCGCGGCTTCCACGGCGGCATTCAGCGCCAGGATGTTGGTCTGGAAGGCAATGCCATCGATCACCCCGATGATGTCGGCGATCTTGCGGCTGGACTCATTGATGCCGCGCATGGTGTCCACCACCTCGGAGACCACCTCGCCGCCCTGCACGGCGACGGTGCTGGCATTCATGGCGAGCTGGTTGGCCTGGCGGGCGTTGTCGGCGTTCTGGCGCACGGTGGCGCCCAGTTGCTCCATGGAGGCGGCCGTTTCTTCCAGGGCGCTGGCCTGGCTCTCGGTGCGGCCGGACAGGTCGTGGTTGCCCTGCGAGATCTCCGCGCTGGCCGACGCGACGCTCTCCGCATTGGCGCGCACGCCGGCCACTACGCGAGCGAGGTTGCCCTGCATGTGGCCCAGTGCCTTCAGCAGCGCCGCGGCTTCGTCGCGGCCGTGGGCTTGGATGGACTGGGTGAGGTCGCCTTCGGCGATCAAGCCTGCGCCGCGCACGGCCAACTGCAGGGGCCCGGTCACGGATCGGCTCAACAAGATGGCGGCGCCCGCGCCCACCAGCAGCGCCACTGCGGTCACGACCATCAGGATGGCGCGACTGAGCGTGGCCTGCTTGGCAGCGTTGTCGCGGGTGCTTTCGTACAGCGCGCGCTGGCGCTGTTCCATGGCGACGATGGACTGTAGGTAAGCATCGGCCAGCGGCTTGAGTTGACTGTCGAGCAACTCACCCACACTCTCGCCGGCAGCCTTGCGCTTGAGCAATTCAGCCCGCGGGCCGCGATAGGCTTCGCGCGTCTTCGCAATGTCGGCGAGCAGGCGGCGCCCTTCGTCGGTGGTCACCAGCCGCTCCACCACCTCCTGCGCCTTGGATGCTTCTTCGGAGGTCTTGGCAATCTCGCTTTGCCAGCTCGAGAGATGGGAGGTGTCCGCATCCAGGATGGCGGCGCGCGTGCGCACCCAGTTCAGGTCAATCGCCTGCCGCCATGTGCTGGCGGCGCGCAGCCGTTCGTTGTCCGTGCTGGTGAGCTGGTGGGTGACGCTTGCCAATTCCTGCAAACGCCATATGCCTACCGCCGCGATGACCACGGTGATGAGCAGAACCAAGCCGAAGGACAAGGCCAGGCGCGTGCCGACCTTGAGGTTGCTGAGATGCATAGAGGCCCCTTGCTGCGCAATTGCAATAAAGTGTATCGCCAAGGTGAGATGGCTGAAAACGCCATCAAAGGGGCAATGGCATGCTTTCTCTGCGCATCGTCACTGCGTGGGTCGATGGGCTTTATTCCTTGCCCAGCAGGGCGTCCTTGAGCTTCCAGTCGGCCGGCTGGCTGCCGAGCCAGATACCCAGCAATGCGTTGAAGAATTCGGGCTCCTTGAACGGTTCGCCCTGCGGGACGCCCTTCACCGTCACCTGCGTGCCCGTGCCGGGCAGCCAGTCCACGACGAACTGTTCGCCCGCCATGAGCTTCTTGTGCTCCGAAAAGATCTGGCTCATGCGCAGCACGCCCGGGATGAGCTTGGAAAAGGCGGCCTTGTCCATGTTGTCTTCCATACCGCGCGAGAACAGCTTGCCGAGTTCCGTGGAGTCGATGTCGCGCAGCATGGTCACGCTGATGCGCTTGGGGCCGCGCAGCGCGTAGACCTCGGCAGGCGTGGACGCCTTCTTCTCGAGGTACAGGCCTGCGGCATACACCTTGAACACGGCCTTGTAGCGCACTCCGGCGCCATTGAGTTGCAGCTTGCTGCCGCCCAGGTCGAGGGTGGGCTCGAATTTGACGCCGGCTGCGGTCGTCGGCTCCGTCGATGCGGGAGCCGGAAGCGCCAGGCACAGGGGAAGGGCCAGAGCACCCCACTGCAGGGTGCGACGACGGGTGAAGGGCATTGCGCAACTCCAAAAAAGAACGATCGTTCGTTTCTAAATGTTGCGCCATCGAGGGGCGGTCGGCAATAGGGTTTTCGCGTGGATGCGCTGCAGCATCCACCGCGCAGGTGACAAAGTGCTTTGCTACACTGCGGGTCCATGTTCATTCACCACACGTTCATCACAGGTTGCAGCGACCGGGGAGCCTGGCCCTGGCGCAAGCCTGCGTCGTTGAACCCCTGACTGCACCTGGGCGCCTCCCCAGCGTGCGCCCGTGGCCCCACACGTGCTGTCCTGCACGGGGCCGACTCCTCTGAATGATCCTGCGGCGCACTGGCGCAGCCAGCGACCGCGCCGCACGAGCTGGGAATCTTCTTGTGATCACTGAACTGGAATTCAAAAGCCTGGCCAGCGAAGGCTACAACCGCATCCCGCTGATGGCGGAAGCCTTTGCGGACCTGGAAACCCCTCTCTCCCTGTACCTCAAGCTGGCCCATGGCAAGGGCGACGGCAAGCACAGCTTCCTGCTGGAGTCGGTCGTCGGCGGCGAGCGCTTCGGGCGCTACAGCTTCATCGGCCTGCCTGCGCGCACCTTGCTGCGGTCCAGCGGCTTCGGCGATGCGGCGCGCACCGAGGTGGTGACCGACGGCCAGGTGGTGGAGACGCACCCGGGCAACCCGCTGGACTTCATTGCCGCCTACCAAAAGCGCTTCAAGGTGGCGCTGCGCCCGGGGCTGCCGCGCTTTTGTGGCGGGCTGGCAGGCTACTTCGGCTACGACGCGGTGCGCTATATCGAGAAGAAGCTAGAGGCCACCTGCCCGCCCGACACGCTGGGCTGCCCCGACATCCTGCTGCTGCAGTGTGAGGAACTGGCGGTCATCGACAACCTCTCGGGCAAGCTGTATCTCATCGTCTACGCCGACCCGGCCCAGCCCGAGGCCTATGCCAAGGGCAAGAAGCGCCTGCGGGAGCTGAAGGACCAGCTCAAGTATTCCGTGAGCGCGCCCGTGGTGCGGCCCACCGAGAGCCACACCGCACAGCGCAGCTTTGCCAAGGCCGACTACTTGGCGGCCGTGGAGCGCGCCAAGGAGCTCATCGCCGCGGGCGACTTCATGCAGGTGCAGGTGGGCCAGCGCATCCACAAGCGCTACACCGAATCGCCGCTGTCGCTGTACCGCGCGCTGCGCTCGCTGAACCCGTCGCCGTACATGTACTACTACAACTTCGGCGATTTCCAGGTGGTGGGCTCCAGCCCCGAGATCCTGGTGCGCCAGGAGAGCACGCCCGAGGGGCAGAAGGTCACCATCCGCCCGCTGGCCGGCACGCGCCCGCGCGGCGCCACGCCCGAGGCCGACAAGGCCACCGAAGTGGAGCTGGTGAACGACCCCAAGGAACGCGCCGAGCACGTGATGCTGATCGACCTGGCGCGCAACGACATCGGCCGCATCGCCAAGACCGGCACCGTGAAGGTGACCGAGGCCTTCGCGGTCGAGCGCTACAGCCACGTGATGCACATCGTGAGCAACGTGGAGGGCATCCTCAACGACGGCATGACCAGCATGGACGTGCTCAAGGCCACCTTCCCGGCCGGCACGCTCACCGGCGCGCCCAAGGTGCACGCCATGGAACTGATCGACCAGTTGGAGCCCAGCAAGCGGGGCCTTTACGGAGGCGCCTGCGGCTACCTGAGCTATGCGGGCGACATGGATGTGGCCATCGCCATCCGCACCGGCATCGTTAAGGACGGCACGCTCTACGTGCAGGCGGCGGCCGGCGTGGTGGCCGACTCGGTGCCCGAGCTCGAATGGAAGGAAACGGAACACAAGGCGCGCGCCCTGCTGCGTGCGGCCGAATTGGTGGAGGAGGGGCTGGAATGACCACCCGTGCAATCGACAAGACCCAGCCCTGCGCCAGCATGGCCGAGGTGCGCGCGCGCATCGACGCGCTGGACGACATCCTGGTGCCGCTGCTCGTGGAGCGCGGCGGCTACATGACCCAGGCTGCCCTCAACAAGCCGCGCGAAGACCAGGTGCGCGACGAAGCGCGCATCGAGGCCATCGTGCAGCGCGTGCGTGCGCGTGCGGCGGCCGAGGGCGGCGAGCCCGACGTGATCGAGGCCATCTACCGCAGCATGATGGAGGCCTACATCGCCTACGAACACCGTGAATTCGCGCGCCTGTGCGCAGAGGGCCGCAAGGGCCAGGAGGTGACGCCATGACGCGCGTGCTGATGGTCGATAACTACGATTGAGGTCTACTGGCGTCTATCAACCTCCATGGAACAACTCTAAGTCTATGTTTTTAAAGGGTTGATCGTCCATCGAGCGATTCTGAAAGCTGGACAAATCCAGTGCTCATGTGTGTAATGGAGTGTGTAACGGGCCAAACTGGAGGCGTTATACACATGGCACTCACAGCACTCAATCTTCTCTCGGCGCGCAAAGTGGAAACGGCGCAGCCCAGGCCCAAGGTGTACCAACTCCGGGACGGAGGCAGCCTCTTTTTGCGCGTTCAGCCCAACGGCTCCAAGCTCTGGTGGTACCGCTACCGGCTGGGCGGCGCTGAACAGGTGTACTCAATCGGGGTGTACCCAAAGGTCACGCTGGAGGCAGCCCGTGCGGAACGGGACCGGGCAAAGGCGTTGGTCAAGAAGGGCCTCGACCCCATCGTGGAGAAAAAGGCGGCGATCGCCCTCCAGGCCGACACATACGAACGCACGTTCGAGACCGTTGCTCGGGAGTGGATCGTCAGCAATGCTCACTGGAGCGAGTACTACACCAACCAGGTCACCAGCTACCTTGAGAAGGATGTTTTCCCCCGGATTGGCAAGTTGCCGATCAGCAGCATCAGGGCTCCACATCTGCGCCCCATCATCAAGGATGTGGCGGCTCGTGGCGCGAAGACTGTGGCGATCCTCATCCGCCAGTGGTGTGGGCAAATCTTCAGTTATGCGGCTGCCCAAGGTCTCTGCGAATACGATCCTGCCGCCTTGCTCAAGGGACTGGTCAAGCGCCCTCAGGTCCGCCACAACCCTCCGTTGACATGGGCAGAGATCCCGGACTTTCTCAATCGTGTGGACAACGAAGGGGGTTACCAGACGACAGTCCTCGCCCTCAAGCTGATGGCTTTGACCTACGTGCGCACCGTAGAACTGCGCAAGGCCTCCTGGGAAGAGTTCGACCTGGACAACGCCATGTGGTCGATTCCGTCCGAGCGCATGAAGATGCGACGCCCCCATCTGGTTCCCCTGTCACGGCAGGCGGTGGCCGCTCTTAGGGAACTACATGCTCTAACTGGCGGCGGCAAAGTATTGTTCCCGAGCTACAGAAAGCCGGGACAAGTGATGTCGGCAACGACGCTCAATCAAGCACTCAAGCGCATGGGTTATGGCGGACGGTTTTCGTCCCATGGCTTCCGCTCGACCGCAACGACGATCCTTGGACTGTTGGGATATCCGGAGAAGCGGGTCGATCTTCAACTCGCTCATTCCAAAAAGAGCAAGGACTCATCGCGCGCGCCCTACGATCACACGAAGTTTGTGGAGTCCCGCAAGGTAATCATGCAGGACTGGGCTGACATCCTTGACTCATTGCAGGCAGGGAAACCCGTTGAAGGGGTCACGAAGGCGTTTGGCCCCATGTCGAAGCGTAGAACGGCGCTGCTCCGTGTCATAGAGCGCGAGTGATGTCTGCTGCTTGGCGAGTGGAATGCCTAATGCACGTGTAGCACCTTGAACTGGGGTCTCCTCGTTTTCAGTGCAATAAGTGACGGTACGAAAAGCTAGCACTGGCGCGGAGGTGGTGTTGGTAGATCGTTGATTTCATTGACTTTCCTGTTCACTTTCAAATCTGCGATTCGTGGCGTCAAACCGTGGTCGGTTTCATCCATTGGTGCCAGTTATCGATGCATTTGGCCGCGAAGGCAGGATTTGGTCAGCATAGCGGTCAACCGGGAAGCGAAACACACCCCGCAAGTTGATGCTCTCCAGCCTGGTGGGCGCAATCTTCCCGATCAGTTCCGGTGGAATGACCTGGCGGCGGTTCGACCAGCGATCCAGGACCGCCTGCATCTGTGAGGTATTCCACGCCATCACGATGTTGGCCATCAGGCTCAACGCATCGGCCACAGCCTGCATTTCATCGACACGTTTGGCCTGCGCCGGGCTGATCCGGCCGGTATAAATGGCGCGCTTGAGGGCGTTAACAGCCTCGCCCCGATTGAGCACCCGGCGCAACTCGTTCCTGAAAGCGTCCTTGACAAAGTAGTCAGCCAAAAACGCCGTACGCAGCAACCGCCCCAATTGCACGCCAGCCTCATAGATTGGATCGCCCTGGGCGGCAGAACCGAACCGCGCAAGAGCTGCCACCGCACTGGCATGTCCGCTCATGACCGAGGCTGCCAGGTGCACCAGACTATCCCAATGCTTTTCGATCAAAGCGACGTCGACATTGGCTTCGCACACCGCAGCGATTTCTGCGGGCACTTTGGTGCCGCGTGGCACAAAGAGGTGGCGCTGTTTGAGTTCCTTCAACCGCGGGCAAAGATCAAAACCAAGCAAACGGGCATGTGACATGGCAAAGTCGGTGTAGCCATGGGTATCCACAGCAAGCTGGCTGGTCTCCAGCTTTTCTTGGCGGATGACACCTTCAATGGCCACGCCCGCCTGGCGCTCATTGAGCACAAAGGGCTGCGCATGGAAGATGCCCCACCGGTCTTTTACATGGGAGTAGATTCCAATGGAAGGTGTGTTGCGCCGAGGATCAAGCCGGGCTTGCCACACCCGTTTGGTGGTCTCCATGGTCATCATGTCAGAAGATGCCAAATCGGACCGCCCCCAGGTGGCGGCAATCGGGTGTCGCTGCATGAATTCCAGCACAGCCTGGCAGGCCTGGCTCAGACGCCGTTCGTCCCGCGCCCAGCGCATGGCCTGGCGAATGCTGGTGGCAGACAATTGCGGAATCATGCGCGCGCATTCGACCGCAGTCAGACTGGTGCCGTGGGCCATGATGCCGGCATAGACCATCAGCAGCTCGTCGGTAGAGCGCGGCTCACGTCCGAGCATGATCCAGCTAAAGCGCACCTGGGCGTCAACGGCCAGAATCACTTCCGGCAATTGAACCTCACCGATGCGGTGATCCAAAGCCGCGCGCAGCTTGGTCACTTCTGGGTCTTCGTCCTCTGCGGGCAATGGCGACAAATGGAGTTCATCATCCACGCGCAGTACGCCACTGCGGGCTGCAGCGGCCACCGCATCGACACCGGCAGTTACTCTGGCCAGCAAAGGCTTCAAGAAAGTGGCAGCCTTGCTGGGTAACGATAGACGGGCATAGTGTTTCTTGGACTCTGCCTGCCAACGCTCGTCCGTGAAGAACAAGCGCGCACGACCCCGAAAGCTCAGGCTGTGCTCAATCCAGACCGAGCCATTGCGCACCGCGCGGCGCAGGGCAAACAGGGTGGCCACCTCCAACGCCTGAAACGCCCGTTCCCGGTCTGGGCTGGAGATCGAAACCTGCCAGATCATTCCCAGACTTGGTGCCACCACTTCAACTGGCAGCTTTCTGGATCCTTTGAGATATAAAGCTTGCAGCTTGGCAAGGTACTCGATGGCAGGATGCTCGCCGGTGGCCTGCCAGGGCAGCTTTGCAATGGCGACGAGCAACGACCGCACGGGGCGAATTCCATCAATCAATCCCTCGCGGACCAGGGAGGCCCTGCTCGGTGGTTTGCGTTTCTGGGTTTCGGTGATCAAGGCTTCAAGACGGGCACGCAACTCAGCATCTGGCACCGCACCTTGCGCGCTCAAGGCAACAAGTTCGCCGAGCAGCGTTTTGTACATTGCGGCCCAATTGACGGTAGCGGGGACATCGGCGGCAGCCTGACGCCACAGATCGGCGATCCGGCGCTGCACCATAAGGATCAACTGGTCTGTGGTGGTGAACAGGCAATACCGAAGAAAGCATGCGACCTCCACGGTGCGCGCTGGCTCTTTGATCTTGGCTCCGGCTGAGGGCGGCCTGGAGACAAGTCGGCGCGCGTAGCGGCGCAAGATGAGATCGGGGATGTCTGCCAGGTGCTTATGAACGTCCAGCGTGTAAAGCAGGTCGATGCGCTCCAGTACCTCGCTGATTTGGCGGGTTGAGTGTTTCGCCGGTGCAGCCCATAGCCAACTCTGCTGGGTTTGTCCATCTGGGCGCAGCTCTGAAACTGAGGCTCGCCAGCGATCAAGTGTTGCTGGATCAACGCTGGCGGCGATGGCGGTGCCTGTTTCAACTTCAAGCTGGGCAAGTGCCGCCGCAATCAGTGTCCGAATTGCCCGCTCGTGCACGATCACCAGCTTGTTCTTGTACAGCCATTGACGCGCCCGCACGAGTA
>NZ_MTBE01000023.1:0-70212 GCF_002916785.1 Diaphorobacter sp. LR2014-1 | reverse complement strand
CGCACGTCTGTTTCAGGTGCCAAAGAATGCATTCCATGCCTCCTTTAAAGAAGATTGGTGAATTTTCACCATCCGTTGAATTTTGCTTAAATCTTGTGCAGAGAAACCCATGCTGCGTGCAACCGCCGCATCATGTAACCACACTTTGGCGGTCGCTGCATCCTTGTCGATATGCACATGGGGCGGCTCGTTCGGCTCGTGGCTATAAAAATAGAACCGAAATCCATCCACTCTCAAAATTGTTGGCATATGTTGTTTGGCCAGCAGGCTTAGCGGGGGCGGGGCATGCGGCCTCAGTGTAGGCAGTGCTACGGATTGAGGCAACTAAAGTGGGTGTCCTTTGTATTTAAAGTGGGTGTCCTTTTATTTATTCGCGTCGGGCCTGCTCGTCCAGCAGCGCCTGGCTCTTGAAGCGCCCCTCCCAAAAGCGGCCTTTCACGCCGTCTTCGGCATTGGCCTGGCGCGCAATCGACTCGTTGAGCACGCGCATGAACCACGACAGTTCAAACAGACGGGCGCGGTAGGTGTCCGCCAGTGCTTGCACCTGCTCGAGTTGCGCCTGGCCCATCAGGGCGCGCTGCGGCGGCTGCAGGAACTGCTGCACCAGCAAGGGGCCGGTGAAGAGCTGCGTCCAGCGGCGCAGCACCTCTTCATCGCTCCAGCCGCGGGCACGTGCTGCATCCACGCGCAGCACGACGTGGTAGTGGTTGCTCATGACGGCGTAGGCTGCCACGTCGATGGCAAAGACCGAGGCCAATTCACGGATGCGCGTTTCCACCCAGCCACGGCGGTGTTCAAAGTCCTGACCGGAGTGCGCGTCGTGCCCGCACAGGAAGGCGCGGCGCACGCAGCGGTTGACAACGTGGTACCAGGGCGTATCGGCCAGGGAAACGAGGGCGCAGCGGGGGCGGGTCATGGGGTGAGTGTAGGGCGTGCTGATTATTTAGGCAACTAAAGTGGGTGTCCTTTTATTCCCGTCCACATCGACAGCTTCACGACTGCCCTGACGGTTAATGAAGCCAACCTGGCTGACGTCCTGTCTTACGTAGCGACCAACATCAGCACCGCCGGTGACACGGTTGCTTTCGCTTACGACAGCAACAGCGACGGTACTGCTGATGCCCTGATCGTGTTCAACCAAGGCGCAAGCGACTCCGTGGTTGAGTTGGTCGGCGTTACCGGTGTTACCGCAATCGGCGCAAGCGCTGTTACGGCTAACCTGGTTGCCATCGGCTAATCTCCCCCGGAGATCACCCCTCGGCACTTCACGGTGCCTTGGGGTAAGGTGAAAGCCATTGAAACCCCTGCGACTTCGGTTGCAGGGGTTTTTTAGTTTCTGCAGGACGAAAAAAACGCCCCGAGGTTTCCCAAGGGGCGATTTCTGTTTCGGCTAAGCCCCCGCATCGCGGGGGCTTTCCCCTAGTGGAGATTAAACGATTGTCAGCGTGTCTGCAGCGTTGTCGAAAGTCGAGTTCGACAAGTCAATCAGACCGGTCAGCTTGACAACGACATCACCAACGGTCCTTGCAATCGCAGCATCAATACCCGTGGTACCGTCAGCGTTCTCGACGATATAGGTATTGGTACCGTACTGGAACCACGTGATCTGGCCAGCGGTCGTATTGTTGGAGGCCAGAGCAAGAGCAGCATCAAGAGTGGTCACCGTCTCATTGAGTGCAATCTTGGTGCCAGCAAATGCCGAAGCAGCTGTGCTGAACTTGATCACGTCACCAGCAGACAGGTCTGCAATAGTAGTTTTGACGACACCAGCGGCCTCAGTGGTTGCGCCACCGATCTCAATACCAGTTGCAGACAGGTTGAAAGTATCGTTGCCAGCACCACCGGTGAAGGTACCACCCTTAACGCTAGACACGATGGTGTCATCGGCAGCGCCCGCATCAACCGTAGCCTTCTGAGCCAGGGTGATCACGTCTTTTGCAGAGCCCGTTTTCACGGTCAGGCCAGCGTTAGCCACGTTGGTCACGTTGGTGGTATTGATATCCAGCACACCAGTAGCAGCGGAGCCATCGATCAACTTGACACCGTTAACCGTATCGGTAGCGCCGGTAACGGCAGTACCGTTGGTTCCAACGAAGGTCAGAGTCAGCTTCTTATCGCCGGTGATGGTCAGGGTCTGCAGAGCACTGTCAGTCACAGCCAAAGTGTTGACAACGAAGCCCGTGCCACCCGAAACCACGTTCAGGGACTCTACGCCGTTAGTCACAACGGTGCCAGCTGCAACGGTGTCGGGAGCCAGAGCAGTAGCCGTGGAGCCAGCCGTACCAGCAATGGTCGTGGTAAAGCTATCAGCCGTGGCAGTAGCAGCGGTCGCACCCTTAACACCAATGGTAGTAGTACCAGTGTTGGAGCCGGAAACGGTCAAGCCAACGCCAGCAGCGATATTGCTCAACGTTGCGCCGCCAGTACCACCAGTCAGGGTCAGACCAGTGATGGTTGAGCCCGTCATCAGCTCTACGTCCAGAGTAGCAGCCGCCGAAGCATCGATGTTCTCGAAGTTCTTGAACTGAGCAGCGTTGGCAGCATTAATCAGCGCGGCAGCGACCGTATCGGTACCGTCGCCGGCATCGATGGTGGTCACAGCGGTAGCGGTGGATGCAGCAACAGAGCCAGTGGAAACCAGCAGCTTGTCGTCACCAGCACCGAGGTTGATGGTCGAGCCAGCAGCCACGGCAGACGCCAAGGTCACGGAGTCATTGCCAGCGCCGGTATTGACGGTAGCCTTGGCCGTAGCAGACAGTGTCAGGCTGTCCTTGCCAGAACCGGTGCTCACGTTGACGGTAGCAGCGTTCAGAGTACCGAGTGTCAGACCACCAGTCGCAGCTGAGCCATCGATCTTGGTGGCAGTTGCCAAAGGCGCCTGAGCCAGGTTCAGATCAGCGGAACCAGTGATGTTCAGCGTTGTAGCAGCTGCACCAGAAACAATCACGTTGCTCTTGGTACCAGTCGCATTGACAGTAATAGTTTTTGCAGCAGCGCCTGCAGCAACGCTAACGCCAGCAACAGCAGCACCTGCAGCATCGTAACCAGCGCCATCAACGTTAACCGTCAGGGCAGTCGAGGTGCCGTTAGTAACGGTTGTAGCCAGTGCAGTCTTTTGGTTCTTGACAGTCACGGTATCAACTGCTGCGCCCTTCACGGCCGCGGCTGCACCAGCAACACCGTCCAGAGTGACGGCAGTCATCGTGGTACCAATGGACGTCGTGGTACCAGCAGCACCACCCAGGTTATCGATAGTTACGACCCCACCGCCCTTGACGGAAACAGAAGTCAGGCCTTTACCTTGGACATCAGTAACGCCAGTACCGGTCGCACCAGAAACGATGGTTACAGCCTTACCGCCGTTGACTTCAGCAGCGTTGTTGCCCGCAACAGTCAAGGAAACGTCAGTGGTATCAGCAGCAGTAACTTCGCTGCCAGTACCCGTACCTGCACCCGCCGCAACAAAAGTAGCAGAGGTCAATCCCGAAATTGTAGAGATGTTGAATGCACCAGCATCAGAGCCTGCAGCGTAGGTGCCGATTGCACCATTGGTAGTGACATTCAGGGTCTCGACATTCTTGACGGTGAAGCCTGCGGGCAGAGCGAAGTCAGCATTAGCAGCGGTCAGCGTGTCAGCAATCGACAGGGTGTCGGTGCCGGCGCCGCCATCGACCACGTCCAAACCACCCAGAACGGTGTTCGGAGCAGCAGCGTTGGTGGCGGTGATGGTGTCATTGCCGGAGGTGCCGACGATGTTATCCACACCATTAGTGAGCATGAAGGTCTGGCCGTTAGAAACCGACGTGCCCGGAGCCGTGCGGCCTTCTGCAGCGCCGAACTTGACGTAGTGAGCCAAGGCACCATTGGTGGCGCTGCCGCCAAACTGGGCCAGATTGGCGTTCACGTAGGCGGCCACATCGGGGTTGGCGGCCAGGTAGGCGGTGCCGTCGAACGTAGCCAGAGCGGCGTTGGGCGTGCGGCCTTCGTCCAGGCCGTACTGCATGAAGTGGTACAGCAGGTCGGCGGCGTTGAAGTCGGTGTTCTTCAGGTCGGCAAACGCGTTCTTGTAGTAGGTGGAGTCGAACGTGGCGTTGGGTTTGTAGCCGCGGGCTGCACCGATCTGCACGAAGTGCTCGATGGGCGACAGGGTGCCCTGGTAGTCAGCCATGTATTGCTGACCGTAGAAGAAGGAGTCGAACGCGACAAAGTCGCCCGTCTTGGTGTTGGGCAGTGCGTTCAGGGCTGCTTGCAGCTGAGCGCCGGTGGTGAAGTACGTCATAGGAAAAGCCTCTTTCAAACGTTGAAAAAATCGACCGAAGAGGGGGGCTTCCCCGCCCGTCGACCCGAATGATTCTATCGGTAGTATTTGGCAACACCTGCGCCCCGGAAGGCTTAGCTCCACGACTACACCCCCGGGTTCCGGCCGCCCTTTTTCAGCCGGATTTTTTCCTTGCGAATCAACAACTTAGGAGCATCATCTCCTATATGAAATCGAGTGTACTAAGCCCAAAGGATTAGTCCGATTGTGTTGCATATTGACAACGCACTGCGCTGCCTGCAGGACCTCAGCTCAGGTAGCCGCCGCGCAGCGCCAGGAAGGGGCGCTCGATAAGGTGGTAGGTGATGGCCGACAGGGCCAGCACGGCCGGCAGCAGCAGGGCGCCGGTGGCCAGGGCGTCCGCCACGGGGCCGGCGCCGGTGGCCAGGGGCGGCAGCCGGGCGTTGTAGGCCGCGATCACCAGGTTGTGCAGCACATAGGTGGAAAAGCTCACGGCCCCCAGGGCCGCGAGCGCGCGGTCGATGCGCTGGCGCAGCGCCTGCGGGCCCGGCCAGCGCGTGCACAGGTAGACCCCGACGAAGACGGCCCATAGGGCGGCCTCCAGCCCCGGCCAGATGATCCACACAGGGCTGGCCAGTTCGGAAAACCCCACCTTGCGGCTGAAGGCATGCAGCCCCAGCAGCAGCGCCAGGCCCGCCAGCGCCAGCCACAGCGGCGAGAGGTGGGGCGCCACCGCCCCGCCCGCCCGGGCGGCGCGCGCCTGCCGCGCCTGCAGCGCCTGCCAAAAGCGCGCGAGCAGCATGCCGATGATGAACTGATCGAGCCGGCCGAAGAGGGTTTCGTAGGCGATGAAGCGCACGCTGCCGCTGGCCGCGTACACCAGGGCGCGCACCAGCACCAGCAGGCCCAGCCAGGCCCAGAGGTAGCGGCTGCCGTGGCGCCGGCTGAAGGCCAGCAGGAAGGGAAAGATCAGGTAGAACTGGAACTCGACCCAGATGGTCCACAGTTGCACGAAGTACGGCGACAGGGGCACGGTTTCCGAGCGGAAGGGCATGAGCCAGCCCAGCAGCTGTAAAAACCCGTAATTGCGCTGGTCGTTGTAGGTGCTGATGAACAGCTGCAGGAAGACGGCAAAGACGAACAGCGGGTAAATGCGCAGCACGCGGTTCTTGATGAAGCCGCCGTAGTGGATGTGCCGTTCGCCGGCGATCACGGTGAAGATGAACCCGCTGATCACCATGAACAGGGCGATGCCGGTGTGGCCCTCGTCCACCAGCGAGACCAACGGGTTGCCCGAACGCAGGTCGCCCACCTGGGTATGGAAGTAGTGGAACAGCACCACCAGCGCCGCGGCGAAGAAGCGCAGGTGGTCGAGGCGGCTGAGGTAGGCGTGCTGGGTGGTTTGCATCTGGTCGTGGGGGGCGGTCAGCCGCCGATGCGGTGGGGGTTGGCGGCGGCGGTGGCGGCGATGTAGCGCCGCCAGGCGGTGGGGTCGCCGCCGGCCGGCGGCGCGGCGGCGGGGCCGGGCGCATCGAGCAGGCCGCCCGCGGGCAAGGCGTCGAACCAGGCCTGCAGCGCAAAGCGCTGGTGAAACGGCGTGCCCAGGGCCAGGGCGTGGCAGGCCAGCTGCTCGACCAGGCTGGCGCCCTGGCCGGCGCCCTGGCCGGCGAACTCGGGGAACACCTGCAGCAGTTGCGCCGGGGGCAGGCGCAGGTAGTGGCGCAGAACGTCGGCACGCTCCCAGGCGTCGCGGCGCACCACCTCGGGCCGGGCGCCGCTGGCGTTTTGCTGGCCGCTGCGGATGCGAAACGCGGTGAGCGGCTCGGGCAGCACGTGGATGTCGTAGCGCATGCACACGCGTATCCATTGGTCCAGGTCGGGCACCTGCGCCAGCCGGGGGTCGTACAGGCCCACGTTCTGGTAGACCTCGCGGCGCAGCAGCGCCGTGGGGTGGCACAGGGCGTTGCCCTGGTCGAAGAAGTGGCGCAGCCATTGGTGGCGGCCGCGGTTGGGCTGGTGGAAGACGGCGTGGTCCTTGTGCGCGGGGTCGTGGAAGGGCTGGCCCTGCTCGTCGATGAAGCTGGGCCAGCCGAAGACGGCGCCGACCTGCGGGTTGTGCTCCAGGAAGTCGATCTGGCGCCGCAGCTTGCCGGGCAGGAACAGGTCGTCGGAATTGAGCACGGCGATGTAGCGGCCCCGCGAGCGGCGCAGGGCGTCGTTCATGGCCAGGCAGGCGCCGCGGTTCTGCGCAAAGGCGTGCAGGTGGATGCGGGGGTCGCCCAGGGCGGCGACGTGCTGGGCGGTGGCGTCGGTGGAGCCGTCGTCGGTGACGAGGATTTCCAGGTCGTCGATGCCCTGGCTCAGCGCGCTGCGCAGGCAGTCTTGCACGAAGGGGGCGTGGTTGTAGCTGGCCACCACCACGCTGACCAGGGGCGCGCGCGCGCGGCGCCGCAGAAGTTGGGCAAACAATGACATCGGACTGGCCCGCAGGATGCCGGGCACGGGGTTGCTTCAGTGGTCCGCGGCAGCGGCCTGCCGAGGCGTGGAGGGAGACGGGCTCAACATGCCGTATTTGGCGATCACCTCGGCGCGGCTGCTCACGCCCAGGGTGCGCAGGATGCCGCGCACATGGATCTTGACGGTGGGCTCCGCCAGGTCGAGTTCGCGGCAGATCTGCTTGTTGGACAGGCCTTGCAGCAGCAGCCGGAACACGTCGGTCTGCCGCGCGGTGAACCCCAGGGACGCAATGGAGACCGGGGCCTGGGGCCCGGCCGCGGCGGGGCGGGCGGCCGGCTTTTGCAGCGCCTCGGGCGGCACGTAGACGCCCCCCGCGGCCACGAGCCGAATGGCCGATACCAGCACCTGGTTCAGCGTCGACTTGGGCAGGAACCCACGTGCGCCCTGCTCCAGCGAATGGTGGACGATGCCGGCGTCGTGGTCTGCGGAGAGCATGATCACCGGCAGCTGCGGCAACCGCTGCGTGAGCTCTTCGAGCAGGCTCAGGCCGCTGACATCGGGCAGCTGGATGTCCATCAGCACGAGGTCGATGTCGGCATGCTGCTCCAGCTGCTGCCACAGCGACGCGGCGTCCCACGCCTGCACGCACTCGGCGAGCAGCTCGGAGCGGCTGAGGATGGCTTGCAGGCCCTCCCGGACAAGGCCATGGTCGTCAACGATGAGGATCTTCACGAGGCGCGATATTACAGGCACTCGGCGCCCGTCAATCCCTGGGCGGGGTGGCGGCGCCCCCGGCGCGCCACAGCTGCACCAGCACCTGGCGCAGCTCTGCCGGCTTGACGGGTTTGTAGAGCACGCGCAGGCGCTCGGTGCCCGACTGGCCCAGCGCGGCGTCTTCGGTGTCGCCGGTCAGGATGACCGCCGGCAGCTCGGCCGCCCAGTGGCGGCGCAGCGCGTCGATGAGCTGGCGGCCGTTGAGCGCGCCGCCAAGGCGGTGATCGGTGACGATGAGGTGCGGGCGCCAGCCGTCCTGGCCCAGGGCGGCGAGCACCGCGTCGGCGTTGGCGTGGACGCGGGCCTCGCCCCCCCACAGCTGCAGCAGGCGCGCGTAGCCGTCGCGCACCAGGGCATCGTCTTCCACGAGAAGGATGCGGCAGCCCTCCAGGCCGGGCGATGCCGGCGTGGACGCGCCGTGCGGCGGCGGCACGCCGGGCGCCGCCGGGGGCGCGACTTCGCAGCGGGGCAGCTGGATGTGGAAGGTGGCTCCGTGCCCCAGGCAGGAGCGCACGCCCACGGGGTGGTCGAGCAGCCGGGCCAGGCGCTGGACGATGGCCAGGCCGAGCCCCAGCCCCTGGCTGCGGTCTCTTTGCGGGTTGTGCAGCTGCACGAATTCCTGGAACACGGCCGCCTGTTCGTCGGGCGCGATGCCGGGGCCGTTGTCGCGGACCTGGATCACGCAGTGCGCGCCGCGCAGGCGCACGGCCAGCAGCACGCAACCTCCCGGCGGGGTGTAGCGCAGGGCGTTGGAGAGGAAGTTGCCCAGGATGCGCTCCAGCAGCAGGGGGTCGCTGCGCACGCAGGCCTGCGAGCCGTGGATGACCAGCGCAATGCCCTTGCGCTCGGCCTGGCGCTCGTAGGTGTCGCGCAGGCGCAGCAGCAGGGGCTGCAGCTGCAGCGGGGCGCGCTGCAGGCGCACGGTGCCGGCGTCCAGCCGCGAGATGTCGAGCAGGGCGTCGAGCAGCGCGCTCATGGCCTGGCTGCTGGCCTCGATGCGCTCCAGCAGCCTGGCGCGCTCGTCACTACGGCTTTCCTGCTTCAGGGCCTCCAGCAGCAGGTTCAGGGCGTGCATGGGCTGGCGCAGGTCGTGGCTGGCGGCGGCCAGGAACCGGGTCTTGTCGCGGTTGGCCTGCTCGGCGGCATCGCGCTGCTCGCGCAGGGCCTGGGTGGCCTCGAGGACGCGCTGCTCCAGCCGTTGGCGCGACTGTTCGAGTTGTTCGGCCATGCCGTTGATGTCCTGCGACAGACGTGCGAACGAGGGGATGGCGCTGGCGGGCAGCCGGATGCCGATATGGCCCGCGCCGATTTTTTGCGCCGCCTGCACCACGGCCTGGATGCGCTGGTCGAGGCTGGTGCTGATGCGGCGCGCCATGACCCAGCCGCTGAGCAGCACCCCCGCCAGCAGCACCATGACGCGCAGCCCGAAGTCGAACAACTCGGTGCGGATGCTGCGCGTGCTCACTTGCACGATCACATGGCCTTGCGGGGGGGCGTGGCGCTGGGGATGCGCCGCCTCGGGCAGGTCGTCGACGTCCAGCAAGGGGGTGCGCACCGGCTCCAGGTGGGCCACCCAGTGCGCATTGTGTTCGCTGACCCCGCCCCCGCCGCCACGCCTGGAGGCCTCCAGCATGGCCTGCAGCTGGCCGGGGGGGATGGCCTGGCCCTGGGCGGGCGCATGGCGGGTGGCCAGCACCCGCCCGTCAGCAGCGATGATGGTGGCCGAGATCACCGAGGATTCGCGCAGCACGCCCAGGGCGATGTTGTCCAGCGCCGCCTGGTTGAAGGAGAAGATGCCGTAGTCCGCCGCCACCGCCAGTTGCCGCGCCAGCAGCTGGGCGCGCTGCTGCAGCTGCGCCGCCAGGTCGGCGTCGCGCTGGCGGATCACGTAGCTGCCCCAGACCACCGCAAACACCAGCACCGGGAACATGGCCAGCCACATCAGGCGCCCGCGCAGGTCCATGCGGTGCCACGCCAGCGGGTGCAGCAGGCGCGCGGCGATGCGCCCAGGCGTCATTCGCTGCTCTCCAGCGCTTGCAGGCGCTGCTGCACCGCGGCCTCGTCGGGCAGGTTGAGCCCCAGGCTCTCGGCCAGCGGCCGGTTGATGGCGATGCTGAAGTTGCGCGGATAGCGGGGCGTGGGCAAGGCCCCGCCGCGCCACAACTGGCGCGCCACCTGGGCCGCCTCCTGCCCGATCTGGCGCGGTGTGCTGTAGGCCGCGGCCAGCGCCCCGGCGCGCACGTAGGCGGCCGAGTAGCCGATGACCGGCACCCGGAACCGGAAGGCGGTGAGCAGCAGGTTTTGCGCGGTGGATACGTTGATGACGTAGGGGTCTGGCAGCGCCAGCAGCACGTCCGAGGACCTCAGGACGGACTGGAGCGCCGGGTACAGCTCGGTGTCGCGCGCGGCCTTCTCCGTGACCAGCGCCAGGCCCTTGGCGGTGGCCAGCGTGCGCAGGGCGTCGAGGTCGCGCTGGTTGGTGGGCCCCACTACCAGGGCGATCTTGCGGGCAGTTGGCAGCAATATTCGTATCAGCTCCAGCTGGCGCTGCGGCGGCTGGTCGATGTAGATGGCGGAGATGCGGCGCGCGTTGCGCGGGACCGGACTCAATGCATCAAAGGAGGTGCGGGGCACCATGACGCTCAGCAGGGGCCAACGGCTTTCGGCCTGGGCGGCAAGGGTTGTGCGCGTGGCCTGCACCCCGACGGCCAGCACCATGAAGGTGTCGTCGGGCAGGCGCGCGGCTGCGCCTTCGGCGCCGGGTGCGAGCAGCTGGATTTTGAGGCCCGGCACGGATTTGAGTTCGGTGCGCACGGCTTCGACGAACTCTTCGTAGGCCGCACCTTGGCCGCTGGTGACGATGCCCAGGGTGTTTGCCTGCGCGCAAAGGCATAAAAGCACCCCTGCGGTGCCCATGGCATACCTGAGCATGGTGGTGACGATGGTGCGGGTCACATTCGTGCGCCTCAGTATTCCACGCTCACGGAAACCCACACTTTGCGCAGCTCGCGTTGCAGCTCGCGGAATTCATCGGATTGCCCCAGGGGCTGGCGCCATCGGACGGCGACGTTCATGCTGGAGTCATTGAAGCGAAAGGAGCGCGCAACGCGCAGGGAGGCAAATCGTTGCGAGCCTGCCTGCGTGGTTTCGCCCAGCCAGCGCACGGGGCTCACACTGGAGTAGGAGAGCCCCGTGGACCACCCGTTGGACCAGGCATGCGAGACCAGCAAGCCCGTGCTGCGCCGCGCGATGGTCTCTGCGATGACATCGGGCGAGGCCTGGGGCCGGGCGAAGTATTGGTTCCAACTGACGATGGTGCCGCGGGCGGGGCGCCAGCTCAGCTGGTATTCAATGCCTCGGTTGGTTGCCGAGGCGTTGTTGCGCAGGTCATAGGCCGTGGCGTTTGGAATGTCGGTGGCGATCGCTGGCAGCAGGACCAGGCGGCCAGTGATGATGCGCGAGAGTTTTTCCTGGAACAGTCTGGCGTCCAGCGTGAGGCCATGCTCGCGCCATTGGCCCAGGTAGACGAGGTCCCAGGCGTTCACCCGCTCAGGCAATAGCCCGCCGCTGGACAGATAGCGGATGTCCAGCGTTTTGCCTTCGCTGACGATGCGCCAATCAGCGCGTTGTTCAAAAAGACTGGGGGTGCGAAAGGCTGATGAGTAGCCCAGCTTGAGGGTGTGCTGGCTCGTCGGTTTCCAGTTGATGGCCAGCCGGGGCGCCCATTGCGCTGGGGCATAACTGTCGCGCTCAATGAGGCTGCCCAGGTTCAGGGTCCAGTGCGCGGAGGGTTTCCATTCTGCGTTGAGAAAGGCCGACGATGACGTGTTGGTTTGAGGGCTGCTGGTGTTGAACAGCTGCGACGAGGTGACCCTTTCCTGCCGGTAGCCCAGCCCCCAGGAGGCACGCCATTGCGATGAGAAGTCTTTGAAATGCTGGTAGTCGAGCGCGTAACGGTTGGCTCGTCGGCGCCCGTCGATGTGCAGAGCATCGCTGTCGAGCAGGGGGATTTCGAAACTGTCGTCTCCGCTGTCATGGGTGGAGGACAGGGTCAGGCTCCACTCTTGCCCCGGATCAACCGTCTGGCGGTAGCGGGCCTGAAACGATGCGGACTCGGCGACTTCGGTGCGCTCGGGGTCGCCCGCACGCCCTTCGAAGCCGATACCCAGGTGGCCGCGGGTGATGCCGGAGGTGATGGACCATTCCTGGGAACTGGAGGGCTGGAATTCGGCGCGCAGGTCGAGGTAGTTGGTGCGGTAACCGTCGGGACGCCCGGCCAGGCCGTCGTCCGAGCGCTGACCGGCGGCAATCCGCCACTGCGCTGCGGGCTGCGCATGCCCCCAGCGGATGTGCCGGTCGGCCACGCCGGCGCTGCCCTGCACGACCTCGGCCCGCACCCCCACGCTCTGCGCGGCGGCGCGCGTGACGATGTGGATGACCCCCAAAAAGGCGTTGGCGCCATAGGTGACGGAGTTGGAGCCGCGCTGGATTTCGATGCGCTCGATCTCGTCGAGGGGCACGCTCAGGGCGCTCCAGTCGACCCCGCCAAACAGGTAGGGGGCATACACCGAGCGGCCGTCCACATAGACCTGCATGCGCTGCGATATCTGCCCCGACAGCCCGTGGTAGGCCACCACGGAGCGCCCCCCGGCCGAGGTGGCCACCTGGAAGCCGGGCACCCAGCGAAACACTTCCGTCAGCTCGCGCGCGCCCGTCAGGCGGATGAATTCGCGATCGAGCACGGTGAGCGCGCCGGCGGCGTCTTCCAGCTGCTGCGGCAGCCGCGAGGCGGAGTAGATGTGCGGTATCTCGCTCAGGTAGTCCCGCTCCGACAGCTCGTAGCCCAGTTCGTCGGCCTGGGCCGCCAGGGTCACGCCGGTACTCAGAACGATGCAGGCACACCCTGCAGGCAGGCTGCGGCGAGACACTCGGAAATACTTCACGATGGATCCAGGAATCAGGCAGGTATTGACATACGACCTTGCTTACGCGGCGCTGCAGCGATCTTTCCCTTGAAAGCATCTGGACGGTATGGCGTTGCATGGCCAGGCCGGTCAGCCGCGCGGCGGGGTCGATCGCGGACCTGCGGGAATGGGCGTTGGCCGGGTCGGACTGGCCCCGCCCTCACGAAGGTGTCCACCGTGTCAAGGATACCCCATGGCATGGGCACTGTTACCGGAAGTTTCTAGAGCGCCTGTCCCCGCCGGCATGCCGGCACCAAGGGGCTATAACGCAATTTTCATAGCATCAAGCGCTTGCCTGGCAAGCACTACAGGCATGAAACACCTTAATCACTGCTTGCGCCAGCCCATGCATGGCTGCGATGCTCAGGCGCGCAGGCTATGCACGATGGTGTCGCAGATGCGGTGCACGTCGTCGCCGCTGAGAGCGCCGTACAGGGGAAGCGCCAATACCTCGGACGCGACCCGGTAGGCGTTGGGAAGCTGTTGCGGGCTGGCGCTGGGCAACTGCCGATAGCAGCTGTACTCACTGCACAGGGGGTGGAAGTATTTGCGCGTGATGATGTTGTAGCGCTTGAGGCGCTCGTGCAGGGTGTCGCGGCTGCAACCGGCCTGCTCGGCGTTTACACGCAGCACGAGGTATTGCAGGCTGTTGGTCACGCCGGCGGGCATGGCATGCAGGCGCAGGCCCTCGATGCCCGCGAGGCGCTGCTCGTACACCTGGCGCACGGCGGCGCGGCGCTGGCGCTCCTGGCCGACATGGCGCAGCACCACACGGCCCAGCGCGGCCTGCAGCTCGCTCATCTTGCCGTTGATGCCGGGCATGACGACCTCTTCCTCGTTCTTGATGCCGAAATTCTTCAGCAGGTCGATGCGCTGCTTGAGTTCGGGGTCGTTGACCGCCAGCGCGCCGCCCTCGGCGGTGTGGAACAGCTTGGTGGCGTGGAAGCTGAGCATGGTGGCATCGCCAAAGCTGGCGATGGTCTGCCCGTCGATCTGGGTGCCGAAGGCATGGGCACCGTCGTAGACCACGCGCAGGCCGTGGCTGCGGGCGATGCCATCCAGGGCGTGCACATCGCAAGGTACGCCGTAGACATGCACACCGAGGATGCCTGTGGTGCTAGGCGTCACACGGGACTCCACGCCGGCCGGATCGATGCACAGGGTTTCCGGGTCGATGTCGGCGAACACCGGGGTGATGTTGTTCCAGCGGAGCACATGCGGCGTGGCCGGGAAGGTGAAGGGGGTGGTGATGACTTCACCGGCAAGGCGCAGCGCCTGGCAGGCCACGACCAGGGCGATGGTGCCGTTGTTGAAGAGGCTGAGGTGGGGCACCCGCAGCCACTGCACAAGCTCGGCCTCGAGGGCACGGTGCTGCTCGCCACCATTGGCCAGCCAGCCGCTGTCCCATACCTCCTGCAGCAAAGCGGTGTATTCACTCAGCGGCGGCAGCATCGGCCGGGTGACGTAGATGGGCTGGGCGAAGGGAACAGGCGTCGAGGCGTGGGGAGTCAGCATGGGCGGCAGTCTAGCGAGCGGGCTCTGGAGCGCACCAAGCGCGCACCCCAGCGTCGGCTCGGGTTTTCAATCAGGTAATGTAGCAATGCCGCCAAGGCCAGGGTGAGGACGATGTTGGACAGCAGCGCCTGCCAGCCACGCCCCCCCCCAACGCGTCAATGGCAAAGATCATTCCCACATGGATGAGGTAGATGGGGTAGGAGATGTCACCCCGCCAGTGCAGGCAACCGGTGACGTTGTTATGGTGCGCCCCGCTCACCATTCGGGGACGATCCCTGCACGCCTAGCGCGCGAACACGAAGCGGCTGGAGGTGTAATAGTTGACCGCCATCCCCGCCAGGGAGCCGAAGGCCACGCCGAGCCAGGGCTGGCGCATGGCCAGTGGCAGCCACAACAAAAGCGCGGCGTATGCGCCATAGTTGACCAACCCGCCCAGCACCATCGTGGTGACGTAGCGCATCCACTCCCCTGCGCTGGCCTGGCTGCCCACGCGAAACGTGAAGCAGCGGTTGAGCCACCAGGTGGCCGTGGCGGCGGCCATGAAGGAGCCCAGGCGCGCCAGGAAGGGGTTGACCCCGCCCCACTGCACCATGGTTTGCAGCAGCCCGGCATCCACCACGAAGCCGGCCGTGCCGACCAGTCCGAAGCGCAGCAGCCGACCCGTCAATCCTGGCTCCCGACTGACGCGCCTACCGTGCCGGGCAGGCCGCTGCACGGAATGCCGAGATAAATCAGCCGGCGTGCTTCCTGCCGGGTGTGGGTGACGTTCTCAAGGATGAGGCCGCAGGTCAGGGACAGGCTGGACAGGAGCCCCAGGCCGGCGGCCAGCACGGCGGTGGGCAGCCGTGGCACCAAGCCAGTTTCGACATAGGTCACGGCCAGCGGCACGGCCAACGCCACGGCCAGCAGGGCGAGCAATGCGCTGATCAGGCTGAAAAACAGCAGGGGGCGTTCGAGCCGGAACAAGCGCACGATGGTGTTCAGAATGCGCAAGCCATCGCGGATGGTGTTGAGCTTGCTGAAGGAGCCTTCTGGCCGCGCCTTGTACGGGGTATCGACTTCCGCCACCGGCATGCGCAGCTCGAGTGCATGCACCGTCAGCTCGGTCTCGGTCTCGAAACCCCGCGCCAGGGCGGGGAAGGATTTCACGTAGCGGCGGGAAAACACCCGGTAGCCCGACAGCATGTCGGTGAAGCGCCGCCCGAACAGACGGGCTACGAAGCCCGTCAGCATGCGATTGCCCAAGCGGTGTCCCAGGCGGTAGCTGTACTCTTCGATGCTTTCGCGGCGCCCGACGACCATGTCCAGGCCCTCGGCCAGCAGCAGGTCAATCATTTGCGGGCTGCTTTCGGCGTGGTACGTGGCATCGCCATCGACCAGGACGTAGATGTCGGCCTCGACGTCGGCAAACATGCGTCGCATGACGTTTCCCTTGCCTTGCAGGGGTACATGGCGCACCACGGCGCCCAGACTGCGCGCGATGGCCACGGTGTTGTCACGCGAATTGTTGTCGAACACGTAGATCGTCGCCTGCGGCAGAACCCGCTGGAAATCACGCACGACCGTCCCAATCGCCACTTCTTCGTTGAAGCAGGGTATCAATACCGCAAGACGCAATTTGTTATTCATAAAAGAACCTAGCTGGCCCAATAAAAGCGGAACTCCCCCATCCCCTGCAACAAGGATACCGTCTGTAACACAAGACCCAAAATCAACAAGGGCGCACGCCACCGCTGAAACACCTTTCCGAACGGCGCCGCACAAACCAGCGCCCAGCCGATCAGCAAAAAGACGAGCTGGAAGTAGCGGCCTTGCACGCCCTGGATGACGGCAGCGTTCGACGGCGAAAAGCTGAGCCAGAAGGCCAGGAAGATGACGCCTGTGAACAGCGCGGCGAGTGCCACCATGAACGCGGAGGCACGCAGATCTCGGGGCTGATGGCCGTCGGATGCGGCAATCGCAAGCATCGTTGCCAAGCCGGCCCAGGACAGCGCCCTGGGCGCATTGGTCATAAAGGGCGGCGGATACCCCCCCATCCGGCCCCAACCGTCCAGCCACATCACGGGCAGTTGATGGAGCAGGCTGTGAACAAAGTATTCCAGGCCGGCAAGCGGGGCATGCACGATGCTCAGCAGTACAGCCTTCGGGGCCGCATCAGTCCCCCAATAACGCCCCGGCATGAAGGGGTAGACGGCATTCCAGGCCAGCGTAAGCACCAACCCTGCACCAATGGCCGCCAGCAAGAAAAAACCTCGCCCACGACGACCGCCGAAATGCCGCGCCGGCACGAGCAGCGCCATGCCGGCCAGCAACAGATAAATCGGTTTCAGCAGGGACAACGACACCAGCATCAGCCCGAGGCCCAAACGCCCGCGGCGTGACAGGCGGGCCGAATCATCGAAGCGCAGCCGGAGGCACCAGGCGAAGAGCAAGGCCGGCAGGGCAAAATTGAGCGGGTCTGCGCTCACCGATGCCGCCAGATACAGCGCGGGGGCCGTGAGCGCCAGCATCACCACCAGGCGCCGCCCGCAGGGTGCCACCCAAGCCGCTGCTGCCATCAGCGCCACATACGCCAGCAGGTTGGCCATACGGCCAGCGATCATCTGCTCGAAGACTCCGCCTCCCAGATGACGCGCCACTGCGATCCCGGAGGCCTGTGGCAGGTACGCCAACGGTGAAAATGAGGCGCTGCTTGGAAACGAGGCCCGTGCCATGCCCTCGTTGTCTGCAAGCGCTGCCGAGACTTGCCTGGCCTGGCTGAGGCTGAACGCGGAGGAGCGTTCGAAGTGGGAATTCGCCCAGCGGGCGAATTCAAGTGCGGCTACGTCTATTTCTCCGCCATAGTCCTGCCCCTCACGCCGGTCAGCAAGAAACTGACCATGCGAGACCTGCACCGCCCGTTGCCAGTGATAGACCTCGTCTGGTGCATTCAGTGCCGGCGACAGGAAGCACATGGCCATGCCGACGCAAACTGCCAGAACCGCCATCGCTCCCAGCAAGCGGCGGGAGTATCGAAATGCGTGTCCGCCGTTGGCGAATGGTTGTCCTGGCTCCGGGTGGACAGACCCATTGGCGTGAAATGCCATGCCCCAAATGCCTCCTCTCACCCATTAGGGATCTTTTCATTAAGGTCTGGTCGGGCGTGCAGGCGCCCCCACCGCCACGCAATTGCCAGGCAAATCATGCACCACGGCGGCGCCGGCGCCGATGACCGCGTTGGCCCCCACGCTGACGCGGGGCCGAAAGCAGGCCCCGGTGCCGACATCGACCGCCTCGCCCAGCGTCACCCCCCCCGGCAGATGCACGCCGGGGCCGAGGCTGACGTATTCGCCCAGCACGCAGTCGTGACTGATGGTGCAGGCCAGGTTGATGCTGGCATGGCGTCCAATGGTGACATCGACATTGATGCAGGCGCCGGCAAACACCACACTGCCGGGCCCCAGGTGAACCCCTTCCGCCAGCCAGGCCCGCGGGTGGACCAAGGTGGCAAAGCGCAGCCCGGGGTGCTGCTGCCGCAATTGGGCTGCGATCCTGCGGCGAGCCCGGGAATCGCCTACGGCGACGATGCAGTGGGCGCCCGGGTGGGCGGCCAGCGCCTGCTGGCTGTCCCCCAGCCAGGGGGCAGGCAGGGGCATGGGATTCCCGGGGGCGGCGCCGGGGTCGGCCATGAAACCGAGCAGCTGCCAGCTGCCGGGCTGGGCCTGGTTGATGTCGCGCACCAGCTGCGCCACTTCGCGCGCGTGGCCTCCGGCACCGAAGAGGATGAGGGGCGTCATGGCAGCGGATTCTCTTCCATCGGCACCGGCAGCCCGAGCCGCTGGGCCACGCTGCGCAGGATGCGCTGGCGTTCGCCGATCTGCCGCTCGAGGGCGTACAGCTCGCGCGTGAACACCTGCCCGGCCTGGCCGATGCGGGTCAGCACCGCGGGGTCCGCGAGTATCTGGCGGATGCGGATTTCGATTTGCTGCGCCAGAGAAACCTCGGAGGCGGCGTCGAGCATCAGCATGGATTCGCCATCGACGTAGCCGGGATTTTGCTGCAGGGCATCGGTGGCCATGACGGCAACGCCGCACAGGGCGGCCTCTACGCAGCAACCGGTGGGGAAACCGTCGAAATTGCCGGGATGCAGGAGGTAGGGCTGGTTGGGCGAGACGATCAGGTCCATGCGGGCATAGAACTGACGCAAGTCCTGCGTGGTCAGCCGGCCGTGGAACTGGATGCGGTCGCCCAGCGCGCTGACGTCGATTTCTTCGGGTGTGAAGCCACCGCCCACGATGTGCCAGCGCAACCGGGCGCAGTCCGCCAACGCCAGGGCCGCCGCGATGAATGCGGGGTAGCCCTTGTTCGCGCCCTGGGGCATGTAACGCTCGGCCACGAAGCAGATGTCCAGCACCGCCTTGTCGGCCATGGCGTCGCGCGCGGGCGCCTCGACCTCGAGATAGAGCGGATTGACCACCACGCCGTCGATGCGGTGCAGGGGGGGCAAGGCCAGGCCACGCCCCGCGGCAAACCGCTGCACATAGTCCTGCGTGACGCCTTGGGTGACGATGAGGGCCTGCAACAGCGGGCAGGCCAGCACCGCGGCCAGCTTGGCGTCGCTCTCCGGCTCATCGAGGCCGAAGCCACCGCCGGGGTACAGGGTCAGCACGAAAGGCACCCGGTACTGCTGCAGCGCCGGCAAGAACTGGTGCGCGTTGTTCAGGAAGTTCAGGAACGCCAGCCCTGCTCCTGCCAGCCAGGCCGGTGCAAACGGCCGCACCCGATGGGCGAGCGCCGGGTAATGCTCGGCATAGCGCGCATGCTGCGAGGCAAAGTCGCCCAGGCTGGAGAGCACCGACAGCTGCGGAAAGGCCGCGAGGTGGGCGTTGTATTCGGCCACCCGAAAACCCGTGAGCAGGTTGGGGAAAAAATCGTCCAGCACGAGCCATGGGGCATGCGGGATGACGCTCAGGTCCTGCGGGGGTTCGATCAGGTCGCTGAGCGGAAAATGCGCACGCGGCATGACGTGCAATGTGGCGACGTCATCGGCCCACAGGTGGAACACGGCGTCGGTGTAATGCGCCACATCGGCCATGCTCGCCGCCAGCACGGTCAGGGCATAGTCGCCCTGGTGCAGGTGCACGGGAATGTCGAAGGCCAGTTCAAGCACCTCGCCCGACTGCCAGGCGCGGCCATGCACCTCGGGGCGGTCGCTGCTGTGGCCGCCCAGGATATGCTGGTTTTGCCGATTCTTGATGTGATACGACACGACCAGGTGCCGGCAGGGCTGGCGCAGCTGCAGGCGCAGGCGCAGGTGCAGGGTGTCGCCGTGCTGGGCTCGGGCTTCGGTGCCGAACATGCCCGCCACGCCCCAGCCGACCGCGAGCAGTGCGACCGCGCCCGTGCCTACGCCGGACGGCAACAGCGCCTCAGCGTCGGACGCGGCAGCGGCGGCCGGCGCATCCGTGGGCAGGTCGTGGGCTGCGTTGGCCTGGCGGATCCAGTCGTGGTCGTAATCGCGCGTGACTTCCGGAGTGGCTCCGAGGGCGCGCACTCGTCCGTGATCAAGCCAGAGCGCGCGCTGGCACAAGGCCTTGACGGCCGCGATGTCGTGGCTGATGAACAGCAGGGTGAGGC
Source organism: Diaphorobacter sp. LR2014-1 (assembly GCF_002916785.1). NCBI lineage: Bacteria > Pseudomonadati > Pseudomonadota > Betaproteobacteria > Burkholderiales > Comamonadaceae > Diaphorobacter > Diaphorobacter sp. LR2014-1. The sequence goes on along the minus strand of NZ_MTBE01000023.1, from coordinate 50,607 downwards.
CGTCGTCCAGCATCCGGCGCATGCGGGTCATGCACTTGGCCTGGAACAGGGCATCGCCCACGGCCAGGGCTTCGTCCACGATGAGGATGTCGGGGTTGACGTGCACCACCACGGCGAACGCCAGCCGCACATACATGCCGCTGGAATAGGTCTTGACGGGCTGGTCGATGAAGGGGCCGATATCGGCGAAGGCGATGATGTCATCGAGCCGTTCGGCAATCTCACGCTGGCTCAAGCCAAGGATGGCGGCATTGATGACGATGTTTTCGCGTCCGGTGAATTCGGGATTGAAGCCGGTGCCCAGCTCCAGCAGGGCGGCAATGCGTCCGTTCACCTGCACTTGCCCGGCCGAGGGCGTCAGGGTTCCGCAGATGATCTGCAGCAGCGTGGACTTGCCCGCGCCGTTGCGCCCGATGATGCCCAGGGTCTGTCCCCGCGCCAGCTCGAACGAGACGTCGCTCAAGGCCGCGAACTCTCGGAAGTAGTTCTTGCGCCCACGCCACAGCGATTGCAGCAGGCGATGGTGCGGTTTGTCGTACAAGCGGTAGGTCTTGCCCAGGCCCTGCGCGCGGATCGCCCAGCCGCCGGATGGTATTTCAGATGACATCGGCAAACCCCTTGCGCGCGCGCTGAAAAATCCACCAGCCGGCCCAGAGCGTGGCCAGACACCCCGCTGCATGGGCACTCCAGTGAGCCCAATTCAAGCCCTGTCCATGGACCAGCAGGCTGCGGGTTGCCTCGATGGGCACCGTGAGCGGATTGAGCAGCAGCCAATGCTGCCAGTTGGGCGGCAGGCTCTCCAACGGGTAGAAGACCGGGGAGAGAAACAACAGCAATGTCGCGACGAATCCGGTGAGTTGGGCCAGGTCGCGCAAATACACCGTGAGGGCCGCAAGCATGAGGGCAATACCCGCCACCAGCGCCACCAGCGGCAGCCATGCCAGCGGCCATAACCAGGCGGTCGCCGGCAAGCCCTGGGTGAGCACCAGGGCCAGCAGCAGCACGGCCGAGCCAATGAGGAACTGCACGACCGCCGTACCCACCACGGCCAGCGGCAGCAGTTCCATTGGGAACACGACCTTCTTGACATAGCTGGGCTGGGCCAGCACGGCCGCAGGCGCACGCGACAGGCATTCGCCCAGCATGCCGTGCAACAGCATCCCGGCAAACAGGGACAGCGCAAACGCGGGGCTCAGCGCCCCGTCACCCACCTTGCGCACCGGCGTGAAAACATAGCCGAAAACGAATACATAGACCGCCAACATCACGCAGGGCAGCAGCAAGGACCAGAGCAGGCCCATCAGGGAGCCTCGGTACCGGCTGGCGACATCTCGCCGCACCAGTTGGCGGAGCAAAAAACGGTGATGCCAGAGGCTGCGCAGTAACTGCAGCGGGCTGCTCGACGGTCGCAGCCCAATGCTGCTGGAATGAGTGTTCACGATAGGAAGCGGTTCACACGGTGGCGGGGATGGCAGGGGCGTCACCCAGAAGCTTGGCCGCGACATCGGCGGCCCAAGCAAAGCCCGGGCCGCAAGAGTCCAGGAACCCACCCTGCCAGACCATCTCGGAAGCGTTGGCGGGCATGCAGGAGGTTTCGCCATGGTCGAAGGCTTGCGTCAGTGTGCGCAATGCGGCGGAGAACCCTTCCGGGTTGGGCGGCGAAGCCGACACCAATAGCGGCGAAACGCCGGAGAGATCCTTGTTCGCAAAGCGGTTCACGACCACCCGGGCGCCGAAGGCGGCCATCTCCAATGGCGGATAGCTGGGGTGTGGCGAGACCATCAGCGAGAAACCCACCGCCGTGCGGCACAACAGGTCGGCATAGGCTTCGATGCTCAGTTTACCAACGCTGTGCAGCGTGCAGCCGCTGCCGAGATCGATCGGAGCGAACGCTTCGCCTGCGGACAAAATGCGCCATTGGCGGGCCTGAGGGTAGTGCCTGGCCCAGAGTCGCAACGACGCCACGATCAGGCTGAAGGCGTTGCGCTCGGTGCCAGGACGGCCATAGACCAGCAGAATCCGCTCCTTGGCAAAGGTTTCGCAACGCGCGCGGGCGGCCGCAAGGGCGGGATGCAAGCGTGGCTGCAGGACCTCCTTGACGGGAAACGCATAGCCTTGTGCAGCCAGGTAGTCGGCAAGCCAATGCGAGTTCATCAGCGCGATGGTTCTGCCAGGCTGCTCATAGGTCGCCTGGGCCAGCAGGTAGCGCGACGACCATGGGTAGAAGCCTGGCTCGTAGTCCTGGATCAGGTACAGGAGGCGCCGGGCAGACGCCTCGGGCACCTGTGCTCGCTGCCAATTCAACAGTGCAAAGGCGTTGTGGGCCGTCCACCATGCCGTGGCCATGAAATGGTCCTGGGCATGAACAGCCAGCGTCTGTCCCCAGCGGGAGCCTGCGGCAACGATGTGATCGCACGGCGGTGACTCACTGGCCATGGGCACGATGGGCCAGGCACCGTAGTAGGCATCGCTGCGGGGCTCCGGCGTCGCCTCGTCCGTCACGATGATGCGCGCTTGGTCAAAGTACGGCCGCAGGGCATCGAAGACTTGCAGGGCGGTTTCGATGCCGCCAAATACGTGCCGTTGCGAGACCGCGGGCACCATCAGGTTGAGGCGGGTACCGCCCTGCGCCACGGCCGGCCGTGGATCGATCGGCAGGACCTCTGCAATGTCATGGTTTGGCGAGGCCGTGGACATAGCCTGCTGCTGGCGGTACGCCACGGCCAGTTTCTGCAGGCCGCTGCGCACGGGCTGGTAGCGCGCCAGTCGCGCCAACACGCGGGCCGTGGTTTGGGTGAATGAGTAAGCCATGCCTTGAACTGCTGCGCCCGCTTACTGCGCCCCGGGCACATGCCCACCGGGGACCCTTGGCCGCGGAGTACTGGCCGACAGGTCCAGGTTGGGGTTGTAGAAAGGATCGCCCTCCAGGCGGTATGGCGCGTATTTGAGCGCGGACTGCTGGAAATCGACTTCCGGCACATGGGGGCTGCGGGTTTTGCTCTCGAGATGCAGGAGCCTTGCCGCCGGCAGGTAGACGTTGAGCAGGCCTTGCTTGTGCGCGCGGATGCCCAATTCGACATCGCTGCCGCAGATTTCAAAGGCTTCATCGAACCCGCCCAGGGCATCGAAACGCGCGGTCGCCACGGCCACACAGGCGCCGGTATTGGCCAGGACATTGCGCGGCACGACACTGGACACGAAGGGCGTCGGGTAATGCTGAACCGGTTCGCCCTTGAAGACATGGTCGGCCCAGCCCCCCATGCCCACCACCACGCCAGCATGCTGAATGGTGCGATCGGGGTACAGGAGCAGGGCACCGACGGTGGCCACGTCGGGCAAGAGCGCATATTCGACCAGGCGCACCAGCCAATCGGGGGTGATGATTTCGGTGTCGTTGTTCAGGAAGACCAGCACTTGCCCGCGCGCGTGGCTGCGGCCAATGTTGTTGAGTCGGGACCAGTTGAAGGGAATGTCGGCGGCAATGACGCGTACGCGTGCGTCCTGGGTCAGGCGCTGGAAACAGGCCTGGGTTTCTGGTTCGGTGGAGCCATTGTCGAGCACCAGGATCTCGTATGCGATCCCGGTGGTGTGGCGATGGATACTTTGGATACAGGCGTCCAGCAGATCGGTCTTGTCACGCGTGGGGATGATGATGCTGGCCACGGTGCCCGCCGGCACGCGGAACCTCGGTTGGTACACAAAGGCGTGGTCGCCGTCATCGACCCGGTCAAACTGCTCCCCATATCGGCTGGCTAAGTGGCGTGCCACGGCTTGCCTGCCCGCCAGATGTGCGTAAGGCTTGGACTGCGGACTGGCGGAGGTGGAGGCGGCATGGATGCGCCAGTGGTAGAGCACTTCGGGAATGTGCTCGATCTTGGCGCCCTGCGCGGCCAACCGCAAGACGAGGTCGTGGTCTTGGCTGCCCTGGCTTCCCTCCAGAAGCCCTCCCAGTCGCTCCAGCCACGCCCGGCGCACGCACATGATGTGCCCCACATAGTTTTGCGCCCATTGCAACGTGGGGGACCACTGGGGTTTGAAAAGCGGCAGGCAGCGCCTGCCCTGCTCATCGAGCTTGTCCTCGTCGGAGTAGATGAAGTCTGGAGCCGACGGCGCATTGATGGCCTGCGCCAGCCGCAGCAGGGCCTGCGGCGCGAGGACGTCATCGTGATCGAGGAACACGACAAACTCGCCCTGGGCCAGCGCGAGGGCATCGTTCGTGGCGTGGACGATGTGGCCCGCCGTCTCGCGGCGCGTCACTTTGATTTTGTCGCTTTGATCTTGCAGCGTTTGCAGCCGCTGCCGCGTGTCCGCCCGGCTGGAGGCGTCGTCGCAGATGCAAAGCTCCCAATGCCCGTACCACTGGCCTTGCACGGAATCGACGGCCGCCTGCAAAAAATGAGGGGGGGTGTCATGCACCGGCATGACGATGGAAATCAGCGGCCGGCGCGGCAGCTCGTTGATCAGCATGCCGGCCCGCGCATGCAGCCCCTGCAGCTGCGAGGCTTCCGCCTTCAGCCATTGCCCATAGGCCGTCTTGACGCCGCCAGACTGGGCGCGGCGCCACCGAGCCGCCAGTTTCCGGACCACTGCGCGGGGCCCGGTCCTGCAGGCACGCAGAACCTGGGCCAGCTTGCGCAGGGGCACCGTGAGCCTCCATGAGCGCGAGGCTTGCATGCCTTGCGCCGTGGCTTGCCATTGCGCCGCTGCGGTACGGGCCGAATCCAACTCCAGCCGCAGCGCATCGACTTGCTCCAGCCAGCCCAGCTTTTGGCGCTCCAACTGCTGGCGCGCATGCTCGTGGCGAATGAAGCGCGCCAGGTAATGCAGTCGATCAAGCGCATGTTCCGGTAGCGCCTGCCCCGCCGCGGCCCATTTTTTCTGGTAGGTGCGCAGCACGTGGTAAGCCTCTGCGTGGTTGCGCAGCGCACCGCCCAGGATGGTGTTGCGCCCATGCAGGCGATATTCCAGCAGGGCCTGGTCATGCAGGAATTGGAACGCCCGTGGCTGCTCCATGGCGACCCGCAGCGCGTAGTCCCAGTCCGGCACGTAACGCAGACGCTTGAAAGGCCCCAGCCGCTGCCAAAGCGTGCGGGACATGAAAAAATTGGACGTGGAAACCGTGAAGTTGCCCCACAGCAGCGTCTGAAGCGCGGGATTCACGCCACTGGACTGCGCGGCCCGCCAGCGCTGCAAGATGTCACCGTACATGGCATTCCACCAGTACGACTCGGGGAAAAAGTTGCCGTCGCCATCGATCAGGCGCAAGCCTGTGACGATGAAAACCTCATCGGCAGCCGCCTGCGCGGTATCCACCAAACGCTGCAGGCGCTCGGGCGCGTAGCAATCATCCGAATTCAGGATCGCGAGATAAGGGGTCCGGGCCATTGCCAGGCCCCGGTTCAGGGTGGCGTGCGAGCCGGCATTGGCCTGGGTCAACAGGCGAATGCGGGGATCACTGTGTTGTGCCGCGTAGGCCTGCAAGACAGCCCAGGTATCGTCGGTGGAACCATCGTCGATCACGATGAGTTCCCAGCGGGTGAAGGTTTGGGCGCGGACACTGTCCATCGCTTCAACCACATACTTGGCGTGGTTGTAGGCAGGCAGGATCACCGTCACCAGGGCAACTGAATCCGCATCTTCGGGACTGATGGCTGTCATTAACTTAGATAATTTTCAATGGAATGATTCGAAACACCCTCAGCCTCAGCGCTCCGCAATACCGCCGGCACGCCCCATGAGGCCATGCAGCAGGCCACGGGTTATTTTCTCCAGGTGCCGCAGCCTGGGTGCGGTGACCAGCACATGAAAACCCATCTTGAGCAGCAACCGCCAGGCAGACACCAATTTCCAATTCAATGGCACCCATGGCTCGCGATAAAGCAGCATGGCGTTTCGCGCATGGAAGTAATGCCGCAGGGGTGAGTGGCTGAGGTACTCACGCCCCAAAAAACGCACGGGCTTGTCGCCCAGCTGATGTTCCAGATGCGCCGCGCAGACACCGTACATGCGGTAACCGGCATGGCGTGCACGCAAGCACCATTCGACATCGACAAAGTCGATGAAAAAATCCTCACGCATGGCGCCCACATGGTCCAACACGCCCATGGGAATGAGACAACCCGAAGCGATGAGATGATCGACCTCCACCGCCTCGCCACCATCGAAGCAGTTCAGCCAGATCCTTCTCAGGCCGACGGTACGGACGAACGGGCTTTTGTTTTTGTCTCTGCGCGCATCGGTGTAATGGGGACCTACGGCACCCGCATGCGGCCATGCCTCGAGCGCGCGGAGCAACTGGGCAACCATATTCTGCGCTGGAATACTGTCATGATCCATGAGCAGCACGTGGCTGCCTCCCATGGACCTTGCCCATTCGATACCGCGATTCTGTGCATGGGCAATGCCCATGTTCTGTCCCAGGGCGATGCAATGCACCTGGCACGCAGGCCACTTTCCAGCCCAATCCAGAACCTCCGCTCCGGGACTGTTGTCCACCACTACGATGGAATGCACTTGTGGCAACAACGCGGCAAACTGCTCATGCAGTTTTTCCAGGTTGGGGCGATAGGCCACCACAACCGCTATGATTTTCGACATGCAGGCCATTGGCGTTCTTATCGTCGAGAGAACCTGACGTAAAGACCTTCGTCAACCCTGCCACCGGCCGAACCGCCGGCGATACAGACCGCCGCCCGATTCACGCGGGCAACTCTGCCTGCTGCAGCAGTTTGCCCGCACCGTCCTTTGCGGACAATGTGGGACGCATTCCCAGATCAGGCCAAGCGATGGCCAATGTTGGATCGTTCCACGCGATGCAGCGCTCGTACTGGGGCGCATAGTAATCGGTGGTTTTGTACAAGAAGTCGGCCGTATCACTGAGCACCACGAAACCGTGGGCAAAACCGGGCGGCACCCAGAGCTGGCGGTGGTTCTCGGCACTCAACTCGACACCGACCCATTGGCCGAATGTCGCAGAAGATTTTCGAATGTCCACGGCAACGTCGAACACCGCCCCCTGCACCACGCGCACCAGCTTGCCTTGGGGTTGTTGAATTTGATAATGCAGGCCACGCAGCACCCCTTTCGTGCTGCGGCTGTGATTGTCTTGCACAAAATGATGGTTGGTACCCGTGACCTCGTTGAAGGCGCGCTGGTTGAAGCTCTCGAAAAAAAATCCGCGTGCGTCGCCGAACACTTTAGGCTCGATCAGCACGACATCAGGAATGGCGAGGCGGGTAGCTTGCATAGGGAGCTCAATAGATTTTTTCGTTCAAAATGCGCATCAGATACTTCCCATAACCATTCTTGGTCAATGGCTGTGCCAAGCGCTCCAGTTGCGCGGCATCGACCCACCGATGGCGCCACGCGATTTCCTCGGGGCAGGCGATTTTCAATCCTTGCCGATTCTCAAGCGTGGCGATGAACTGACCCGCCTCGAGCAGGCTTTCATGCGTGCCGGTGTCCAGCCAGGCATAGCCGCGGCCCATGATTTCCACCTGCAACAGGCCTTGTTCGAGGTACAGCCGGTTCAGGTCGGTGATCTCCAGCTCGCCGCGCGGCGAGGGCTGGAGGCCCTTGGCCAGCTCCACCACCTGCGCGTCGTAGAAGTACAGGCCGGTGACGGCGTAGTTGGACTTGGGGGCCTGCGGCTTTTCTTCGAGCGACAGCACCCTGCCCTGGGCGTCGAACTCGGCCACGCCGTAGCGCTCGGGGTCGTGCACGTGGTAGGCAAAGACGCTGGCGCCCTCGGTGCGGGCGTTGGCATTGGCCAGCAGCTCATGGAAGTCGTGGCCGTAAAAAATGTTGTCGCCCAGCACCAGGGCGCTGGGCGCGCCATTCAGGAACCGCTCGCCGATCAGGAAGGCCTGGGCCAGGCCGTCGGGGCTGGGCTGCACGGCATATTGCAGGTTGAGGCCCCATTGGCTGCCGTCACCCAGCAGTTGCTCGAACCGCGGGGTGTCCTGCGGCGTGCTGATGATGAGGATGTCGCGGATGCCCGCCAGCATCAGCGTGCTGAGCGGGTAGTAGATCATGGGCTTGTCGTACACCGGCAGCAGTTGCTTGCTGATGGCCAGCGTGGCCGGGTGCAGACGGGTGCCGGAGCCGCCGGCGAGGATGATGCCTTTGCGTGTCGTCATGGGGCGTTTCACAAGATTTCGGTCAGCATGCGCGCCACGCCCTGCTGCCAGGACGGCAGGGTGAGGCCGAAGGTGTCGCGCAGCCGGGCGGTGTCCAGGCGCGAATTGTGGGGGCGCGCGGCCGGCGTGGGGAAGGCGCTGGTGGGCACGGGCGCGATCTCTTTCGCTTTGATTTCGATAGCTGCCTGGACTTGCGCGGCGTGCTCCAGCACGTATTTGGCATACGCATGCCAGGTGGTCTCGCCCGCCGCCACGCAGTGGTACAGGCCACCGTCCTCGGGGCGGCGTTGCAGCTGGCGGATGGCGTGGGCGGTCACGTCGGCCAGCAGGTCGGCGCCGGTGGGGGCGCCCCATTGGTCGTCGATGACGGTCAGGCGTTCACGCTCCTGCGCGAGGCGCAGCATGGTTTTGGCGAAGTTGCCGCCGCGCGCGGCATAGACCCAGCTGGTGCGCAGGATGAGATGCCGGCAGCCCGATTGCTGGATGAGCCGCTCGCCCTCGAGCTTGGTGGCGCCATAGACGGACAGCGGCGCGGGCGCGTCGGTTTCCACCCAGGGCGTGTCGCCGCTGCCGTCGAACACGTAGTCGGTGCTGTAGTGGACGAGCAAGGCGCCCAGGCGCTCGGCTTCCTGGGCCAGCACGCCGGGGGTGGCGGCGTTGAGCAGGCGCGCGCGCTCGGGTTCGCTCTCGGCCTTGTCCACGGCGGTGTGGGCGGCGGCGTTGACGATCACCTGGGGGCGCAGGGCGCGCACGGCCTGCGCCACGGCCTGGGGCTGTGTGAAGTCCGCCTCGTCATGGCCCAGCGCGGTGACCGGCCCCAGCACGGAAAGGCTGCGCTGCAGTTCCCAGCCAACCTGGCCGTTCTTGCCAAGGAGCAGGATGTTCATGCGGCCTCGTACTGCTTTGCCACCCAGTCGCGATAGGCGCCGCTTTGCACCTGCTGCACCCATTGCGGGTTGTCCAGGTACCACTGCACGGTCTTGCGGATGCCGGTCTCGAACGTCTCGGCCGGCTTCCAGCCCAGTTCGCGCTCGAGCTTGCGCGCGTCGATGGCGTAGCGCCGGTCGTGGCCAGGGCGGTCGGTCACGTAGGTGATCTGCGTCGTGTAGCTCTGGCCGTCGCTGCGCGGGCGCAACTCGTCCAGCAGGGCGCACACGGTGTTGACGATGTCGATGTTGGGCTTTTCGTTCCAGCCGCCTACGTTGTAGGTCTCGCCCAGCCGGCCCGCCTGCAGCACGCGCCGGATGGCGCTGCAATGGTCCTTGACGTACAGCCAGTCCCGGATCTGCATGCCGTCGCCATACACGGGCAGGCTCTTGCCGGCCAGGGCGTTGACGATCATCAGCGGGATGAGCTTTTCCGGAAAGTGCAGCGGGCCGTAGTTGTTGCTGCAGTTGGTGGTGAGTACCGGCAGGCCGTAGGTGTGGTGCCAGGCGCGTACCAAGTGGTCACTGGCCGCCTTGCTGGCGGAGTACGGGCTGTTGGGCTCGTAGTTGTGCTCTTCGGTGAAGGCCGCAGCAGCCGGCGCCAGACTGCCATAGACTTCGTCGGTGCTCACGTGCAGGAAGCGGAATGCTTCTTTTTGTGTAGCTGGCAGCGCTTGCCAGTAGTGCCTGACGGCCTCCAAAAGCCTGAAGGTGCCGACGACGTTGGTCTGGATGAAGTCCTCGGGGCCGTGGATGGAGCGGTCTACGTGGGATTCGGCGGCGAAGTTGATCACGGCGCGTGGCTGGTGCTCGGCCAGCAGGCGATCCAGCAGCGCGCGGTCACCGATGTCGCCCTGCACGAACACGTGACGGCCATCGCCCTGCAGGCTGTCCAGGTTGTGCAGGTTGCCCGCGTAGGTGAGCTTGTCCAGGTTCACCACCGGCTCGTCACCGACAGCCAGCCAGTCGAGCACAAAGTTGGCGCCAATGAAACCTGCGCCGCCTGTTACCAGAATCATGGGTGGAAATCCTTCGCCAGAACCGTCTGCAGACCGGACTGCCTGCGGGGACAAAGCCTTGGATTATCCCATCGGCATGCACATGCCTGTAACAAACTCCCGTGACGGGATTTAGGGCGCTGCACCTACATGCGCACGCTGGAGGGCGCCCACAATCACCATTCAGGCCAATGCACAAGGAGTCTCCTATGCCCCACGTTCCTCCCGACGACGACACCGACCCCGCGCGCGAATTCCCACGCATGGCCCGGGAGTCCGCACAGCAAATCTGGCTGGCTGGCCTGGGCGCCTTTGCCAAGGCCCAGGCCGAGGGCGGCAAGGTCTTTGAGGCCCTGGTGCGCGAGGGCATGGCACTGCAGCGCAAAACCCAGGACACCGCCCAGGAGCATTGGGGCGAGGCCGCGCAGCGCATGGGGCAGATGGCCTCGGGACTGGGCGAGCGCGCCGCCGGCCAGTGGGACCGGCTGGAGGGCATCTTCGAGGAGCGCGTGTCCAAAGCCCTGCAGCGCCTCGGCGTACCCACCGCGCAGGAAGTGCAGGCCCTGCACGAGCGCATCGACGCCCTCACGCAGGAATTGCAAGCGTTGCAGGAGCGCCAAGCCGACCGCGATGGCATGACAACCGCGCCGCCGCCGTCGCGCCCATCCACCCGCGAGGGTTGAACGACCCTCCGCATCAACCCGGCTGTGCACCCGCGGGCGACTGGAGTAGATTTCCGGAGCACGACAACGCCCCCGATGGGAGGAGACAGCCCATGGCGAAGAAAGCTCCCCGCCGCACCGCCGAGCGCATCCTGGAGTCCAGCCTGGCGCTGTTCAACCGCTTTGGCGAGCCCAACGTCTCCACCACGGCCATCGCCGCGGACCTGCACATCAGCGCAGGCAACCTCTATTACCACTACCCCGCCAAGGACGAGATCGTCAACGCGCTCTTCGCGCGCTACGACGAAGCGCTGAGCGGCCTGCTGCACGCGGGTGCGGACGTGCAGGACGTGGAGGACGCGTGGTTCTTCATGCACACGCTGTTCGAGCTGATCTGGCAGTACCGCTTCTTCTACCGCGACCTGAACAACCTGCTGTCGTGCAACCGCCGGCTGGAAGAGCAGTTCCCCGTGCTGCTACAGGCCAAGACCGCCGCCATGCACGATCTCCTGCAGGCACTGCGGCGCCGTGGCGCCTTGCAGATGGAACCGGCGGACGCCATGCAGCCTACCGCGACCAGCATGGTGGTGGTGCTGACCTACTGGCTCAGCTTCGAGTATGTGCGGGCCCCGCGCCAGGCGCTGGAACCCGAGAGCGCGCAGGCTGCGCTGCTGCACGGCGCGCGGCATGTGCTGGGGCTGCTCATGCCCTACCTGGAGCCCACCCAGCGTGCGCACCTGGCGCGGCTGGTCGGGGCCTACGACCAGGCCGCTTAACACCCGCGCTGGCGGGCCGTGTCAGGCCGGCAGCTCGGCAAACCGGCGCGCCGCGATCTCCAGCAGGCCGTCAAAGATCAGGTTTTCCACCAACTCGAACGGGCGCGTCATGCTTGGCGCCATCTTCCAGCCCGCGCCACCGGTCATCATGCAGGCGGGTTCCTGCCCGCAGTGCTGCCGCAGGTGCTGGTACATGCGCTCCACCGCGCCGGCGATGGCATAGGTGCCGCCGCTGGTCAGCGCATCGCTGGTGTTGGATGGGAACAGGCGCACCTCGCCCGTGGGCACGTGCAGCCCCGCGGTGCCGGACTCCAGCGCGCGCAGCATGATGCCGTGGCCGGGCAGGATCAGGCCGCCCAGGAAGCGGCCCTCCGCGTCCAGGGCCTCCACCGTCACGGCGGTGCCCACCATCACCACGATCAGCGGCCGCGCGGGCCCCTGGGCCAGCAGGCGGTGGCGCGCACCGATCATGGCCACCCAGCGGTCCGCGCCCAGGCGCGTGGGATGGTCGTAGCCGTTGATGACGCCGGCTTCCTGCGCGGACGGCACCACCCAGCGCGCGGGCACGTCCCACAGCTCCATCTGCTCGGCCACGCGGCGCTTGACCGCGTCGCCCGCCACCACGCAGCCCAGCATATGCCGGGGCGCGGGCAGGTGGGACCACGGGCCCTCGGCCAGGCGTTCGATATGGTCCAGGAATTCAGCGCCATGGGCCAGCAGGCTGGCACCGGGCTGCGCTGCGTCGAACAACGCCCACTTGAGACGGGTGTTGCCCGCGTCGATGGCCAGGAAAGTCATGGCGCGGATTATCCGTTTTTTGCCTTTGCCTCCCGCAGAGCGCCGTAAATGCACGCGCGGCCGCCGGCGCGGGCGTTTTTCCGACATGGCGGTGCCGGACAGTACGGCTATAGTGGTCCCGACCGTTTCTGCAACCCCCAGAAGGAGAGAAAGCCATGGGTCTTTTCAGTTTCATCAAGGAAGCCGGCGAGAAGCTGTTTGGCGGCAAGGACGCGCAGGCTTCCACAGCCGCCGCGCCCACGCAGGCCGAGCTCAACGACAAGGCGGGCAAGGCCATCGAGGCCTACATCGCGTCGCAGAACCTGGGCGTGAGCGACGTGCAAGTCCACTTCGAAGGCCCCGAGGGCAAGGTGACGGTGAAGGGCACCGCACCTACGCAGGCGGCCAAGGAAAAGGTCACCCTGTGCTGCGGCAACGTGGCCAGCGTGACCAGCGTGGACAACCAGATGAGCGTGACCAACCCCGAGCCCGAAGCGCAGTACCACGACGTGGTGCGCGGCGACACGCTGAGCGCCATCGCCAAGAAGTTCTATGGCGACGCCAACAAGTACCCGGTGATCTTCGAGGCCAACAAGCCCATGCTGACCCACCCCGACAAGATCTACCCCGGCCAGAAGCTGCGCATTCCGCCGCTGGCCAAGTAAGCCCCGGCAATCTCAAGCCAAAACGGCTGCCAGCGCTTGCCCATCAAGCGCTGGCAGCTATTTTTTTGAGAGCAAAAAACTCCAGCAACCCGCTCAGCCCTGCCGCCACGGCAGGCCGCGAAAGCGCCAGCCGCTGCGCCGGTTGCGCTGGCCGTTCTCGTCCGGCTCGCCCTCGAAGCCTTCCAGGATGTTGTAGGCCGTGATGCCCAGCTCGGTCGCGCGCCGCGCCGCGGCCACCGAGCGCACGCCGCTGCGGCACAACAGCACCGCCGTGCCGCCGGGCGGCACTGCCGCGCGCAACTGCGCGTCAAAATCGGCATTGGGCTGCATGCCGGGCCATTGCTTCCAGGCCGCGGCCACGGCGCCGGGCACGAAGCCCACCCAGTCGCGCTCGGCATCGGTGCGCACGTCCACCAGCACCGCCTGGCCGGCGCGCACCCATTGCCACGCCAGCGGCGGGCTCACGTCGCCGGCGTAGCCCTCGGCGGGCAGGGGTTGCTCAGAAGCGTGGAGGTCGGGCGTGGGCGTGTTCATGGCGGCCATTCTGGCAGACCATGGCCGCCGCGCGCCCATCAGTCCCAGGGCGGCGCGGGCTGCTCGCGCAGGCTGCGGCGCAGCGCGGCGTAGTCGGGCACCACGGTGGCCACGGTGTCCCAGAAGCGCGGGCTGTGGTCCATCACGCGCAGGTGCGACAGCTCGTGCGCGACCACGTAGTCGATGATGGCCGGGCGGTAGTGCATGAGCCGCCAGTTCAGCCGGATGGAGCCGTCGGCCCGCGCGCTGCCCCAGCGGGTGTTGGCGCTGGACAGGCGCAGCCGCGTCCAGCGCACATCCAGCAGCGGCGCGAAGTGGTGCAGCCGCTCGGTGAAGCAGCGGCGCGCATCGCGCATCAGCCAGGCCTGCACCGCGTCGCGCACCTGGGCGGGCGCGGCGCTGCGCGCCAGGGCGATGTGCAGCGCGCGACCGGTTGCGCCGCCCTGCTCCTCGAGCGCTCCACCGCGCGCGGCGAAGCCGTGCGTGGGGTCCAGCACCACGGTGAGCGGCTCGCCCAGGTAGGGCAGCACGGCGCCGTCGCCCCAGACGATGCGCGCACGCTCTTCCTGCTGGCGGCGCGCCTGCTGCTCGCCAAGCTTGCGCAGGATCCACGGCGCCTTGTCGCGCAGCGCGGCATCCACGCCCGCCAGCGTGACCCAGGAGGGCGCGCGCACGGACAGGCCTTCGGGCCCCACGGTGAAGCCGATGGAGCGCCGGCGCGCACGCTGCAGCGCATAGGCCACCACCGCGTCGCCCAGCAGCACCTCGCGGCTGGCCGCCGGGTGGCGGAACACGGCGGGCGTGAGCAGATCGCCCAGCGGTGGCGCTGGCGCTACTAATAAAGGAGCATCTGGCGCTTGCTGGACGGGCGCTATCGCCCGTTTCGGCTGTGGCACCCCGGAATCCGGGCTGCTCCCGCCGCCCAGGAAGTCCAGCGCCAGCTGCACCAACCGCTGCATGTCAGCCGGCGGCGGGGGGGTAGGCGTCGGGGTCCAGGCGGCGCATCTCGCCCTCGATCCAGGCCTCGACCTCGCGCATCAGCTCGTCAGGCTTGCGCCCCTCGGTGGGGATGGGCCGGCCGACGGACACGTGCACCACCCCCGGGCGCTTGATGAAGGCCTTGCGCGGCCAGACCGTGGCCGAGGTCACGGCGATCGGCACCACGGGCACGCCGGCGTCGATGGCCAGGCGCGTGCCGCCGCTCTTGTACTCGCCCTTGGCGCCGCGCTCGACGCGCGTGCCCTCGGGAAACATGATGACCCAGGTGCCCTTGGACAGCAGGCGGCGGCCCTGCTGCAGCACCTTGGCAAAGGCGCGGGCGCGCTGGCCACGGTCGATGTGGATCATGTCCAGGCTGCCGATGGACCAGCCGAAAAACGGCACCGAGAGCAGTTCCTTCTTGAACACGTAGGCCAGCGGGTGCGGCATGATCGCCGGCATCAGGAAGGTCTCGTAGGTGGACTGGTGCTTGACCAGCAGCACCGCGCCCTGCTGCTCGCCCTGGGGCAGGTGCTCCATGCCGGTGATCTGCGTGCGGATGCCCAGCAGCCAGCGCGCCGAGTCGATGCACAGCTTCAGCCAGGCGCGCGCCACGCGGTAGCGCGCCGCCGGGCTGCCGCCCAGCACACGCACCAGCAGGATGCCCAGGGTGTAGGGGACTACGGTGACGACCATCACCAGCAGATGAAGAATGGAGCGGATCAGTGCCATGAAGCAGTTTTCAGTGTTTTTTGGCCTCTAGCGCCCATGCAGTAAGCGCCAGCAGCTATCAATTCAATAGTTTTCGCATCACAGGGCCACGGGCAGGCTGGCGCCGTTCTGCGGGGCGATGAAATCCGCCAGCGCGCCCAGGCTGGCATGGGCGCGCGTGCCGGCGGGCCAGCCGGGCGGCAGGCTCTGGCGCGGGTCCAGGTGGGCCGAGCGACCGGTGCAGACCATGTGCAGTTGCGCGCCCAGCTCGCTCGCCGCCTGCAGGTGGGCCGCACTGCTGCCCGCCACCAGAATTTCCTGCCCCTCCGCGCCGTAGCGATCGCGGATCTGCTCCATCAGGCCCGGAGCGGGCTTGCGGCAGTGGCATTGCTCGCTCTCGGTGTGAGGGCAGTAGAACACCGCGTCGATGCGCCCACCCAGCGTGGCCAGCTGCCGGTGCATCTTCGCGTGGATGGCCACCAGGGTCTGCGCATCGAAGAGGCCGCGGCCCAGGCCCGGCTGGTTGGTGGCCACCACCACATGCCAGCCCGCGTGGTTCAGCCGCGCCACGGCCTCCAGCGCGCCAGGCACCGGCACCCATTCGTCGGGCGAAGCGATGAAGCCATCGCCCAGCGCGTTGAGCGTTCCGTCTCGGTCCAGGATGGCGAGTTTCATGGCGCGATTATCAAAGCAACGCTGCCGCGCCGCCCGCGTCCGCCGTCACCGGCGTAACGGTCCAGGCCCCACAGCCGCGCACGGTCACACCGCCAGGCGCGAGAGGTCGGCCACGCGGTTCATCGCCATGTGCAGCTTCTTGAGCAGGCCCTGGCGGTTCAGGCGCAACGCCAGCTCCTCGGCATTGACCATCACGTCGTCGAAGAACGCGTCCACGGGCGCGCGCAGCACGGCCAGGGTTTGCAGGCTGGCGGTGTAGTCGCCACTGTCGAACTGGGCGTTGGCCTCGGGCACGAAGCGCTGCAGCGCGGCGTACAGGTCCTTCTCGGCGGGCTCTTGCAGTAGTTCCTCATTCACGTGCGGATCCACCTCACCAGCCTTCTTGAGGATGTTGGTCACGCGCTTGTTGGCCGCGGCCAGCGCGGGCGCTTCTTCCAGTTGGGTGAAAGCACGCACGGCCTCCAACTGGCGGGGCACCAGGGCCAGGCGCTGCGGGCGCAGGGCGATGACGGCGTCCACCTCCTGGGCGCTGTATCCCTGCTCGCGCAGGGAGCCAGCCAGGCGGTCGTAGATGAAGTCGGCCAACTGGGCGCTGGTGTCCTCGATCTTGTCGCCGAAGGCCGGCACCGCGCTGGCCAGCAGCGCATCCAGATCCAGCGGCAACTCCTTCTCGACCAGCATGCGGATCACGCCCAGCGCATGGCGGCGCAGCGCAAACGGGTCGCGGTCGCCCGTGGGCAGGTTGCCGATGCCGAACATGCCCACCAGCGTCTCCAGCTTGTCGGCCAGCGCGACGACCACGCCCACGTTCTCGCGCGGCAGCGCGTCGCCGGCAAAGCGGGGCTTGTAATGGTCCTCGATGGCGTGCGCCACCTCGTCGGGCAGGCCGTCGCTCACCGCGTAGTAGCCGCCC
Source organism: Diaphorobacter sp. LR2014-1 (assembly GCF_002916785.1). NCBI lineage: Bacteria > Pseudomonadati > Pseudomonadota > Betaproteobacteria > Burkholderiales > Comamonadaceae > Diaphorobacter > Diaphorobacter sp. LR2014-1. The sequence continues at coordinate 33,854 of NZ_MTBE01000023.1, read as the reverse complement.
ATGATGCCCTGCAGCTCGGGGAACTCGCCCACCATGTCGGTGACCAGGTCGGTCTTGGCCAGCAGCGCGGCGTTGTCCACGCAGGTCAGCAGATAGTCCTGGGCGATCTCGCCTTCCTGGGAGTCCAGCGCCGCGTTGCCTTGCGCAAGCGCCGTGAACAGCTGCGTGGCGATGGCCTTGGCGATATGGCGCACGCGCTCCACACGTTCGCCCTGCGTGCCCAGCTTGTTGTGGTAGACCACCTTGGCCAGTTGCTCCACGCGGCTGACCAGGGTCTTCTTGCGGTCCTGGTCGAAGAAGAACTTGGCGTCCGCCAGGCGCGGGCGCACCACGCGCTCGTTGCCCTGGATGACGGCGCTGGCGTCCTGCGGGCTGATGTTGCTCACCACCAGGAACTGGTGGGTGAGCTTGCCCTCGGCATCCAGCAGCGGGAAGTACTTCTGGTTGGCCTTCATGGTGAGGATCAGGCACTCCTGCGGCACGGCGAGGAACTCCTTCTCGAATTCGCAGACCAGCACATTGGGGCGCTCGACCAGCGCCGTTACTTCGTCCAGCAGGGCGGCGTCTTCGATCGGCCGCACGCCACCGCCTACACGGTCGGCGGCCGCCTGCAGCTGGCGCGCGATCTCGGCGCGGCGCTCGGCAAAGCTAGCAATCACCGCGCCTTCGCTGCGCAGTTGCTCGGCGTAGCTGTCGGCGCTCTGGATCACGACCGGGTCCACGGAGGCCTCGAAGCGGTGGCCGTGCGTGGTGTTGCCGGCCGTCAGGCCCAGGGCCTGCACGCCGACGAGCACCTGCGTGCCGTGGAGCGCCACCAGGCCGTGGGCCGGGCGCACGAAATGCACGCTGGTCCAACCGTCCTGCAGCTGGTAGCGCATCACCTTCGGGATCGGCAGCTTGGCAATGGCCTCGTCCAGCGCCTTCTGCAGGCCGTCGGCCAGCAGCGCGCCCTTGGCCATGCTTTCAAAGAACAGCACCTCGGCCTTGCCGTCGTGCACGCGCTTGAGCTGCGGCACGCTGGCGGCGTCGGCGCCCAGCGCGGTCAGCTTCTTGAGCAGCGCCGGCGTGGGCTGGCCGCTCGCATCCAGACCCACGGCCACGGGCATGAGCTTTTGCGACACCGCCTTGTCGGCCGCGGCGGGCAGCACTTCGGTGATGTGCGCCGCCAGCCGGCGCGGCGAGGCAAAGGCGGTGAGCTGCGAATGTGCCGAGGTCAGGCCCTGCGCCTGCAGTTGCTCCAGCAGCACGCCCGCGAAGGCATCGCCGAGCTTTTGCAGGGCCTTCGGGGGCAGTTCTTCGACAAACAGTTCGACAAGAAGATTCTGGTGATTCATGGTGTGTTTCTCGCTGCGCGGCGCGTGCGCTCAGGCGGCCTTCTTGTTCTGTTGTTCCGCGGCCTTGGCCAGCTCGGCCAGCACCTCGTCGGCATGCGCCTTGGGCGCCATGGGGAAGCCCAGGCGCGCACGGCTGTCCAGGTAGGCCTTGGCCACGGCGCGCGCCAGGTTGCGGATGCGGCCGATGTAGGCGGCGCGCTCGGTCACGGAGATCGCCCCGCGCGCATCCAGCAGGTTGAACGTGTGCGCCGCCTTGAGCACCTGCTCGTAGGCCGGCAGCGCGAGCTGCTCGCCCATCAGGTGGTTGGCCTGCTTCTCATGGGCGCCGAAGGCGGTGAAGAGGAACTCGGCGTCGGAATGCTCGAAGTTGTAGGTGGACTGCTCCACCTCGTTCTGGTGGTACACGTCGCCATAGGTCAATTTCGCGCCATTCGGGCCCTCGGTCCAGGTCAGGTTGTAGACGTTGTCCACGCCCTGCAGGTACATGGCCAGGCGCTCCAGGCCATAGGTGATCTCGCCCGTGGCGGGCTTGCAGTCGATGCCGCCGACCTGCTGGAAATAGGTGAACTGCGTCACCTCCATGCCGTTGAGCCACACCTCCCAGCCCAGGCCCCAGGCGCCCAGCGTGGGGTTCTCCCAGTCGTCCTCGACGAAGCGGATGTCGTTCTTCTTGAGGTCAAAGCCCAAGGCTTCGAGCGAGCCCAGGTACAGCTCCAGGATGTTGTCGGGCGCGGGCTTGAGCACCACCTGGTACTGGTAGTAATGCTGCAGGCGGTTGGGGTTCTCGCCATAGCGGCCGTCCTTGGGGCGGCGGCTGGGCTGCACGTAGGCGGCCTTCCAGGGCTCCGGGCCCAGAGCTCTCAAAAACGTAGCTGTATGCGACGTACCGGCGCCCACTTCCATGTCATAGGGCTGCAAGAGTGCGCAACCCTGGTCGGCCCAGTAGGACTGCAGTTTGAGGATGATTTGTTGGAATGTCAGCATGGCTGTGTGTCTGAGAGAGCGGGCGCGCTCGCACGCGCGAACCGGCAATTTTAGGCGTCCAAGCAAAACGGGGGCCGCAGCCCCCGTCGCACCTGGCCCGAGGCCGTCACTGGCCTTGCCAGCGGCGCAGCACCAGGCTGGCGTTGGTGCCGCCAAAGCCGAAGCTGTTGGACAGCACGTGGGTCAACTGCGCGTCGCGCGTGTGGGTCACCAGCGGCATGGAGCCCAGCAGCGGGTCGGGTGTCTCCACGTTGGCCGAACCGGCGATGAAGCCCTTGTTCAGCATGATCAGGCAGTAGATCGCTTCCTGCACGCCGGTGGCGCCCAGCGAATGGCCGGTGAGCGACTTGGTGCTGGAGAACGGCGGCACGGCCTCGCCGAACACCGCCTGCATCGCACGCACTTCCTGCATGTCGCCCACAGGCGTGGAGGTGCCATGGGTGTTGATGTAGTCGATGGGTGCGCCCAGTCCTTCCATGGCCTGCTGCATGCAGGCGATGGCGCCGTCGCCCGACGGGGCCACCATGTCCTCACCGTCGCTCGTGGCGCCGAAGCCCACGACCTCACCCAGGATGGTGGCGCCGCGTGCCAGTGCATGCTCCAGGCTTTCCAGCACCACGGCACCACCGCCGCCGGCGATCACGAAGCCGTCGCGGTTGGCGTCATAGGCGCGCGAGGCCTTCTCGGGCGTGGCGTTGTACTTGCTGGACATGGCGCCCATGCCGTCGAACAGCAGCGACATGCCCCAGGACAGCTCTTCGCCGCCGCCGGCGAACATCACGTCTTGCAGGCCCCAGGCGATCTGCTGCGCAGCGGCGCCGATGCAGTGCGCCGAGGTGGAGCAGGCCGAGGTAATGGAATAGTTGATGCCCTTGACCTTGAAGTTGGTCGCGAGGCACGCGGACACGGTGGAGCTCATGCAGCGCGTAACCTGGTAGGGTCCCACGCGGCGGATGCCCTTTTCGCGCAGCGTGTCGGCCGCCTCGATCTGGTTGGCGGGAGAGCCGCCGCCCGAGCCCATGATGAGGCCGGTGCGCGGGTGGCTGACCTGTTCGGGGGTGAGGCCGGCCTGCTGGATGGCGTCTTCCAGGGCAATCTGCGCATAGGCCGCGGCGTCGCCCATGAAGCGCAGCTGCTTGCGGTCGATGCGCGCCTCGACGTCGATCTCAGGCACGCCCGCCACCTGGCTGCGCAGGCCCAGCTCGGTGAACTGGGGCACGGCCTTGATGCCGGAGCGGCTGGCGCGCAGCGCCTCCTCCACGGTCTGCAGATCGTTGCCAATGCACGAGACGATGCCCGCGCCCGTGATCACCACCCGTTTCTTGGTCATGCTGCGCTTCCCTGTGCGTCGCCTTCGCGCAGGAACAGACCCACGCGCAGGTCGTTGGCCACGTAAATCTCTTTGCCGTCGGCCAGCAGTCGCGCATCGCCGATGGCCATGTTGAGTTTGCGCTTGATGACGCGCTTGAGGTCGATTTCGTAGGTCACGAGCTTTACGTCCGGGCCCACCTCGCCGGTGAACTTGACCTCGCCCGCGCCCAGCGCGCGGCCACGGCCCGGCAGGCGCAGCCAGGTGAGATAGAAGCCGATGAGCTGCCACATGGCATCCAGCCCCAGGCAGCCGGGCATGACCGGGTCGCCCTGGAAATGGCAGGCGAAGAACCACAGGTCGGGCTTGACGTCGAGTTCGGCCACGATCCTTCCCAGGCCATGCGCGCCGCCGTCGGTGTCGATGTGCGTGATGCGATCGAACATCAGCATGGGGGGCAGGGGCAGGCGCCCGCTGTCCGGACCGAACAACCGGCCCTCGCCCGAGGCGATGAGTTGTTCGTACGAGAAGGAATCAGCCATTGTCAATCGTGCTCCAGACGGCCCGTGCCGTCGCGGTAGGTGGTTGTCGTTGATGCAAAAAATCAGCGCGCGGCCCGCGGCCACGGGCGGCGAAGGCCCTCTATTATCCAGGCTCGCGCGCGCTCTGGCCTGTAACCGTGCCCCGGGAAAGCCCGCTGGCTACCGCGCCGGGATGATCTGGATCAATTTCCAGCCCGCGCCCGCCCTGTGCGCCCGCGCAGGCACCAGGCCAGCCCCGCCACTGCAAACCCGAGCGCCCACAGGGGCCAAAGCCCCCAGCGCGCCACCCACCGGGCGTACGGCGTGGCGGCGCCACCACGCCCCTGCACCTGGGCGCGCAGCACGCCGCGCTGATAAGCCGGCATGCGGTGCGTGACCTGCCCGCGGTGGTCGATCACCGCCGTGGCGCCGGTGTTGGTGGCACGCACCATGGGACGCTCGAACTCCAGCGCGCGCAGACGGCTGATGGCCAGGTGCTGGTCCACCGCCACGGTGTTGCCGAACCAGCCGATGTTGCTCAGGTTCACGAGGATGGTGGGGCTGCTCGCCGGGTCGAGAAAGCGCACGCCGATCTCCTCGCCGAACAAGTCTTCGTAGCAGATATTGGGCGCTATGCGCTCGCCGGCCCACGCCAGCGACGGCTGACCCACCGCGCCGCGGTTGAAGTCGCCCAGGGGGATGTTCATCATCTCGGTGAACCAGCGGAAGAACGGCGGGATGAACTCGCCGAACGGCACCAGGTGGTGCTTGTCGTAGCGGTAGGGCTGCGGCTGCTCTGGCGCAAAGCCCAGCACCGAGTTGGTATAGCCCTCTTCCAGGCTGCCCAGCGGGATGCCCAGCAGCAGCGCCTGGCCGCCTGCGGCATAGCGCTCGGCCATGCCCTCCAAATAGCCGGGCACCAGCTGCTGCGGCAGCAGGGGGATGGCCGTCTCGGGCGCCACCACCAGGCTGGCCTTGGCCGCGTGGATCTGGTCGTAATACCACTGCAGCGCCATCGGCACGCCACTGCCGGGCTGGAACTTCTCGTCCTGCGGGATGTTGCCCTGCAGCAGCGCCAGCGACAGCGGCGCATGCACGGGCGGCGGGGCACCGCAGCCCTCGACGGCGCAGTGGCGCTGCCAGGCGGCCCCTGCCCCCACGGCCGTGAGCGCGAGGACCAGCGCCCAGGCACGTGCGTTGCGCAGGTCGGCGCGGCGCGCCTGCGCCAGCAACATGGCCAAGAGCGCCGCCGCGGCACCGATGCCGTACACGCCCACGCTGCGCGCCAGCGCGGCCAGGGGCCCCTGCACATGCGCGTAGCCGCCCGCGCCCCACGGAAAGCCGGTCCACCATTGGCCGCGTGCCAATTCCGCCAATAACCACAGCGCAGCAAAAACGATAGCTGCCAGCGCTCTATGGACGGGCGCTAGAGCCCAAAAACATGCAGAAACCGCTGCGTAATAACTGCCGAGGAACGCCGCCAACCCCAGCACCGCCAGCACGGCCAGCAGCGCGGCCAGTCCCCCATACGTGTGCATGGAGATGAACAGCCACCAGAACGTGCCCGCGAGCCACGCCGTGGCGAACACCCAGCCCAGCAGGCCGGCCCGGCGCGTACCGCCGGCGCCCAGCAGCACATGCGCCCACAAGGCCAGCGACAGGATCTGCAGCCACCACAGCGGCTGTCCGCCCCAGGGCCAGGCCAGCGATGCGGCCTGCGCCAGCCCGGCCACCAGTGCCAGCACCCAGGGCAACGGGCCGCGGCGCGGTGCGTGCGCGGCCAGGGGCGGTGCGACGGCCATCAGCGTTCGGACTCGGGCGTGGCCGCCGCCGGTGCGACCTTGAACCAGCGCACCGACCCGCCCTTGGTGTGCATCACCACAAACTGCAGGCCGCCGAGCACCACGGACTCTCCCTTGCGCGGCATGCGGCCCAGCTCGTGCGCGATCAGGCCGCCGATGGTGTCAAAGCTCTCTTCGGGGTCGCTGCCCTGCAGCGCCACGCCGAAGGCCTCGGCCACGCGCTCCACGGGCGTGTCGCCGCTCACGCGGAAGGTGCGGTCGGCCAGGCCGAAGATGTCGCCCTCGTCCTCGGGGATGTCGAACTCGTCCTCGATCTCGCCCACGATCTGCTCGATCACGTCCTCGAACGTCACCAGACCGGCGATGCGGCCGAACTCGTCGATGGCGATGGCCATGTGGTTGCGCGTGTTGCGAAACTCACGCCCCAGGTCATGCAGGCCCTTGCTCTCGGGCACGAACAGCGCCGGGCGCACCAGCGTGCGCACGTTCAGCCCCGGCGAGCGCCAGAGCTTGAGCAGATCCTTGGCCAGCAGGATGCCGATGATGTTGTCGCGCTCGCCCTGGTACACCGGAAAGCGCGAGTGCGCGGTGTGCAGCACCTGGTGCATGAGCTCGTCCACCGGCGCGTCGATGTCCAGCATGTCCATGCGTGGCGCGGGCACCAGCACGTCGCCCGCAGTCATCTCGGCCATGCGCAGCACGCGCTCCAGCATCACCCGCGCATCGGCGTTGATGACGTCGTTGTCCTCGGCCTCGGCCAGCGTGGCGATGAGCTCGGCCGTCGAGTCCGGCCCGGGGTTGATGAACTCGACGAGGCGCTGCAGGAACGTGCGCTTGTCCTCCTTGTCGGAGGCGCGCGCAGGGTGGGGGTCGGACACGGGAACGGGTGCAGGTTGTGCAGGGAGTGGATCAGCCCCCAAGGATAGCGGATCGCCCCGCGCACCCGCGGGGCACGCCGGGGGCGCGCCTGCCTACTCGGCGGCCTGGTGGCGGCCGTCGCGCACGCCCTGGCGGATTTCCTGCAGGTCGGCCAGGAAGCGCCAGAACTGCCGCGCCTGCTTCTTGAGCTGGTAGTCCACTTCGCCGAAATGCTCGGCCATGATCTCGGACACGCGCGTGTCGAAGCGCGCGGGCGGCAGCTGCAAGTACGCCTCGGACTCGGATCCGTCGCGGCGCACCGTGGCGCCGGCATTGCGCGCGATCTTGAGCATGGCCGTGTTCTCGGTGAGCGCGTGGATGAACATCATGCTCACGCCGCGGTTGCGCGCCAGCATCACCGCGCGCTCGAACAGCCGCGCGCCGTAGCCGCGCCCGCGCGCCGTGGCCGAGACCGAGACGCCGAACTCGGCGCAGCTTTCGTACTCACCCGATGGCGCAAACGCCACATGGGCCATGGCGATCAACTCCAGGCGGCGGTTGAAGATGCCGAACACCTCGTCGCGCGAGAAGTCCAGCAACTCGGCGTAGCGGCGCACCTGGTCGTCGTTGGCGGCGTAGCCAAAGCGCAGGTAGCGGTCGCGCGGCTCCAGGCGCAGCAGGTGGGCGGCAATGCGCTCGCGGTGCTGCGGGCCGAGCGAACGGATGGGCACCATCACAGTGTTCATGGCAAAACCTCGGTGGAAGCGTCCCTCGGCGGTGGGGCGCAGCATTTGTCGCCCTGCATTCCAGGAAGCGCGAAGCCAGTCTTTGGTTGAAAGCATGATGCGGCCGATTCTAGGGTTTTCCCTAGGAATCTGGGGCGCATATGCTGCAATGCAACAAAAAAGTGGGGGAAATCAGATCCAAGGGAAAAATGGCCTCTAGCCCTTACCCAGTAAGCGCAAGCAGCTATCAATACAGGACTTCCTCTGTCCGCCACGCGACTGCCGTGCCTTTTTTATCTACACCGGCAGGGCGGTAGTGGCCTTGACCCGGTCCAGCACGAAGCTGGTCTTGCAGTCCTGCACGCTGGGGTGCTTGAGCAGCGTGTCCATGATGAAGCGGCTGTAGTGCGCCATGTCGGCCACCACCACGCGCAGCAGGTAGTCCATCTCGCCGGTGAGCGACGCGCACTCCACCACCTCGGGCCAGGTCTGCACGCTGGCGCGGAACAGGTCCATCGGGTTGCGCTTGTGGCTCTCGGTGTGCTTTTCCAGGCGCACGTTCAGGTAGGCGGTCAGTCCCAGGCCCACGCGCTCGGGGCGTACCAGTGCCACGTAGCGGTCAATCACGCCCTCTTCCTCCAGCCGCTTGGCGCGGCGCAACACGGCGCTGGGCGACAGGCCCACCTGTTCGCCGATCACGTCATAGGTCTCGCGGCCGTTGTCCTGCAGGCGGCGCAGGATGGCACGGTCCAGCTTGTCGAGGGCGGGGGTGCGTTCGCTCATGGCGGCGGATTCTAGGCAAGCGCCGCACGAGACGCACCCGCGTGTTCCCTAACGCGAAATGACTGCACATCGCATTGACGTTGCGCAACATTCCTGCATATCCACACTCAAACCCGTGCGCATTCGCCAGAAACATGAGCCCCGCCCCTCCTACAGTGAAGCGACACACCCTAAGGAGACTGACGATGACTGCCGCCCTGCCCCTTCGCGCCACCCACGACGCCGACGCCTGGGAGAACCCCATGGGCCTGATGGGCTTCGAGTTCGTGGAGTTCACCTCGCCCACCCCGGGGCTGCTGGAGGCGGTCTTCGAGAAGCTGGGCTTTACGCTCGTGGCGCGCCACCGGTCCAAGGACGTGCTGCTGTACCGGCAGAACCAGATCAACTTCATCCTGAACCGCGAGCCGGCCAGCCAGGCCGCGTACTTTGGCGCCGAACACGGCCCCTCGGCCTGCGGGCTGGCCTTTCGCGTGAAGGATTCGCACCAGGCCTACCGGCGCGCGTTGGAGCTGGGCGCCCAGCCGATCGAGATCCCCACCGGCCCCATGGAACTGCGCCTGCCGGCCATCAAGGGCATCGGCGGCGCGCCGCTGTACCTGATCGACCGCTTCGAGGACGGCAAGTCCATCTACGACATCGACTTCGACTTCCTGCCCGGCGTGGACCGGCGCCCTGTGGGGCACGGCCTGAACGAGATCGACCACCTCACGCACAACGTGTACCGGGGCCGCATGGGATTCTGGGCCAACTTCTACGAAAAGCTCTTCAACTTCCGCGAGATCCGCTACTTCGACATCCAGGGCGAGTACACGGGTCTGACGTCGAAGGCCATGACCGCGCCGGACGGCAAGATCCGCATCCCGCTGAACGAAGAGGCCAAGCAGGGCGGCGGGCAGATCGAGGAATTCCTGATGCAGTTCAACGGCGAGGGCATCCAGCACATCGCGCTGATCTGCGACTCGCTCGTCGAGGTGGTGGACAAGCTGGGGCTGGCGGGCGTGCCCCTGGCCCCGGCGCCCAACGACATCTATTACGACATGCTGGACACCCGCCTGCCGAGTCACGGCCAGAACGTGGCGGAACTACAGGCGCGCGGCATCCTGCTGGACGGCACCACGGCCGACGGCACGCCCCGTCTGCTGCTGCAGATCTTCTCCACGCCCATGCTGGGGCCGGTGTTCTTTGAGTTCATCGAACGCCAGGGCAACTACCGCGAGGGTTTCGGCGAAGGCAACTTCAAGGCGCTGTTCGAATCGCTGGAGCGTGACCAGATCCGGCGCGGCGTCCTGCAGACCCAGGCGTGAGCCCTGGGCGCGGCCCGGCCATGGAATGACGCACTGCAACAACGGCTTTCTATACTGAGCGCCCTTTCAAAGAGAGTCGGGAGAAATTCAATGTTGCGTCGCCGTCAATTGGTGGGTTCCCTTGCGCTGTGCATGGCTTGCGCCGTACAGGCACAGAACGCATCCGCCCCCATGACCATCGTGGTGCCCTACGCGGCCGGAGGCCCGCTCGATAAGAGCGCGCGCATCCTGGCCGAAGGGGCACAGGCCCAACTCGGGCCCATCCAGGTGCAGAACAAGCCGGGCGCCGGCGGCAACCTGGGCGCAGACACGGTGGCCAAGGCGCCCAAGGGCGGCAACCTGCTGGTGATGGGTGCGGTCGCCACCCATGCCGTGAACCCCTGGCTGTACAAGAATTTCCCCTACGACCCGGTCAAGGATTTCACGCCCATCGTGCTCGTCGCCCGCACACCGAACGTGCTGGTGATGAGCGCCGAACGGGCCAAGGCGTTGGATATCAGCACCACCACCGACCTCGTGAAGTACATGAAGGCCCACCCGGACCAGCTCAAGTACGGCTCGGGCGGCAACGGCAGCATCGGCCACATCGCCGGGGAGATGTTCAAGTCGCTCACCAACACGCGCATGCCCCATGCGCCCTTCCAGGGCGCGGGTCCGGCGCTCAAAGCGCTACAGGACGGCGGCGTGGACATCGTGTTCGACAACCTGGCGTCGTCACTGCCGCTGATCCAGGGCGGCAAGCTCAAGGCGCTGGGCGTGACATCGCTGGGCAGCGACGACGCCCTGCCCCACGTGCCCAGCATCAACAGCGAGGTGCCCGGCTTCAACGTGTCCACCTGGTTCGGGCTGTTTGCCCCCGCCACGCTGCCCGCCGCCGATGCACAGAAATACGCCACGGCGTTCTCGAAAGCCATGCACTCGCCGGCCGGCAAGGCGCAGTTCCAGAAGATGGGCCTGACGCCCGAAGAACTCACGCTGGGCGGCTTCGGCAGCTTCGTGCGCTCGGAACTGGGCAAGTACGAATTCCTCATCAAGGCCGCCAAGATCCACATCGACTGAACGCCGTCCTGCACTCCCGCCCGCCGGCCCACACCAGGCCGGCGGTGCACGACGACGGCGTGGTTCCAACAAGGAGACAAGCACCATGGGACAAGCCCCCGTCGTCTACGGACAATCCAGCCGCCCGCCGCGCGGCGACTATTCGCGTGCGCAGGAGGATTACACCTGCGCGCAGAACTTCGCGGCCTACACCGCCGCCGACCACGACACCTACCACCGCCTGTACCAGCGCCAGTCGGCCCAGCTGCAGGGCCTGGCGAGCGAGGCCTTCATCCAGGCCCTGCCGCTGCTGGGCGCCAAGGAGCGCATCCCGCGCTTCGATGACGTGAACGAGCGCCTGTACCGCGCCACGCGCTGGGAGCTGGTGGCCGTGCCGGGGCTGATCCCCGAGGTGCCGTTCTTCTCGCTGCTGGCGAACCGCAAATTCCCGGTCACCGACTGGATTCGCACGCCCCAGGAGTTCGACTACATCGTCGAGCCCGACGTGTTCCACGACCTGTTCGGCCACGTGCCGCTGCTGTTCAACCCGGTGTTTGCCGACTATGTGCAGCGCTATGGCGAAGGAGGCCTGAAAGCGGCGGGACTGGGCGCCTGCGAGATGCTCTCGCGCCTGTACTGGTACACGATCGAGTTCGGCCTGATCCGCCAGCAAGGCGGGCTGCGCGCCTATGGCGCGGGCATCCTCAGCTCGCGCGGCGAACTGCCCTACGCCGTGCACAGCCCCGAGCCGCAGCGCCTGCCACTGGAGCTGGAACGCACCATGCGCACGCGCTACAAGATCGACACCTACCAGCAGACCTACTTCGTGATCGACAGCTTCGAGCAGCTGTTCGACCTCACGGCGCAGGATTTCGCGCCGATCTACGAACGGCTGCGCGGCGAGCCCGAGTTCGCGGCCGATGCGCGCGAGCCGCTCCCGGCCTGAAGCGCGTCGCCGACACGCTCAGGGCTGCTCGAGCAGCGCCAGGCAGTCCTGCAGCACGCGCGGGTGGAACGCCATCTCGACGTGCGCCACCCCCTCGATGAAGCGGTTGTCCGCGCCCTGCAGCATCGCTGCCGCGGGCGGATAGACCACGTTGTCGCAGTTGGAGTACCAGCACACGAAGACTGCGGCGCGTGCCGGCGGCTCGTCTTGCCCCAACTGGTGCACCCAGGGGCCGTGCAACCGCATCTGCCGGCCATTGGTGCTGCGTGCGCCGCGCGCGGGCCAGGTGCCGTGGTGCGGCGATCCCAGCGTGACGATGCGGTGCACGCGCTGCTCGCTGCCCGGCACGGCGCGCAGCCAGGCGCGTGCGGCCAGACCACCCATGCTGTGGCCCACGATCAGCGGCGACCGCCCAGTGGCCTCGGCCACGCTGCGCACGGCATCGTCGATGGTGCGGCAGTAATCGTCGATGGAGCCGAAGGCGGGCTCCAGGGTCACGGCCACGAAGGCATGGCCGCGCGCACGCAGCAGCGCCAGCCAGGGCGTCCAGAACCCTCGGTTGCACAGGAAGCCGTGCACCAGCACCACGCCGCGCGGGCCGGGCACGTCCGACGCGCGCGGTGGCAGCCAGTCCGCCACGGCCTGGTGGCGGAACGGCTGCCACCAACCGAAGACCAGGCTGGCCCAGCGTGACTCGGCCCACCAGGCGCGCAGCAACTGCCCGGCGCGCGGACGCGGCGTCGCATCCCCCCGGCAAACCCAGGCCATCAAGAAAAATTGCGGCGCCATGCCCAGGCGGAACATCAGCGGGACCGCGGCCACGCCCGCCAGCGCCAGCGCCGGCGAACGGCCCCAGAACCAGGCCATCCAGCCCGCGATCAACAGCAGATGCACGGCCACCGCCCAGCGTTGCCAACGCGCGTTCGTCATGAAGCTCCCTTGTGGTGGTTGTGGTGTGTCGCTTGGGTGACCTCTGCGGCATCCGGACTAGGACAAGCCCGGTATGGCGCGTCGAAGGCCACTTCCACAATCGGTGCGATCTTGCCCCATACCGCAACGAGGACCCTTGCATGGAACGAATCTGGCTCAAGAACTACCCCGCTGGCGTGCCGCACGACGTGGATGCCGATGCCTACCCCTCGGTGGCGCAGATGCTGGAGGAATCCTTCCACCGCCACGCCGACAGCCCGTTCTCGGTGTGCATGGATCGGTGGATGAGCTACCGCGAACTCGACCGCCTGTCGGCCCGGCTCGGCGCGTGGCTGCAGGGCCAGGGTCTCGCGCCCGGTGCGCGCGTGGCCATCATGCTGCCCAACGTGCCGCAGTTCGCGGTGACCATGGCCGCCGTGCTGCGCGCGGGTTACACGTGCGTGAACGTGAACCCGCTGTACACCGCGCGCGAGCTGGAGCACCAGCTCAAGGACTCGGGCGCCTCGGCCATCGTCATCCTGGAGAACTTCGCGCACACGCTGGCCGAGGTGATCGACCACACGGCCGTGCAGCACGTGGTGATCGCCTCCATGGGCGACCTGCTGGGCGCCTGGTACGGACGCTGGATCACCTTTGCCGTGCGCCACCTGGCCAAGATGGTGCCCGCGTACGAGCTGCCCCTGACGGGCGGGCGCCAAGTGATCAGTTTCAAGCGCGCGCTGGCCCTGGGCGAGCGGCGCACGCTGACCCCGGCGCGCGTCGCGCCCGACACGCCGGCCTTCCTGCAGTACACGGGCGGCACCACGGGCCTGTCCAAAGGCGCAGTGCTCACCCAGCGCAACATCGTCGCCGCGACGCTGCAGGCCGAGGCCTGGTTCACCCCCGCGCTGGGCAAGATCGGCGACCTGAGCCGCGCCAACAGCATTGCCGCGCTGCCGCTGTACCACATCTTCGCGCTCACGCTGTGCCTGCTGGCCATCCGCCAGGGCTCGCGCCTGACGCTGATCCCGAACCCGCGGGACATCCCCAAGTTCGTGGAGGTGCTGAAAAAGCGCCCCTTCCACATGCTGCCCGCCGTGAACACGCTGTTCAACGCACTGCTGCAGAACCCGCAGTTCCGCCATCTGGATTTCTCGCAGCTGTGCGTGGCGCAGGCCGGCGGCATGGCCGCGACCGAGGCCACGGCCCAGCAGTGGAAGTCCGTGACGGGCGCCACCATGATCGAAGGCTGGGGCATGAGCGAGACCTGCGCCATCGGCACCAACAACCCGGTGAACAGCACCGCCTTCAGCGGCAGCATCGGCCTGCCGCTGCCGGGCATCGACATCGCCATCAAGGACGACGCAGGCGCGAGCCTGCCCATCGGCTCGGCGGGCGAAATCTGCATCAAGGGCCCCAACGTGATGCCCGGCTACTACAACCAACCCGAGGAAAATGCCAAGGCCTTCACGCCCGACGGCTTCATGCGCACGGGCGACATCGGCGTGATGGACGAGGAGGGCTATACGCGCATCATCGACCGCAAGAAGGACATGATCCTGGTGAGCGGCTTCAACGTCTTCCCCAACGAACTGGAGCAGGTGGTGGCCCTGTGCCCGGGCGTGCTGGAATGCGCCGCCGTGGGCGTGGCCGACGACAAGCAGGGCGAAGCCATCAAGGTGTTCGTGGTGCGCAGCGACCCCTCGCTGACCGAGGACGACGTGGTGCGCTACTGCCATGAACACCTGACCGGCTACAAGCGGCCAAAATACATCGAATTCCGCGACGAACTGCCCAAGACCAACGTGGGCAAGATCCTGCGACGGGAGCTGCGCGACGGCAAGTGATGCCGCGCTCCGGTTACTCCAATTTTCATAGCTGATGCCGCTTGTTCCACCTGCCCTACCACCGGAAATCATTGTCATCGAGCGCGGCTGGCTGTCGGCCAACAACGTGCTGCTGTTGGGGCGCGACTGCACGGCGCTGGTGGACAGCGGCTACTGCGCCCACGCGCCGCAAACCGTGGCGCTGGTGGAGTCGGCGCTGGACGGGCGTGTGCTGGACCAGTTGCTCAATACCCACCTGCACAGCGACCATTGCGGCGGCAATGCCGCGCTGCAGGCGCGCTGGCCGCAGCTTGCCACCCGCATCCCCCCGGGGCAGTGGGCACAGGTGCAGGACTGGGACCCGGTGGCGCTGAGCTACGTGCCCACCGGCCAGGAGTGCCCGCGCTTTCGTGCCGACGGCGTGCTGCCCCCCGGCACCGAGGTGCAGCTGGGCGACCGCGCGTGGCAGGTGCACGCAGCCCCGGGGCATGACACCCATGCCGTGGTGCTGTTCGAGCCGCACGCCCGCGTGCTGATCTCGGGCGACGCGCTCTGGGAGAACGGCTTCGGCGTGGTGTTCCCCGAACTGGACGGCGAGCAGGCCTTTGCCGAGGTGGGCGCCACGCTGGATCTGATCGAGCGGCTGAACCCGCTCACCGTGATCCCCGGCCACGGCAGCGTGTTTGGCGACGTGCCCGCCGCGCTGGCGCGGGCGCGGCGCCGGCTGGCGGGTTTCGAGGCCGACCCGGTCAAACACGCGCGCCACGCGGCCAAGGTGCTGCTCAAGTACAAGCTGCTGGAATGGCAGCAGGCGCCGCTGGCGCAAGTGCATGCCTGGTTGGCGGCCACACCGTACTTCGGCCTGCTGCACCAGCGACACTTTGCGCAGCAGACCGCATCCGTCTGGGCCGAGCAGCTGATGCAGGAACTGGTGGACGCCGGCGCGGCCCGGCGCGAGGGCGGCGCGCTGCTCAACGCCTGATCGCCCTGCCGCCGTGTGCCATCCGGCAGCGGGATATGCGCCAGCATTGGCCGAATGCTTGCCGCGCTGGGCGGGACTTGGCGGGACTTCGCGCGCCCAACCGTGTGTTTGTTGCCAAACCACCACAAAACACCACTGCTGCTGACGTTTCCGCCACTGTGGGTGAGGCATTTTTGCACTTATTGACGCAAACGAGATTGATTCGCAACAATAATCCCTAGCGAATAATTCCAACCTCTCGTTTCCAGCAATGCCCTCCTCCTCCCCTCTCAAGAAGCCCAAGAGCCTGCGCATGGCCGCAGCCCTGCTGCCGCTGAGCGCCATCGCCCAGGTGCAGCCCACGCCCGCCCCCGTCACCACCCTGCCCACGGTGACGGTGCAGGAGCAGGCCATCGATCCCAACCCCAACGCCGAGGTCGGCGCGCCCTACAAGGCCAAGACCTCCGCCGACACGCGCCACACCCGCCCGCTGGCCGAGACGCCGCAGACCATCCAAGTGGTCACCGGCGAGGCCATCCGCGACTCCGGCGCCACCGACCTCAAGCAGATCCTGGCCGCGCAGCCCGGCATCACCCTGGGCACGGGCGAAAACGGCAACGCCTTTGGCGACCGCTACATCATCCGCGGCCAGGAGGCGCGCTCGGACGTGTTCGTGGACGGCCTGCGCGACCCCGGCATGACCACGCGCGAGAGCTTCGCCATCGAGCAGGTGGAGGTCACCAAGGGCCCCAACTCCAGCTTCGCGGGCCGCGGCTCGGCGGGCGGCGCGGTGAACGCCGTGACCAAGCAGGCCACGCTGGACTATGACTTCACCCGCGTGTCCGCCGGCGTGGGCACCGACAGCCACCACCGCGTGACGCTGGACATGAACAAGGGCTTCACCGACAAGTTCGCCCTGCGCGCCAACGCTCTGACCTCGGGCGAGGACGTGCCGGGCCGCAGCCCCTCGCAGCGCCGCCGCGACGGCCTGGCCCTGTCGGGCCTGTGGGAGCTGAACCAAGACCTGTCCGTCACGCTGGACTACTACGGCCTGCGCGCCAAGGACAAGCATCCCGACCTGGGCGGCTACCTCGTGGGCACGGTGCCCAACCGCCGCCCCGCCACGGGTGTGCCGGTCTATGCGCAGAACAGCGACTTCCTGAATTCCGACGTGGACACGGTCACCGCGCGCATCGCCTACCGCTTTGCGCCCGACCTCAAACTCACCAGCCTGACGCGCTACGGCCAGTCGGACAACCGCTACGCCACCACGGGAGCCTCCAACGGCACGGTGCTGGACGCGGCCAACAACCCGATCGGCACGGCCGGCGTGCTGGACGGCGGCCACACCGGCTGGCAGGACGTGAAATATTTCGCGCACCAGAGCAACCTGCGCTGGGACAAGCAGATCGGCAGCCTCAAGCATGAATTCATCTTCGGCTTCGAATACACCGACCACAAGGTGAAGTCCGGCAACTACGGCGTGACCAACACCGGCGCCACCAACTGCCGCGTTTCGGGCCGCAACGGCCCGCAGGCCGGCTGGTGCATCACTGATCTGAACGGCAACCCCGTGAGCAACCTGGGCGACTTGGCCGGCCGCAGCTACGAACGCCGCAGTTGGACACGCGACTGGCGCGTGAAGACCTTCGCGCTGTCGGCCATGGACACGGTGGACCTGACCGACCAGTGGACCGTGTTCGGCGGCCTGCGCGCCGACCACTACGACCTGTCGCTGGACACCCGCAACAACCAGACGGGCGCGATCACGGGCAACTACGGCTTCAACGACACACTGCTCAACGGCCACCTGGGTGTGAGCTACAAGATCAACCCCATGGGTATGGTCTATGCAAGCTACGGCACGGCGCAGGACATCAACGGCGGCGAACCCGACACCGGCACGAGCAGCGGCTACGGCGGCCTGGTGATCCACAACGGCAGCGCCGCCGGCGCCAAGCCCGAGACCTCGCAGAACATCGAGCTGGGCACCAAGTGGAACCTGCTGGACGACAAGCTGCTGGCCACCGCCGCCGTGTTCCAGACCACCAAGGACGACGTGATGGAGGGCGCCAACTACGACACTGAAGGCACCTTCAATACCGGCAAGAACCGCGTGCGCGGCATCGAACTAGGCCTGGCCGGCAATCTCACCAAGAACTTCCAGCTGCAAGCCGGAGCGGCGATCATGAAATCCAAGGTGCTGCGCTCGGCCGTGGCGTCCAACGTGGGCAACCCGCTGTCCAACTTCGCCGACCGCTCCTTCACCGTACAGGGCAAGTACCAGCTCACGCGCGACTTCTCCTTCGGCGCCGTGGCGCGCTACGAGAGCAGCCGCTGCGGCGGCCAGCCCGACACCGGTGCCGGCTACACCAACGGCATGTGCTCGCAGCCAGTGCCCTCGTTCAGCGTGTACGACCTGTTCGCGTCCTACCGCATCAACAAGCACGCCGACCTGCGCCTGAACGTGCTGAACGTGACCGACAAGGACTACTACACCGCCGTGTACCGCTCGGGCGCCTTCCTGTACAAGGGCGACGGCCGCGCAGTGCGCCTGACGTTGAACCTGGACTTGTAATCAAATAGGCTGCTAGCGCCTGATGGACAAGCGCTAGCAGCTATCAAATTTGATGACACCACATATTCCCGCAGGCGTCTGGAACGCCATCGATTACGAACGGCTCGCGCCCCAGCACATGGACGCGGGCCGTCTTGCCTATGTGGCCGGCGGCTGCGGCTGGGACCGCACGGTGGCCGCCAACCGCGCCGCCTTCGCCGCCTGGGCCATCGTGCCGCGCCTGCTGCGCGACGTGCGCGGCGGCCACACGCGGCTCACGCTGGGTGGGCTGGACCTGCCCCACCCGCTGCTGCTGGCCCCGGTGGCGCACCAGCGCCTGGCCCACTCCGAGGCAGAAGTCGCCACCGCCCGCGCCGCCCAGGCCACGGGCACCTGCCTGGTGGCCAGCACGCTGTCGTCGTGCACGCTGGAGACGATCGCGGGTGCCGCCGGCCCCGCGCGCTGGTTCCAGCTGTACCTGCAGCCCGAGCGAGAACACACGCTCGCCCTGCTGCGCCGCGCCGAGGCCGCGGGCTACCGCGCCATCGTGCTCACGCTGGACGCCAGCATCCAGCTGGCCAGCCGCAGCGCGCTGCAGGCGGGTTTTGTGATGCCCGCCGACTGCACGCCCGCCAACCTGGCGGCCTACCCACCGCCCGCGCCGCCCGTACTGGGCGCGGACGACAGCCGCATCTTCCAGGGCGCCATGCGCCACGCCCCTACCTGGGACGACCTGCGCTGGCTGCTGGGCGAGACCCGCCTGCCCGTATGGATCAAGGGCGTCATGCACCCCGACGACGCCCGCGCGCTGCAGGCGGCGGGCGCGGCCGGCCTCATCGTCTCCAACCACGGCGGGCGCAGCCTGGACGGCGCGCCCGCGTCCCTGCATCGCCTGCCCGCCGTGCGCGCCGCCGTGGGCGAGGGCTACCCCGTGCTGCTGGACGGCGGCGTGCGCAGCGGCGCCGACGCCTTCAAGGCCCTGGCCCTGGGGGCCGACGCCGTGCTCATCGGCCGCCTGCAGATGTACGCCCTGGCCGTGGCGGGTGCGCTGGGCGTGGCCCACATGCTGCAGCTGCTGACCGAGGAGCTGCACGCCTGCATGGCTCAGGCCGGCTGTGCCCAGCTGTGCGACATCACCCCCAATTGCCTCACACCGCAACCACCATGCTGATCTCCATCGACCAGGTCCTCTCCAAAACGGAGGTGCGCGACTTTCGCGCCCAACTGGACGCCGCCGCCTGGGACGACGGCGCCGCCACCGCCGGCACGCTGGCCAAGAGCGTCAAGCGCAACCAGCAGATCACCGACGGCAGCGAACTCTGCCAGCGCCTGGGCCAGCACATCCTGCGCCGGCTGAGCAGCACGCCGCTGTTCATCAGCGCCGCGCTGCCGCGCACCATCTACCCGCCGAAGTTCAACCGCTACGCCGACGGCGGCACCTACGGCGCGCACGTGGACAGCGCGCTCATGTTCCTGCCCGGCAGCCACCAGCAGATGCGCACCGACCTGTCGGCCACGCTGTTCCTGGCCGAGCCCGAGGAATACGACGGCGGCGAGCTGGAGGTGGAGGGCCCCTTCGGCGTGCAGGCCGTGAAGCTGGCCGCCGGCGACATGGTGCTGTACCCCTCCAGCAGCCTGCACCGCGTCACGCCCGTCACGCGCGGGGCGCGCGTGGCATCGTTCTTCTGGATCGAGAGCCTGGTGCAGGACGAGGGCGAGCGCACGCTGCTGTTCGACCTGGACCAGTCCATCCAGCAACTCACGCCGCTGGTGGCGCCCGACGACCCGCGCCTGGTACAGCTCACGGGCGTGTACCACAACCTGCTGCGCCGCTGGGCCAGGCCCTGAGCACACCGGCGAACGATCACCGCAACCCATTCCTTCCCGGCAAGAAAGAGAGCCCCGCATGACATCCTGGATCTCGCACATCGCCGCCCTGGCGCTCGCCGTCTCGGCCAGCAGCGCCTTCGCCCACGGCAAGGTCACCTGCCCCGAGCATCCCCCCGCCGAATGGCGACCGCACACCGAGCTGGAGCAGAAGCTGCTGAAGGAAGGCTGGACCGTGCGCCGCATGGAAAAGACCGAGACCTGCTACGAGGTCTACGGCAAAGACCCGCAGGGCAAGCGCGTGGAAGCCTTCTTCGACCCCAAGACGCTTGAGCGCGTTCAAGACTGACGGTGCGCGCGCCGCCGGCGCACCGCTGCGCGTGTGGGACCGGCCCGTGCGCCTGCTGCACTGGGGCCTGGCCGCGTGCGTGGCCGTGGCCTGGTGGAGCAGCGACGACACCGGTCCGCTGCACGAGCGCGTGGGCTACGTGGCCCTGGCCCTGCTGGCCGCGCGCGTGGCGTGGGGATTCGGCGGCAGCCGCTATGCGCGCTTCGCCCAGTTCGTGCGCACGCCGGCGGCCACGCTGGCCTATGCGCGCCTGGCGCTGGCGGGCCATGCGCCGCGCTACCTCGGCCACAACCCGCTGGGCGCCTGGATGGTGCTGGCACTGCTGGCGATCATGGCGTTGCTGGGCTTCACCGGCTGGCTCTACACCACCGACCGGTTCTGGGGCTATGGCTGGCTGGCCCACCTGCACCAGTCCCTGGGCTGGGCCCTGCTGGCCTGCGTGGCCCTGCATGTGGGCGGTGTGCTATGGACCTGCCTGCAGCACCGCGAGAACCTGGTGCGCGCCATGGTCACCGGCCGCAAGGCGCCGCCGCGGGGTGACGATGTGGCATGAAAAATGGCTCCAGCGCTTACTCTGCAAGCGCTGAAAGCTCCTTTTTATATAGCGCAGCAGGCCCTCAAGGCAGATTCAAGGCAAATCCTTGTTCGGCTCCGGCGCGCGCGCGTCGCGCGGGCCCACCGTGCCCAGCCGGCTCTTGAGCGATTGCGGCTGGCCGGTGAGGATGGCGGCGTAGTTCACCGTGTTGGCCAGCACCTTCTTCACATAGTCGCGCGTCTCGCTGAAGGGCACGTTCTCGGCCCAGATGGCCGCGTCCAGCACCGGGCCGTTGCGCCAGTTGCGCGGGCGGCCCGGACCGGCGTTGTAGGCTGCCGCCGCCAGGGGCATGGAACCGTCGAAGTCGTCCAGCGCCAGCTTCAGATAGGCGGTGCCGATGGTGATGTTGGTGTCGCGGTCGTAGAGCTGCTGGGGGGAGAAGCCCTCCAGGCCGATCTTGCGCGCCGTCCAGCGCGCGGTGGCGGGCATCACCTGCATCAGGCCCGACGCGCCCACGCCCGAGCGGGCATCCATGATGAAGCGGCTTTCCTGGCGGATCAGGCCATAGACATAGGCCGGGTCCAGCCCGATGCCCCGCGCGCGCTCCACCACGGCGGAGCGGAACGGCATCGGAAAGCGCTGCGCCGCGTCGATCACGCCCTTGGTGCGCTCGCTGGTGTTGATGCAGCGGTCCCACACCTCGCGCTGGCAGGCGAAGTCGGCCGCCGCCAGCAGCTCGCGCTCGCCCATGCCGCCAGGGGTGTGCAGGTTGGTGGTGTAGTTCCACTCGCGCACGCCTTCGCTGCGCAGGCCCATCAGGATGGCGTACAGCGCACGGTTCAGGCCGGGGTTGGCGCGCGCGGTGGCTTTTTCTTCCTCGGTCAGCGGTGCGGGCGCCGGGGGCGGCGTGACGCGCTCGCCCAGCTCCTCCAGCGCCAGCTGTTCATAAAAACCCGTGGTGCCGGCGATGCGCGCATACAGCTGGCGCGCGGCCGCGCGATCCTCGTCGCCGGGGCGGTTGGCCATGAGGGCGCGCGCCTTCCAGTACGTCCAGACGCTTTCCTGGCGCGCCGCGGGGCTCATGGCATCGATGCTGCGGCCCACCAGCTTCCATTGCCCGGCCCGCAGCGCGGCGCGCGTGCGCCATGCCAGCATGTCGTCGGTCAGGTCGGCGTCGCGGCCCACGTTGGCGTAGTAGCTTAGCGCATCGGGCGACAGCGCCGTGGCGGCCTGCTTGCCGATCAGGCCCCAGAGCCAGTTGCGCTCCTCGGCCGACAGGTGCGGCCCCCATTTGCTGTCCAGCAGGCTGGCGGCGTTGGCGACATCGCTCATGGCCATGCGGGTCAGCGCCAGCACCACCAGTTCCTGACGCTCCTTGCCACGCGCCGTGGCGCGGCCCGTGAGGTACTTGGTGGGCGAATCCAGCGCCTCGCGCAGTTGCGGCAGCGCATCGGGCGCGACGATTTCCACCGCCTTGCGCACCACGCGCAGGCGGTTGGCCTCTGCGCCCAGACGCGCCTTGCGCCACACGTCCAGGGGCTTGATTTTCTTGGCGGCCAGCATCTCGGCGGCGGCACTGGAGCAGCCGTCGTCCAGCTCGCGCAGCGCATACCAGTGGCGCAGCATCTCAGCGCCGGCACTCTCGGCGGCCGTGCCCTTGATCTGCTCGATCGCGAGCGCGTAGCAATGCACCTCGCGGTCATCGCCCATGCGGAACTGCGGGTGAAATTCTGCGAACTGGTCCCAGTCGCGGCGTTGGCCCAGCAGCAGCAGCCAGTCGTTGCGCAGACGGTCTTCCTGGTAGGTGCCCGCCCAGCGCTGCAGGAAGGCGGTCACTTCGGAGGGCTGGGCCTCCTCCAGCCGCGCACGCAGTTCCCAGTACGCGGCCCAGGGCTCCAGGGCATGGCCGCGCGCGCCCGGCAGCAGCGCGGCAAGCCGCTGCTTGTCGCCCTTGCGGAAGGCCTTTTGCATCTCCAGGACGGTGTCATCGCCGCGGTTTTGCGCCCCGGCCCACGGCGCGGCGGTGGCCAGGGCAGCGCCGGCGATCAGCGGTGTCAGAATCTTCATCCAAAGCATTGGGGGATTATGTGATGGACAAAGCAGCCCTGCGCCGCGCATTGGTAGAACAGCGCCTGAATCTGCCGGACCGCCTGCAGCGCGCCGACCAGTTGCAACGCGTGATGCGCATCTGGCTGGTGGACCGCCCGGACACCATCATCGGCGCCTACTGGCCGATCAAGGGTGAGTTCGATCCGCTGCCCGCGCTGCACCGCTGGAAGGAAGATGGCGAGTTGCTGGACGAGCCCCAGCTGCGCCGCATCGGCCTGCCCGTGGTGGACAAGGTGCACAAGACGCTCACCTTCCACGCCTGGTATCCCGGCTGCCCCATGGAGGAAGACGCCTACGGCATCCCCAAGCCCAAGGACACCGAGCTCATCCACCCCACGCTGCTGTTCGTGCCCTGCGTGGGCTACGGCCCGGGCGGCTACCGCCTGGGCTACGGCGGGGGCTTCTACGACCGCACGCTGGCTGCGCTGCAGCCCCGCCCCGCCACCGTGGGCCTGGGGTTCACCCACGGCTACCTGGACGACTTCGAGCCCGAGGCACACGATCTGCCGCTGGACGCCATACTCAACGACAACGGCGTGGTCTGGCCGGTTTGACGCTTCAAAAACAAGAGCGGCTTGCGCTTGGCATCCGGTGCTTTCAAGCAAATAACGAGCTCAAACCCTGTGATTACGGGCGCGAGCAGCTCTTTTTAACGTAGCACCACAGCATCAAGGAACCCCTCCATGCTCCAGCTCTACATCGGCAACAAGAACTATTCCTCCTGGTCGATGCGCCCCTGGGTGCTGCTGCGCCAGGCCGGCATCGCGTTCGAGGAAGTGCCCGTGCGCTTTGACAGCTTCGATGCCAATTCGCAGTTCAAGCGCCAGCTCAAGGCCGTCACCCCCGTGGCCAAGGTGCCCGTGCTGGTGGATGGGGACATCACCGTCTGGGACAGCCTGGCCATCGCCGAATACCTGGCCGAGCAGTACCCCGACAAGCACCTGTGGCCCCAGGACAAGGCCGCGCGCGCCCGCGCCCGCAGCGTGGTGGCCGAGATGCACAGTGGCTTCGGCGCGCTGCGCAGCCACTGCGGCATGAACATCGAGGCCCGCCTGCCCGAAGTGGGCGAGATCGTGTGGCGCGACCAGCCCGCCGTGCGCGCCGACGTGCAGCGCCTGATCGACATGTGGAGCGAGCTGCTGGACCAGCACGGCGGCCCCATGCTGTTCGGCCAGTTCAGCATTGCCGACGCGTTCTATGCGCCGGTGTGCATGCGTCTGGCCACCTTTGCCCTGCCCGTGCCTGAACACATCACCGCCTATGTGCAGCGCGTGCAGCAGTTGCCGGGCGTGAAGGCCTGGATCGACGGCGCACTGGCCGAGCAGGACTTCGTGCCGTTCGACGAGCCCTACCGCGCGCGGCGCGGCTAGCCCGCCGGCGCGTTGCCATGAAACTGCACATCCTGTCCGACCTGCACCTGGGCGTGCAGGGCATGGAGCACCCGCGCACCGACGCGGATGTGGTGATCCTCGCGGGCGACATTGCCCGCCCCGCGGCCGCCGTGGCCTGGGCGCAGGGCTTCGCCAAGCCGGTGCTGTACGTGCCGGGCAACCACGAGTTCTACGGCTCCAGCCTGCAGGACACCGTGCAAGAGCTGCGCCGTCTGTGCGAGGGCAGTCCCGTGCACCTGCTGGACAACCGCAGCCTGGTGCTGCAGGGCGTGCGCTTCATCGGCAGCACCCTGTGGAGCGACTTCCGCGTGGCCGGCGATGGCGCCGCCCGCACCGAGGCCATGGCCCAGGCCCAGCAGTTCATGCGCGACTTCAGCCGCATACGCGCGGGTGGCGCAGACGGCGGGGCGCTCTTCACGCCCCAGCACGCGGCCGACCTGTTCGACGCCAACGCACGCTGGCTGGCGCGCGAACTCGCCCAGCCCTTTGCCGGCCCCACCGTGGTCGTCACCCACCACGCGCCTTCGCCACACAGCATCCACCCGCGCTTTGCGGGTTCGCCCATCAACGCCGCCTTCGTGTCCGACGCACAGGCCCTGGTCGAGGGCAGCGGCGCGCGGCTGTGGGTGCATGGGCACACGCACGACAGCTTCGACTACCGGCTGCACGGCACACGCGTGCTGTGCAACCCGCGCGGCTATGCCAAGGATGGGCAGGTGGAGAACGCGCGGTTCAACCCCCACCTGGTTGTAGAGGTGGCGTAACCACCAGTCAGGCCAACGCGCCGAAAGGCCTGCACCACGGCCGACGACACCCACCCACCTGCGTGCCCGCGTCCCGCTGGCCGAGCGGCGCCATGGCTTTTCACCTGGACAAGCCTGCGGGTTGCGCCTGCAAACCGGCCGTGGTCGCACGCTGCGCGCGGCGGACGACGCCGGCATCGACGAGGACGATCTGCGCAGCGAAGAATGCTTCGGCTACTGCCACCTGCGCCCTGCCTCGTCCAGCGGGGCGGCAGTCCTGGCGATGACGTGCGGACAGCGACCGATTCCAGGTTGAATACACTGCCCCCATGCAGATTTACATGGTGGGCGGCGCCGTGCGCGACCGGCTGTTGGGCCGCCCCGTCAATGACCACGACTGGGTCGTCGTCGGCGCCACGCCCGACGACATGGTGGCACGCGGCTACCTGCCCGTGGGGCGCGACTTCCCCGTCTTCCTCCACCCCGAGACGCGCGAGGAATACGCGCTGGCGCGCACCGAGCGCAAGAGCGGGCGCGGCTACCGCGGCTTCGTGGTGCAGACGTCGCCCGACGTGACACTGGAAGAAGACCTGTCACGGCGCGACCTTACTATCAATGCAATAGCTGCCAGCGCTGACTGGACGGGCGCTGGAGACCTGTTTGACCCTTATGGCGGCGCGCGCGACCTGCAGGCGCGGGTACTGCGCCATGTGACCGACTCCTTCCGCGAGGACCCGGTGCGCATCCTGCGCGTGGCGCGCTTTGCGGCGCGTTTCACCGACTTCACCGTGGCGCCCGAGACGATGCAGCTCATGCGCGAGATGGTGCACGACGGCGAGGCCGACCACCTGGTGCCCGAGCGCGTGTGGCAGGAGCTGGCGCGCGGGCTCATGGAGCCGCAGCCCTCGCGCATGTTCGACGTGCTGCGCGACTGCGGCGCGCTGGCCGTGGTGCTCCCCGAGGTCGAGCGCCTGTGGGGCGTACCCCAGCGCCCCGAATACCACCCCGAAGTGGACACCGGCGTGCACCTGATGATGGTGCTGGACATGGCAGCCCATTTGCAGGCCCCGCTCGCCGTGCGCTTCGCCTGCCTCACGCACGACTTGGGAAAAGGCACCACGCCGCACGACGTGCTGCCGCGCCATATCGGCCATGAGCAGCGCAGCGCGCGGCTGCTCAAGGCCGTGTGCGAACGCTTGCGCGTGCCGGTGGAATGCCGCGAACTGGCCGACGTGGTGGCGCGCGAGCACGGCAACATCCACCGCAGCGGCGACCTGGGCGCTGCCGCGCTGGTGCGCCTGCTGGAGCGCTGCGACGCCATCCGCAAACCCGCGCGGCTGGACGAGATCCTGCTGGCCTGTGAATGCGATGCGCGCGGACGCCTGGGTTTTGCCGATCGGCCCTACCCGCAGCGCGCGCGCATCAACGCCGCGCTCGCGGCCGTGCAGTCGGTCACCACCAGCAGCGTGGCTGCGCACGCTGCGCAACTGGGCCTGAGCGGCCCCAAGGTGGGCGAGATGATTCACGCCGCCCGCGTACAGGCCGTGGCCGACTGGCTTCACGCCACCGCGCAGCCTGCCCCAGAACCTCGGGGCAACGCTGGCTGAGCACCTGTGGTGCCTGGCCCCGGTGAGGATTCCCGGTGAGGATTGGCTGCGGGTACGCAGCAACAGCCATTCGTATGGCGAATCGTTAGCGCCGCGGCCCCACAACAGGGGCGAGCGCCACACGAGGGTTGGTTCCGCAGCGCCTTACACCGACTGCACCCAGCGCGCGATATCGGCCGCGCCCAGCGCGCCGGAGATGCGCGCTGCCTCCTGTCCGCCGCGAAACAGGATCATCGTCGGGATGCTGCGGATGCCGTAGCGCGCCGCGATCGCGGGGTGCGCCTCGGTATCCAGCTTGGCCAGCCGCATGCGCGGCTCCAACTCGCGCGCAGCCTGTGCGAAGGCTGGCGCCATCTGGCGGCAGGGGCCGCACCACGGCGCCCAGAAGTCCACCACCACCGGCAGGTGGCTGCGCGCCACATGCCGGTCGAAGCTGGCCGCATCCAGCGCCAGCGGTTCGCCCGTGAACAGTGGCCGATGGCAGCTGCCGCAGTCGGGCGCACTGCCCAGTTGCGCGGCCTGCACGCGGTTGGTGGTGTGGCAGTGGGGGCAGACGACATGCAGTGCTTCGGGGGAGCTCATGGAGGACCTCGCGGGGGTTGGCGAAACCAGGCAATTGCGGGTAAGGGGCCAGGTTTTCAATGCCTACGGCCCTGCGGGTAGCCGGCCTACAGTGGCCGCGCGCGTGCAGGGTTAAGGTTGCGGGCGATGCCCACGCCGCCTCTGCCGACTTCCCGCCACGCCCTGTTCCTCGACTTCGACGGCACGCTGGCCGACATTGCCGCACAGCCGCATGCCGTGCAGCTGCCGCCCGGCGTGGTGGACTGCCTGCAAGCACTGCATGTGCGGCTGGAGGGGGCGCTGGCCATCGTCACCGGCCGCACCATGGCCGATATCGACCATTTTTTGGACCCGTTGCGCCTACCCGTGGCCTGCGAGCATGGCGCGCATTACCGCCTGGGCAACGGGCGCAGCGGCGGCCTGCCGGTGCTGCCACTGCAGCCGCTGCTGGCCGCGCTGCGCCCGCTGATGGCGCAGCACCCCGAGCTGCTGCTGGAGGCCAAGAGCGCCGGCCTGGCGCTGCACTACCGACAGGCGCCGCAACTGCAGGCGCTGTGCCTGCAGGCGATCACACAGGCGCTGCGCGAGGTGCCGGGGGCCGAGTTGCTGCACGGCAAGTTCGTGTACGAGGTCAAGCCCGTGGGGCCGGACAAGGGCCGCGCGATCACGGACTTCATGCGCCTGGCTCCCTTCGCCGGGCGCGCGCCGCTGTTCGTGGGTGACGACGTGACGGACGAAGCCGGCTTTGCCGCCGCGCAGTCGCTGGGGGGCCTGGGCATCAAGGTGGGCGAAGGCGCGACGCGCGCCCACGCGCGGCTGGCCACACCTGCTGCCGTACGCCAATGGCTGCAGCACGCCGTGGGCGAGGAGATCACATGACGAGCAAAGCACCTCACGTGGGCGCCACCGCCATGGCCGCACCGTCACTGGCGCTGGGAATGATCGGCAATTGCACCATCAGCGCGCTGGTGGATGCGCGCGCCTGCATCGTCTGGAGCTGCATGCCACGCTTTGACGGCGACCCGGTGTTCAATGCGCTGGTCCAGCCCGGCCCCGATGGCAGCCGCTTCGCCATCGAGCTGGAGGACTTCGCCCGCAGCGAGCAGTGGTACGAGCCCAATACCGCCGTGCTGCGCACGCACCTGACCGACGCGCATGGCAATTGCCTGGAGGTGACCGACTTCTGCCCGCGCTTCTTCGCACGTTCTCGCGCCTTTCGCCCCGTGATGCTGGTGCGCCGCGTGCGACCGGTGCGCGGGGCCCCGCGCATCCGCGTGCTGGTACAGCCGCGCTACGACTGGGGCATGGCCCTGCCCGCCCTCACGCGCGGCAGCAACCACATCCGCTACGTGGGGGGCGACTTCACGCTGCGGCTGAACACCGACGCGCCCGTGGCGTACGTGCTCTCGGGCGAGCCCTTTGTAGCGGGGCGCGAATACAACTTCCTGCTCGGTGCAGACGAAACGCTCTCCGGCGGCATTGGCGACACCGCACGCCACTATGAGCAAGAGACCGTGTCGTACTGGAAGCACTGGACCCAGCGCCTGCATCTGCCGCTGCAGTGGCAGGAGGCCGTGATCCGCTCGGCCATCACGCTGAAGATGTCGCTGTTCGAGGACACGGGCGCCATCGTCGCGGCGATGACCACGAGCATCCCCGAATCGGCGCACAGCGGCCGCAACTGGGATTACCGCTACTGCTGGCTGCGCGACGCGTTCTTCGTGGTGCGCGCGCTCAACAGCCTGTCGGAAGTGGGCACCATGGAGGACTACCTGCGCTGGCTCGGCAACATCGTGGCCAAAACCGGCAGCGGCCACATTCAGCCGCTGTACGGCATCGGGCTGGAGCACGAGCTGCCCGAATCCGTCCTGCCCCACTTGGCTGGCTACCGCGGCATGGGCCCGGTGCGCGTGGGCAACCAGGCGGCGGAGCACTTCCAGCACGACGTGTACGGCAACATCGTGCTGGGCGCGGCGCAGTCCTTCCACGACCGGCGGCTGCTGCACCCCGCCGGCGCCGCGGAGTTCGAGCGCCTGGAGCGCGTGGGCGAGCTGGCCGTGCAGGTGTACGGCAAGCCCGACGCGGGCATGTGGGAGCTGCGCACGCGCGCGCGCATCCACACCTCGTCAGCCCTCATGAGCTGGGCGGCCTGCGACCGGCTGGCCAAGATCGCACGCGCCCTCCAACTGCCCGAGCGCGCCCATTACTGGCAGCAGCATGCGCAGCGCATGCATGGCGAAATCCTCGAGCGCTCGTGGCACGCCCAGCGCCAGGTGTTTGCCGAGAGCTTTGGCGGCAGCGAACTGGACGCCAGCGTGCTGCTGATGGCCGAGGTGGGTCTGATCCACCCCACCGACCCGCGCTTCGTGAGCACGCTGGACGCCATGGAACACACGCTGTGCGACGGCCCCTTCATGCGCCGCTACGAGGCCGCGGACGATTTCGGCAAGCCCGAGACCGCGTTCAACATCTGCACCTTCTGGCGCATCGACGCGCTGGCGCGCACCGGCCGGCGCGAGCAGGCGCAGGAGATCTTCGAGGCCATGCTGGCCGTGCGCAACCCGTTGGGCCTGCTGTCCGAAGACACCCACGCCGCCACGGGCGAGATGTGGGGCAACTTCCCTCAAACCTATTCCATGGTGGGCATCATCAATGCCGCCATGCGGCTGTCCGCCCCCTGGGACAGCGTGATCTGACCTGGAGCCTTCCTGCATGAGCCGACTCGTCGTCATCTCCAACCGCCTGGCCGACCCGCGCAAGAGCGCTGCCGGTGGCCTGGCCGTGGCCCTGGGCGACGCGCTGGCACGCACGGGCGGCCTGTGGTTCGGCTGGAGCGGCACCGTCACCCCGGACGGCACACCCGGCGAAGGTGCGCTGCAAACACACCAGGCCGGCAACGTGACCCTGGCCACCGTGGACCTGTGCCAGGCGGACCACGCGGCCTATTACCAGGGCTACGCCAACAGCGTGCTGTGGCCGGTGCTGCACTACCGGCTGGACCTGGCCGACTTCAGCGCCAATTACAGCGAGGGCTACCGCCGCGTGAACCAGATGTTCGCGCGCAAGCTGCTGCCGCTGCTGCGCGAGGACGACGTGATCTGGGTGCACGACTACCACCTGGTCCCGCTGGCGGCGGAGCTGCGTGCGCTGGGTTGCCGCCAGCGCATCGGATTTTTCCTGCATGTGCCCGTTCCCCCGCCGCTCATCCTCGCAGCGCTGCCGCAACACGAGTGGCTGATGCGTTCGTTCTTTGCCTACGACCTGGTGGGCCTGCAAAGCGAGGCCGACGTCGTCCACTTCACACGCTACATGGTCAACGAAGCCCATGCGCAAGAGCTGGACGGGCAGCGCCTGCGCGCCTTCAACGCCACCGTGCGCGTGGCGGCCTTCCCCATCGGCATCGATGTGCAGGAGTTCCAGCGCCTGGGCCGCGCACCAGACGCCGTGCATACCTGCGAAGCCCTGCGCGCGGAGTATTCACGCCGCCAGCTGCTGCTGGGCATTGACCGGCTGGACTACTCCAAGGGCATCCCGCACCGCGTGCGCGCCTTCCGCCAGCTGCTGGAACGCTACCCCGAGAACGAACACAGCGCCACGCTGGTGATGATCGCCTCGCCCTCGCGCGACGACGTGCACGCCTATGCCGACCTGCGCCAGGAGCTGGAGGGCCTGTGCGGCGCCATCAACGGCGACTATGGCGATCTGGACTGGATGCCGCTGCGCTACATCCACCGCACCGTCGCCCGCAAGCGCGTGCCCGGCCTGTGCCGCGCGGCACGCGTGGGGCTGGTCACGCCGCTGCGCGACGGCATGAACCTGGTGGCCAAGGAATACGTGGTGGCGCAAGAGCCCGAGGACCCGGGCGTGCTGGTGCTGTCGCGCTTTGCCGGCGCGGCCGAGCAACTCAAGGAGGCCTTGCTGGTCAACCCCTACGACACCCAGGGCATGGCCGACGCGATCCAGACCGCGCTGCGCATGCCGCTGTCCGAGCGCCAGTGGCGCCATGAACGGCTCATGGAACGCATCCAGCGCCAGGACGTGCACTGGTGGCGCAACAGCTTCCTGCAGGCGCTGCGCGACGAGGCTGCACCGCCGGTCACCGCGCCGGCAGGGGCCGTGGCAGCCACTTGAGGGTTGTCTGGGTGCACGCGTCCTGCGCGCAGCGGCCCCGCCACGCCCCAGCCGGTCAAGGCCAACCGCTGAGTTCAACCGGGTTGCTGCAGCAGAGCCAACGCCGCGTAGTCGCCCACATGGGCGCCCAGCCCCGCAGGCACCAGCTCTACCCCGGCGGTGAGCGCGGGGAAGTAGCGCGCCAGCTGCGCACGCAGCAGCGGCAGCAGCAGCGCCTGGTGGTGCAGGAACACGGCACCGCCCAGGCTGATGCGCCGCAGGTCCAACGTGGCCACCAGGTTGTACAGCAGCCGTCCCATCAGCACGCACAGCGCCTGCACTTCGGCCAGCGCGGCAGCGTCACCCGCGTCCGCCGCCGCCATCAGCGCGGGCGCCTCCCGGCCCAGTCGGCGCGGCAGCGCACTGCCCGCGACGAGCGACTCCACATCGCCCTGGTTGCCGCAGCCGCACAGCGCCACGTCGCTGCCCGCGTCGGGGTCGCCCACGTAGCTGTGGCCGGCATGGCCCGCGTTGCCGTTCTTGCCGCGCAGCACGCAGCCGTCCACGCACAGGCCGACGCCGATGCCGGTGCTCCAGGTCACGTAGGCGCAATCGTCCTCCCCCCGCAGCGCTCCCCACAGCCGCTCGGCCTGCAGCGCGGCGACGGCATCGTTGGCAACATGCACGCGGTCTGCGCCCAGCGCCTGCGCCAAGGGCGCCTGCAGCGGCACCCGGGTCCAGTCGTTGCCCAGGCCGCGCGGCGCACCGGCGAGCCCTCCGCAGATGTTGGGGTTGACCACTTCGACCATGCCCGCATGCCGCACGAACGGCCCGCAGGACGCCACGCCCACACCCGCCAAGTCCGAACGCTTGATGCCCTGCTGCGTGCAGGCGGCATCCAGCAGCCGCAGCACCTGCTGGGCCAGCGCATCCGGCGCACCGGTCTTGGCGGTGGGCTCCGCCACGCGCGTGAGCAACACCGGCGGCCCGCTGCCGTTGGCAGGGTCCGCCAGGCACACGGCCACCTTGGTGCCGCCAATGTCCACGCCGGCATGCAGGCCCGGCGACTGGGAGGTAGGAGGTTGCTGCGGCATGGGGCCCATCATGGCGCAACCGCGGCCGCCTCGGCTGTAGGGCAAAAACGTTTATCTCAATTGATAGCTGCCGCGCTTGTCCAGCAAGGGCTAGCGCCATAAAAGGCTCACAACCATTTGACCGCTAGGCTGAGCAGGAAGCTCAGCAGCACGGTGCTGGCCAGCGGGATGAACCAGTCGCGCCCGAAGAGGCGGAACTGAAAATCCCCCGGCAGCCGGCCCAGCCCCAGGCGGCGCAGCCAGGGGGTGAGCCCGTTGATGAGCACCAGGGCGAGGAAGACGACGAGAAGCCAGCGCAGCATGGGCCGAGTGTAGGCGCCTGCAGCCCGCGTGGCGTGCCGCTAGGGCCTGTGATGGAAGGAGTCGCGAAGCTCATGACAGCCTGCCCATCAAGGCGCGTGACGCAGTGCGTGCGCCCGCACGCACAAGGAACGCAACACCGAGGGGGCTGTCATGAGCTTCCCTTCGGGTTGCCTCGCAAAGGGGCCGTCTGCGGCGTTGCCCGCGCTGGCAAGGCACGAGCCTTGCGGCGCGCAAGCGCCTGGCATCCACCTTCTTTGCGAGGCAATGCGATCCCCTTCCATAGTGTTCACAGGCCCTAGCAGGCCGTTGAAAAAGTGCTTTTCGAACGCATCAGGGACGCTGAGTGCGAAGACACGAGCTGCCCAGACGCGTCTGCGCAGCGATTGCAACGGCCCATCTGGCCGGTTTGCAGGCCCTCCCGCCCATTTCGGGCGCACGTATCCCTGGGCTCACGCATGATGCGCGTCCCACCAGCCGCCGATGCTGCCCATTCGCACAAGGTTGTAGGTGGCAAAGCACAGCAGCGCCTGGCCCGTGAGCTTGGCCTGACCGATCAGCTTGGTCTTTGCCAGACCACCGACGGTCTTGATCCAGCCAAAGGCCTCTTCGATGCGCTTGCGCACCTTCAGGCTGGTCTTGTAGCCCTCGTGCCGTGTCACTCGCGCATCCACCGCCGAGTGTTTGTCCTTGGCCGCCACGTGGGGCGTGACTTTGAGCTTTCTGCAGCCTTTGATGAAGGCCTTGCTGTCGTAGCCCTTGTCGGCACCGACCGTGGCCCGTTTGTTCCTGTTGCCCCGACGCTCCAACATGGCCAGCGCCGCCTCGCGCTCGGCCGTGCCGCTGGCGTGGGTGATCTCGACATCCACGATCAGCCCGTTGCGGTTCTCCATGAGGATGTGCCCCATGTGGCACAGGCGGGATTTGTCGCCCTGGCTCTTCTTGAACAGCCGGGCATCGGCGTCCGTGGTGCTCTCGTGGGTGTCGTTGCAGCGCTCCTGCCCCTTGAAGTCCACCTCGGGGTTGCGCCCAGGCGGCGTGCCGCTGTCGTCGTCTTTGCGCTTGAAGCTCTTGTGCGAGGCCCAGGCGTCAATGAGCGTGCCGTCCACGCTGAAGTGCTCGTCGCTGGCGAGCTTGCCCCACTGGGCACTGAGCTTGACGCGCTCGAAGAAGGCGCGGGCGAGGTCTTCGTTGAACAGACGTTCGCGGTTGGCGCTGAAAGTGGAGTGGTCCCAGACCTTGTCTTCGATGTTCAGGCCCACGAACCAGCGGTACAGCAGGTTGTAGTTGATCGCTTCGACCAACTGGCGCTCGCTGCGGATGGAGAACAGGATCTGCAGCAGCAAGGCCTTGAGCAGCATCTCCGGTGGC